>NZ_JAAKOV010000012.1:0-163093 GCF_049171595.1 Aeromonas sp. 603607
GGAGTGCCGGGCTTTAGCTTGCCGGCGGACTGGAGCGGGGTCGTGAATGGCAACGTGGCGGGGACCACGGACGAGGGCGGGGCAGACAACAAGCCCTTCACCGTGACCGTCACTGCAACTAACGATGCTCCCATGCTGACTGTCTCGGATCTGCGCATATCCGAGGAGGGATTACCGGGATCCAATCCAGACAATTCACCCAATCCCGGCGATATTACCGATAGCACCTCGACCCATGCGACGGCAAGTGTGACAGATATCGACAGCAATACCTTTACGTTCACTCTTTCTGCTCCATCTGGCCTGAGCTCTGGAGGGGTACCAGTTGTGTGGAGTGGTATAGGGTCTGCGACACTGGTGGGTTCAGCGGGAGGGATCCCAGTCATACAAGTATCTGTAGATCCGGTTGGTAAATATACCGTCACCTTGCTGGGGCCCATCGATCATGAATTTGGAGACAATAAGGAAGGACTGAAGACATTTACCTTCAACCTGTCAGCCAGTGATGGTGACTTGAGTGATACCAAGCAGGTCAGTGTTGTTATTGAAGACGATATGCCCGTGATCACAGGCATCGAAAGTCTGGAAGTGATGAATGTAGCCGACATCACTACCGGTGGATTGTTTGGCGTCTCTTTTGGTGCTGATGGCCCTCTGGGTACTGGTGGACTGAAACTGACTGGATGGCCTGATTTGGCAGGGATCACCGAAACCTTGTCGACTGATGGCAAGACTCTGGTAGCAACCATTGATGGTAGTGGGCAGCCACCTAAAGTGTTCTATACATTGACACTCAATGACGACAATACTTACAGCTTTGAACTGGTTACTCCCCAGCCAACCCAGACTTTCTCGATCGGGGCACAGTTCGGTGCTGGAGGGCCTGTTGAGACGATCGGGGTTACTGCTGGCGGGATTGGTGTACTGTTCGATGGTCTGCTGTTCAATGGCAGCGTCAATAATCCTCAGGATCTGCCGGGGAGTGATGCAGATAATCTCAACCCGAACAACAATGGTTTCGGGATTAAGAACGGCAACCTGGACAATAACGAAGGGTTCAAGGTATCCACGACTGCAGCCGTTGATGGGCTCTCTTTCAACGTCTACGGGGTTGGCAACACCAATACCAGCACCATACAGTGGGTGGCTTATGCTGCCGATGGCGTGACCGTCGTCGATTCCGGAGAGCTTGTTCTGTCAGGACTCAAAGGGTCGATGCAGTTGGCCAGCATAGAACCCGATGGGGAGTTCAGCCAGCTTTATGTCCGCTTTGTGCTGAATGGCAATGACTCAGTGAGGATCGAGAATTTCGGAGTGATCGACAAGATCACGCCTCCTGATATTGACCTTGATTTCAGTGCTACCTTGACTGATGCCGATGGAGATAAAGCCAGCGCCAACTTTACCGTATCGGTCAAGAGCAATGAGCCTCCCGTCGCGTCCAATATTCTGGTTGTGGGTAGCAACACCTCGGATACCCCCGACACTACCGGGACCCCCGGCACGGATGATGATCACAAGGTGCCCAACTCCAACGGTAGTGTGGATGGTCTGGTTGCAGGCGGTGCTGGTCACGATATTGTGGTGGGGGACATCGGCGGCACCAGTACCAATTTCATCCCGGGTGAGAATTACAATATTGCCTTGGTGGTCGATGTGTCTGGCAGTATGGCTGGATCACGACTGAGTATGCTCAAGGCCTCCCTGACCCATTTGGCGAACCAGTTGAAAGATCATGATGGTGAGATCAATATCACCTTGATTGGTTTTGCGGCGAATGCCAGCGAGAGTGTGACAATAGTAGGGCTTGATGCCAGTAATGTGAGCAACCTGACCAATGCCATTGATGCACTGGTTGCCAATGGTGGCACCAACTATGAAGCCGCGTTCAATCAGGCCGTGCAGTGGTTCAATGATGGTAGCAAGGCTGCTCCCGGTTACCAGAACCTGACATTCTTTGTCACGGATGGTAACCCGACTTACTACCTCAATGACAGCAATCAGGTCGCTGGACCAGGCAACAGCACCACATTTGAGGTGATCAAGGAGTCGGTGGATGCTTTTGTTTCACTCAGTGCCATCAGCCAGGTCAATGCAATCGGGGTGACCAATGATGTTAACAAGGATTTGTTGAAGTTCTTTGATAACACGACTGAAACGGCAGATCAGTTTTACTCGGCAGGCAGCTTCCTTGACTTGGCCACATTTGGTAGTGGTAGCGGCATAAATGCCGCCTCGGGATGGGTGCTCAGTGGTGATGCTCAGGGATCGCATACCGTTACAAATGGAAGCTTGCGGATCCGGGATGATCGAACCGGTTCTGATTCTGACAGGACAATATTGGCGCTCGCCGTGGCCAATGCCATCCAGGTTTCTGCGGCACAAGCCGGAGCAAGTCTGCAGTTCCAGTATGCCTTGAATGGTGTTAATAGCAGCGACAGCTTCACCTGGAAGTTGGTGAAACTCGAGGGTGGCGTCTGGGATATGCTCAATCCAGTGCAAACGGGCACCATTACTGGCGTTAGTTCATCTGTTTTGACGGCTTACAGCACTATCACAACCGATGGACTGCCTGTCGGGCAATACGGGTTTGTGTTCGAACTGCTCGACAGCTCCAATGACCGGAATGCTGAGGTACGGATAGACAATATCCGGATCGAGCAGGGTTTCAATGCCCCGATCGGCGATGCCCAGATTGTGACCAGTGCCGAGCAGTTGACGGCAGCCCTGACCGAGGGGGATCAGATTACCGTGTTGCTGGGGGCCGGCAATGACGTGGCCGATGGTGGTGTTGGCAATGACATCCTGTTTGGCGATGTACTCAATACCGATACGCTGGCCAGCGAGTTGGGACTGGATCTGCCCCAAGGTTCTGGTTGGCTGGTATTTGAAACGCTGGAGTCCAGTCATGGGTGGACACGTGAACAGACGGTGGATTACATCCGGACCCATATTACTGAGCTGAGTGGGGAGAGTAGCCGCAGTGGTGGTAATGACACCCTATATGGTGGCAGTGGCAACGATATCCTTTTTGGCCAGGAAGGGAACGACACCCTTGTTGGAGGTGTCGGTGATGATTATCTGGATGGTGGTTCTGGTAGCGATATACTCACGGGCGACCTTGGTAAGGACATTCTGATCGGCGGCCTTGGCAGCGATACCATGACCGGTGGTGGGGAGAGTGACACCTTCAAGTGGCTGGCGGGGGATGCGGACGGCAGTATCGATACCATTACTGATTTCACTTTAGGTGATACCAACAATGGTGGAGATGTACTGGATCTCTCGGATCTGCTGGTCGGCGTACCTGCAGTGGGGAACAACGAGGATCTGGCAGCCGTGCTGGACAACTATCTGCAGTTCAACACGACGACCAAGACGTTGACGATAGATCCTGCCGGGGCCGGTGGGAGCCCAGAACTGACCATCCAGTTCCAGAACTCACTCGACCTCGCCTCACTGGGCTCCAATCAGGAGATCATCAAGCACTTGCTGGATGACGGTAACTTGAAGGTTGATCCGTAACCCTCTCTCGGGGCCGGGCTTGCCTGGCCCCTGTTTTTTCTTTAGGTGGATGGATAAGATAGCGGCCGTAGAAGAGAGGGTAATCATGCAGTCATTCAACTGGGTCGACATTGATGGCATCCGTTATAGCTGGGATGGACAGGGCAACATTACCTGCGCAGGTCAGTTTGGCTATCAGGCCTCGATCGCCGGTGATCGGCTGGATGGGATGGAGATAGAGAATGAGGCCGGTGATGTCGCGGGCTCGCTCTATGTTGACTTTGCTGCAGCCTCTATCACCTATGTGCCTGTTTTGGATACCGAGTCTGCCCATAACATGATTCTGGTTGGCCATGAGCAGGGTCAGCAGGAGTATCCACTGGTCAGTTTTCACCCTCCGTTGTTGCAAAATTTGCTTGGGCCGTCTGATACCATCCCTTGGTCTGCGATGGAGGAGGCAATTGGTGGCACCGATCTCGGACAGGCGGTGCAAGGACATGTTCTGTCGTGGGACTCGTTCCATTTCGATGATGAGGTGCAGGTCTGCGGTGCGACATCGTCACAAGATAAGGTAGAGCAGAGCCCAGATGTCTGCAGCGTGGTCACCATCAGTCTCGATCTGACCAATCAGATACTGGATCAGTTCCCCCCCTCGCATGATATATGAATCCCGTAACTGCACGGGCATAATGACCTCAATCTTTCCGATTGAGGTTTTTTTCTATGTGGCGTCCCCTTCTTACTCTTTCTGCTCTGGTTGTCAGTGCTCCGCTGCTGGCGATTGAAGTGCCGCAAGCGCCCCATCTGGTGGTGAGTGGTTATGCCGAGCAGAAGACCGAACCCGATATGCTCACCCTCAATGTGGCGGTGAGTGCACTGGATAAGCAGGGCCTCAAGGCCAAGCAGCAGGTCGATACCAAGGTCGCAGCCTTTTTCAGCCAACTGGAAGGGCTGGGGATCAAGCGCAGCGATGTTGAGGCTGGCAACCTGATGGTCTCTCCGGAATATCAGTATGGCGAGAACAAAAAGCCGGTATTGCTGGGATACCGTGCCCAGCGGCAATTGGCGGTCAAACTCTATCAACTGGATAAATTGAGCCCCCTGATGGATACCGCCCTCAAAGCTGGGCTGGAGTCCGTATCACAGATTGAGTACGGGTTGAAGTCGCCGCAGGTCATCAAGGAGCAGGCCCGTTTGAATGCAGTTGAGGATGCCAAAACCAAGGCTGAATCTCTGGCCAAGGCGTTCGGGATGAAGCTTGGCAAGGTCTACAGTGTGGAGTACCGCAATGCTTCGCCCATTACCGCCTACAGCCGCAACCTGAAGGTGGTGCAGGCCATGGCGATGGCTGCACCTGCGGCGGATATGGCGGACAACAGCTATCAACAACAGCAGATCACGGTAAGTGATAATATCGAGGCTGTTTTCTTGCTGGAGTGATGCCCGTCGTTTAAGTCCAGTCATGAACAACCCCGCCATTTGCTGCGGGGTTTTTATTGCGCATCGATGCAGATATAAAAAAGCCGACGCTCGTGTTTACTTCATCGGGCGTCGGCTTTTTGTTGCGCTGGGTTTATCAGGCGGTCACAGCATCAGCCTTGGTCGCTTCAGGAGCAGGGTTGCGGATGAGGTAATCAAACGCACCCAGTGCAGCGGTGGCGCCAGCACCCATGGAGATGATGATCTGCTTGAACGGTACCGTGGTGGCATCTCCTGCGGCGTAGACACCGGGCAGGGAGGTCGCCCCTTTGGTATCGATCTCGATCTCGCCAAAGCGGGTCATGGCAATCTCGCTCCCTTTCAGGAACTCGGTGTTCGGTACCAGGCCGATCTGGACGAAGATGCCCGCTACCGCCAGGTGTTTGATCTCACCTGTGGTGCGATCTTCGTAGTCCATACCGACCACCTTACTACCATCACCGATCACTTCGGTGGTGCGGGCGCTCATGATGATGTCGATATTGCCCATGGAGCGAGCCTTCTTCTGCAGCACTTCATCGGCACGCAGGGTGTCGGCGAACTCCACCACAGTCACATGCTCGACGATGCCAGCCAGATCGATGGCCGCCTCGATGCCGGAGTTACCACCCCCGATCACCGCAACCCGTTTGCCCTTAAAGAAGGGGCCATCGCAGTGCGGGCAGTAGGCCACGCCCTTGGTGCGGTACTCGAGTTCGCCCGGCACGTTCAGGTCGCGCCAGCGGGCACCGGTCGCCAGGATCACGGCACGGCTCTTCAAGGTGGCGCCAGAGGCGAGATCCACGTTCACATACCCATCTTTGCTGATGGCGGCGGCACGCTGTTCGGTGATCACTTCCACGCCGTACTGTTTGACGTGCTGCTCCAGGCTGGCGGCCAGCTTGGGGCCTTCGGTATAGGGCACGGAGATAAAGTTCTCGATGCCGACGGTGTCCATCACCTGACCACCGAAACGCTCGGCAACGATGGCGGTGCGAATGCCTTTACGAGCGGCATAGATAGCCGCTGCGGCGCCAGCCGGGCCACCGCCCACCACCAGTACGTCGTAGGGAGCTTTCTCATTCAGCTCGGCGGCCTTGCGCTCGGCAGCACCTGTATCGAGTTTGGCGACGATCTCTTCCAGCGAGATACGGCCCTGGCTGAACGGTTGGCCGTTCAGGTAGACATTCGGTACCGCCATGATTTGACGCTCGGTAACCTCTTCCTGGAACAGGGCGCCATCGATCATGGTGTGAGTGATGCCGGGATTCAGGGTCGCCATCAGGTTGAGGGCCTGTACTACGTCCGGGCAGTTGTGGCAGGAGAGGGAGATATAGGTCTCGAAGTGGAACTCACCCTTGAGATTGCGGATCTGCTCCTGCACGGCCGCATCGGCCTTGGAGGGGTGGCCGCCGCTTTGCAGCAGGGCGAGCACCAGAGAGGTAAATTCATGACCCATGGGGATGCCGGCAAAGTGAACGCGCGGGGCTTGGCCCTGCGGCGCGACACTCATGGAAGGCTTGCGAGCGGCAGTGCCAGAGGTCTGGGTGATCTTGGGGGACATCTCGGCGATCTCGCTGGCCAGTGCCAGCAGCTCTGCAGATTTGTCGCTGTCGTTGCCGGACACGCTGATCTCGATGGGATTGACGATGTACTGCAGATAGGTGTTCAGCTGTTGTTTGAGGTTGGTATCCAACATGGTCGAATTCCTTCTTGTAATGGCGAGTTGGCATTAAATGTGAGTCGGTCTGCTTTCAGGCCTATTTGGAAATGCCGGAAAGCAGACCGGCCCTTATGCGGGCCGGTCTTGGAAGCGGGAGGCTTAGATCTTGCCTACCAGGTCCAGGGACGGGGCCAGAGTGGCTTCGCCTTCTTTCCATTTAGCCGGGCACACTTCACCCGGGTGGGAGGCAACGTACTGGGCGGCTTTGACTTTGCGCAGCAGTTCCAGTGCGTCACGGCCGATGCCGCCAGCGTTGATCTCGACGATCTGGATGATGCCCTGCGGGTCAATCACGAAGGTACCGCGGTCAGCCAGACCAGCTTCTTCGATCATCACGCCGAAGTTGCGGGTGATGGTACCAGTCGGGTCACCAATCATCGGGTACTGGATCTTCTGAATGGTGTCAGAAGTGTCGTGCCATGCTTTGTGAGTGAAGTGGGTATCGGTAGAGACAGAGTAGATCTCGACGCCCAGTTTCTGGAATTCAGCGTAGTTGTCAGCCAGGTCGCCCAGCTCGGTCGGGCAAACGAAGGTGAAGTCAGCCGGGTAGAAGAAGACCACGGACCACTTGCCTTTCAGGTCAGCGTCAGACACCTGAACGAATTTGCCATTGTGGTAGGCGGTAGCATTGAACGGCTTGATTTCAGTGTTGATGTAGGTAGACATGTAATTGCTCCTTGGTGATGTACATATGCCGGTCTGGTGTTGAAGAGTCTTGCCAGACGAGGCGCTTAACTTTCGATAGATTCATCATAGGGGCTTCCGCTAATCGATAAAAGCCGCAATTTTGAATCGCTTAAATCTACTTATTAGATAGCTCACTATGGCTGTACCTAACATGAATATCTCTGGCCTACTGAGATAACTCCTTGTCGTGGTTCAATATCTGTGCGCTACATCGCCTTTTCAAGGCATAAGAAGGGGTGTGCAGATCCACGATGACGCGATGAGATAAACGGTGGTGCAAACAGGTGGCGCAGGAGGTTGAGACCGCTGCTCGCAGCGATGGGGGATGTGCTGGTAAGGGGGAAGCCGAAAAGCGCAGATAAAAAAATCCCGGCGCTATCGCAACGACAGGGCCGGGTCATCAAACAAGGAATGGCTATATAAACAAATGCTTTACAGCAAAGACTAACTACGGGGTGTGCAAACTTGCAGACATATGAGAGGAAGATAATGGGTGCACAATCCCTCGTCTCCCCCTCGGCAACTATTGCATGAGAGGATGATAGTGTGACGCAGATCACAAGGCAAGTATTTGGTGTAATTTTTCAATCAAAATGAAAGTGTTTCATCATTTTAGCTTATTTCGACGGCTGAAAACGCTTTTATTGTAATTTAATTACATCCAGATCTGTCAAAAGTCGGTAGGTGGTTCCTGCTCTTCCATCAATTCCAGCAGGTTGATGGCCACGGCAATGAAGTCCGACTCGGTGACAATGCCGATCAGCTTGCGTCCTTTGAGTACCGGCAGGCAGCCATATCTGTGCCGCTGCAGGTAAAGTGCCGCCTCCTTGATGCCGGCGTGAGGATCTACACTCGCCACTTGCCGTGTCATGATCTCGTCGAGTTGCACGCTGTCGGTAAATTCGGCTTCCCGCTCCGGGCTGATGAGCAGCAGCTTGGATTCCCGGGTGGCCAGGATATCGGTAAGGGTCACCAGCCCCAGCAGGTGGTGCTGCTCGTCGACGATGGGAATGTGGCGGATCCGCTCCTGCTGCATCAGGTCCATCGCCTGTTTGACACTGTTTGACGGACCCAGAGTGAAGGGGTGTTCGGTCATGATTTCGGATAGGGTCATCATGGTGGGCCTCCTTGTGTATCTGCTTTCACCCTAGCCCAGCCCCAACTGGCAAAACATGATCAGGGTCAATACAGAACATTAAAGAATCATTAACCGGAGGTGTGTCTCAATATTGCTCGCTACCCCTTGTCTCTCTTGGGTTTTTGGTCTTTTGGGTTGCCTTGGAAGATGGGGATAACTAGACTAGCCGCCGATTCCCCCCGAGGTGAAAGATGCAAGTATCCGATTTTCATTTTGATCTGCCAGACGAGCTGATTGCCCGCTATCCGATGGCAGAGCGTACCGCCAGCCGCCTGTTGCAGCTCGATGGTCAAACTGGCGCCCTGCGCCACGGTCAATTTGTCGATGTGCTGGATCAGCTCAATCCGGGTGACCTGCTGGTATTCAACAACACCCGTGTCATTCCGGCGCGCATGTTTGGCCAGAAGGCCAGCGGCGGCAAGCTGGAGGTACTGGTCGAGCGCATTCTGGACGAGCACAGCGTGCTGGCCCATGTCCGTGCCTCCAAGGCGCCCAAGCCCGGCACCCGGATGAGCATGGATGGTGGTGTGGAGGCAGAGATGCGCGCCCGCCACGACGCCCTGTTCGAGATCCACTTCCTCGACCCGCGTCCGGTGCTGGAGATTTTGGAGGCCATCGGCCACATGCCGCTGCCCCCCTATATCGACCGTCCCGACGAGGATGCTGACAAGGAGCGCTACCAGACCGTTTACAATCAAAAACCGGGGGCTGTCGCTGCGCCGACCGCCGGCCTGCACTTTGATGAGCCGCTGCTTGAGAAAATTCGGGCCAAAGGGGTTGAAACGGCCTTCGTCACCCTGCATGTAGGGGCGGGGACCTTCCAGCCGGTGCGGGTTGAGAAGATTGAAGATCACCACATGCACTCCGAGTATGCGGAAGTGCCGCAAGAGGTGGTAGATGCCATCGCGGCCACCCGTGCCCGTGGTGGCCGGGTGATTGCGGTGGGGACCACGTCGGTCCGTTCGCTGGAGAGCGCGGCCAAGGTCACCCTGGCCCAGGGCAAACCGTTGGCGCCCTTCTTTAGTGACACCGATATCTTCATCTTCCCTGGCTACCAGTTCCAGATCGTCGATGCCATGGTCACCAACTTCCATCTGCCGGAGTCGACCCTGATCATGCTGGTCAGCGCCTTTGCCGGTTATGACAACGTGATGGCGGCCTATCAGGCAGCCGTGGCCGGGCAGTACCGTTTCTTCAGCTACGGGGACGCCATGTTCGTCACCCGTCGCCAGGTTGAAGCATAAGCTTCAGCTTATTTACCGGGCCGTGAGCGGCCCTCCTATTGTCAGACTGTTTATCTGACGCAGCCGAGGTAGCAATGAAATTTGAACTGAAAACCACCGACGGCCGTGCCCGTCGCGGTCAACTGGTCTTCGAACGTGGTGTGGTACAAACGCCGGCCTTTATGCCGGTCGGGACTTACGGCACCGTCAAGGGGATGACCCCGGAAGAAGTGCGTGAAACCGGCGCCCAGATCCTGCTGGGTAACACCTTCCACCTCTGGCTGCGTCCGGGTCAGGAAGTGATGCGTGCCCACGGCGATCTGCACGATTTCATGAACTGGCAGGGCCCGATCCTGACCGACTCCGGTGGTTTCCAGGTGTTCAGCCTGGGCCATATTCGCAAGATCACCGAAGCGGGCGTCCACTTCCGTCACCCCATCAATGGCGAGAAGATCTTCCTCGACCCCGAGAAGTCCATGGAGATCCAGTACGATCTGGGCTCCGACATCGTGATGATCTTCGACGAGTGCACCCCGTACCCGGCCACTTATGAAGAAGCGCGCAAGTCCATGGAGATGTCCCTGCGCTGGGGCAAGCGCTCACGCGACAAGTTTGATGCGCTGGGCAACAAGAACGCCCTGTTCGGCATCATTCAGGGCTCGGTCTACGAAGATCTGCGGGATGTCTCCCTCAAGGGGCTGCTGGAGATCGGTTTCGACGGTTATGCGGTCGGCGGTCTGGCCGTGGGTGAACCCAAAGAGGACATGCACCGCATCCTCGAGCACGTCTGCCCGAAAATTCCGGCTGACAAGCCGCGCTACCTGATGGGTGTCGGCAAGCCGGAAGATCTGGTGGAAGGGGTGCGCCGTGGTATCGACATGTTCGACTGCGTCATGCCGACTCGCAACGCCCGCAACGGCCACCTGTTCACCACCGATGGCGTGGTGAAGATCCGCAACGCCCAGCACCGCAACGACACCAGCACCCTGGATGCCGAGTGTGATTGCTACACCTGCAAGAACTACAGCCGCAGCTACCTGCACCATCTGGACAAGTGCAACGAGATCCTCGGTGCCCGTCTGAATACGATTCATAACCTGCGTTACTACCAGCGTGTGATGCAGGGTTTGCGGGACGCGATCGAGCAGGGTAAATTAGACGACTTTGTAACAGAGTTTTACCGTCGGCAAGGGAAGCCTGTGCCTCCGTTAGCTGAAAATGACGTTAAATAACAACAACATATAATTTTTTTAATCTACATCAATAAGAGGTTGTTAAATGAGCATTATCTCCAAGGCGTATGCAGAAGGCGCAGCACCGGGTGCACAGGGTGGTGGTATGGAAATGATCATCATGCTGGCCGTATTCGGCCTGATCTTCTACTTCATGATCTATCGTCCCCAGGCCAAACGTGCCAAGGATCACCGCAATCTGATGAGCTCCTTGTCCAAGGGTGATGAAGTGCTCACTTCCGGTGGCCTGGTTGGCAAAATTGCCAAAGTGGCTGCAGACAGCGATTACCTGGTGATCGCCCTGAACGACCAGACTCAAGTCACCATCAAAAAGGACTTCGTCTCTGCCGTTCTGCCCAAGGGTTCTATCCAGTCCCTTTAATCTCCCAAGGAGCACAGCGTGTTGAATCGCTATCCGCTGTGGAAATACCTGATGGTGATCCTGGTGATCGCCATCGGTTTTCTATATGCAGCCCCCAATCTTTACGGCGAAGATCCGGCTTTGCAGGTTTCTGCCAGCCGTGGTGCCGAAGTCAAGCTAGATACTCTTGATCTGGTGAAAGAGACCCTTGAAGCGGCCAAGATCCCGGTCAAACATGCTGCATTCGAGCACGGTTTTATCCTGATCCGTTTCAAGAACACCGAAGACCAGCTGAAGGCGCGCGATATCGTTGCCAACAAGCTGGGCGACAACTTCATTACCGCACTCAACCTGGCACCTTCCACTCCCGCCTGGCTCGAAGCCATCGGTGCGGCGCCTCTGAAGCTGGGTCTTGATCTGCGCGGTGGTGTGCATTTCCTGATGGAAGTGGACATGGCCGAAGCACTGACCAAGCAGCAAGAGCAGATGGTGCAGGATTTCCGCTCCGAGCTGCGCACCCAGAAGATCCGTTACTCCGGCGTACGCCGGGTCGGTGATCAGGTGCAGGTGATCTTCCGTGACGAAGCCGATCAGGAACGCGCCGTTTCTCATCTGCGTCGTCAGAACCCTGATTTGACTTTCACTACCGAGCAGAAGGGGGATGAGTTCATCCTGCTGGCTGGTCTGAGCGAAGCCAAGATCAAGGAGGTGAAGAAGTACGCCCTCGAGCAGAACATCACCATCATCCGTAACCGGGTCAACGAACTGGGTGTGGCCGAGCCGCTGGTACAACAGCAAGGCGCCGAGCGCATTGTCGTTGAACTGCCCGGTATTCAGGATACCGCCCGCGCCAAGGAGATCCTGGGTGCAACCGCGACCCTGGAGTTCCACATGGTGGATGAGGCGGCTGATATTCAGGCGGCTGCTGAAGGGCGAGTTCCCCCCAGTTCCAAGGTTTATACCGATCGCAATGGTCGTCCCGTGGTGCTGCAAAAGCGAGTGATCCTGACCGGTGACCACATCGTGGGTGCCCAGTCCGGTTTCGACGAGTACAGCCGTCCCCAGGTCAACATCAAGCTGGATGGCCAGGGTGGCAACAAGATGGCCAACTTTACCAAGGACAACGTCGGTAAAGGGATGGCGACCGTCTTCATCGAGTACAAGCCGGTCGGTCAACCGGGTCCGGATGGCAAGCGCAAGTTCCGCAAGCAGGAGGAGGTGATCAACGTCGCCACCATCCAGTCGCGTCTTGGCAGCCAGTTCCGTATCACAGGTATCGACAATGCCAACGAAGCCCACAACCTGGCGCTGCTGCTGCGTGCCGGTGCCTTGATCGCCCCGATCCAGATCGTGGAAGAGCGCACCATTGGCCCGAGCCTGGGTCAACAGAACATCGACAGCGGTATGGAAGCCATCGGCTGGGCCATGCTGGTGATCGTGCTGTTCATGGGGATCTACTACCGCGCGTTCGGCTGGGTTGCCAACCTGGCGCTCTGCATGAACCTGGTGTTGATTGTCGGCATCATGTCGATGATCCCTGGGGCCACCATGACATTGCCGGGTATCGCCGGTATCGTCTTGACGCTGGGTATGGCGGTGGATGCCAACGTACTGATCTACGAGCGTATTCGTGAAGAGATCCGCAACGGTCGCGGTGTTCAGCAAGCCATCCATCTGGGCTTTGATCGGGCATTCTCCACCATCGCCGACTCCAACGTGACCTCGCTGATCACTTGCGTGATCCTGTTCGGTATCGGTACTGGCGCCATCAAGGGCTTTGCCCTGACGCTGGGCATTGGTCTGACCGCCTCCATGTTTACTGCCATCACAGTTTCCCGTGCCATTATCAACCTGGCTTGGGGTGGACGGCGTATCGACAAGCTGCCCATCTGAGGATAGAGAAATGTTTCAGATTCTACATTTTGAAAAACCGATCCCGTTTATGCGCTATGCCAAGCCGGGTGTGGTTTTCTCTTCCGTGCTGATGGTGGTAGCCCTGTTCTTCCTGTTTGATCGGGGGCTGAACTGGGGTCTGGACTTTACTGGTGGTACCACCATCGAGGTGGGATTCCAGCAGTCGGTGAGCCTGGACAAGATCCACGACGTTCTGGAAGAGCAGAAGATTGAAGGGGCCACCCTGCAACACTTTGGCTCCAGCCGTGACGTACTGTTCCGTTTGGCTCCGAAAGAGGGGGTCAAGGTCGAGCAGCAGGGTAACGAGGTGCTGGCAGCGGCCAAGCTGCTCGATGAGGGCGCTGTACTCAAACGCGTCGAATTCGTCGGCCCTTCAGTCGGTGACGAGCTGGCTACTGACGGGGCGTTGGCGATGCTGGCCTCCATCATCTGTATCCTGATCTACGTGGCGGTGCGCTTTGAATGGCGTCTGGCCATGGGCGGCATCCTCTCGCTGGTGCATGACGTGGTGATCACCCTGGGCGTCTTTGCCTACTTCCAGTACGAGTTCGACCTGACCGTGCTGGCGGCATTGATGACCCTAGTGGGTTACTCCCTGAACGATACCATAGTGGTGTTCGACCGCTTGCGGGAGAACTTCCGCAAGGTGCGCAAAGGGGATACCGACTACATTCTCGATCTCTCCATGACCGAGACCCTGAGCCGTACCATCATCACCTCCGGGCTCACCTTCGTGGTGGTGCTGGCGCTGCTGCTTAAGGGCGGCGCGCTGATCCACGGTTTTGCCGTGGCCATGGTGATCGGTGTGGCGTTCGGTACCTACTCCTCCATCTATGTGGCGAGTGCGTTTGCCATGTTCCTCGGCGTCAAGCGCGAGCACATGCTGCCCACCCAGGTAGAGAAAGAGGGTGCGGACCAACAGGAAATCCTGCCGTAACAGTGAAGAGCGCCTCATGGCGCTCTTTTCTTATCTCTGCGTGTCGTTTGCTGACGCAGATGATTTCAACAAAAGGAGCTTGCCATGCAACACAATCCCCGTTTTTTGGCGCTGGTTGACGGGATCCGCTCCCGCATCACCGAAACCGATGTTCACCAGATCAAGCGCTGGCAGGACGAAGGGCGCACGTTTCACCTGATCGACGTGCGGGAAGAGAGCGAGTGGGCCAAAGGCCATCTGCCCGGAGCCCAATATCTGGGTCGTGGCGTGATTGAGCGGGATATCGAGACCCTGTTCCCGGATCCCGAGACCACGCTCTATCTCTATTGTGGTGGCGGTTTTCGCTCCGTACTGGCGGCCGACAATTTGCAACAGATGGGTTATCGCAACGTAATCAGTGTTGACGGCGGTTTTCGCGGCTGGCTGGAGGCCGGATACCCTGTCGAATCCTGATTTATTTGATGGAGAGGGGCTCAGCTACATGACAAAGTGGCGGCTGACCTTTACCATATGCGGGGTCAAGCGTAAGCGTCGGAGTGTTCATTGAACGTCAGGAAAGGGATTGGATACCTCCTTGGTATCCTGTTGCTGCTACCCATGTGGGGTTGCAGCAGTAGCAGTCATGTCAACACCCCTAAGGTTCCCAAGGCGCAGCCTGCTTCACTGGTATTGGCGACCCCCCTGCAGGTCTCCTACCAAAGCGAGTTGGCGCTCGCCCGACTCGGGCAGATGCTGAGTGAAATGGAGTTGACCACGGAGCAACGGGCCGAGTTGTTCTATGAACGTGCCGTGGTGTTTGATCGCGTCGGCTTGCGTTCCCTTGCTCGTCTCGATTTCAACCGGGCCCTGCGGGAGAAACCGGATTTCGCTGAAGCCTATAACTTCATCGGTGTCTATCTGGTACAGCAGCAGAACTACGACGAAGCCTATGAGGCATTCGACTCAGCCCTCGAGCTGGCACCCGATTATGACTATGCCTACCTTAACCGCGGTATTGCCCTCTATTACGGTAATCGTCCCGAGCTGGCAGCGGCCGATATGAAGCGTTTCTACGAAGCGCAGCCGGAAGACCCTTATCGGGTGATCTGGCTCTATCTGGCCGAGCAGAAGCTCAATCCCGCTGCGGCCATGAGCCGGATGCGCGAGCGCCTCAACAAGTACGATGACGATGCATGGAACTGGGATCTGGTGCGTCTCTACACCGGTGAGATCAACGCGTCCCAGCTGATGGGCAATGTGGTGAAAGGGGTGAAGGATAACCGGGAGCTGGCCGAGCGCCTGTGTGAAACCTATTTCTATCTGGGCAAGTTCGAGTTGGGCAAAGGCAACCGCAAGGAAGCCATCAGCTACTTCAAGCTGGCGCTCTCCAACAACGTCTATGACTTCATCGAGCACCGCTATGCTCTGCTCGAACTGGAGCTGATGGCACGTAAACCCTTGCCGCCGGGTGCCCAGAGCAAAGGCGAACAGCCCTCCTGAATGGAGATGGCGATTACCCAGTGATAAAAACCTCGGTATGAGGCTAATGCCAGTCAGTGAAGCCTGACTGGCATTGTTTTTATCGGCTTCTTCACACCCACTCCCGTGGCTTGGCTCCATGTCACAGTGAGCTTCGTGTCGCTAATCCACACAACCTCGCCAGTTTTTTCCAACTCTGCCGCCCGCTTCTGAATAATGAACGGACACATCTGATCCATGCAGCTCATTAGATGGATGGGTTGACTCCGTATGAGGCTTTGTCGGCTCGTCGTATGCCTCCTGATATGGGTGATTCTCTTCCCTATCGCGGTGGGCGACTGGTTGACTATCGCTGCTCTTGTTCGATTCCTGCCGGACTGCCTCTCTTAATGGGTGAGGCTGACGATAGGGAGTAAATATGCGTGCTGGCCCGTGCTTTTACACTCCGTTACATCTGCTCGTCCTGTGACCGCCCCATAATGACCCCTGATCCCCTAACCCTGTGCGATGGGGGGCGGATCAGTAGTCGATAAGGTGGAGATCACGAGCAGTTTCCTGTCAGCACGGAGGCCAGGACGGCAGATGTCACAGAGCGTATCAAACCAGGTGATCAGACGAATGCTGGGAGCCTGCCAGCAGCAGGGGGGCGATCCCGATGCCATTCTAATGGCGGGCGGTCTCACGTCGTTCGACATCGAGCGGGAACAGGGACGGTTGCCGGCCCACAGCCACTACCGGATGCTGCAACTGATGCAGCCCTATCTGGCCAGTTTTCACGAAACCATTCTCTCCTACGACATCGGGCAGCTCTACCAGCACTATCCACCCCTTATCAGCCTGTGCCTGAATCAGCCCTCGCCGCGGGCTGCGCTTGAGGTGCTGCTGGCCTATCGCCCCATCATCGGCAGTTGTGACGAGCTGCGGGTGCTGCGGGGGGCGCAGGCCAGCCAATACCTGTATGTCAATCAGGGGCCCGCCAGCCTGGGGGCGAGTCAGGCTATCCCCAACTTCATCATGCTCTACCGAATTTTGCGAGTCTATCTGGCGGATCCCCGGGTCTCGGTGGGCTTCACGGGGCGGCCGCCACCGCGCCATCAGTTGCTGGACCAGTTCTTCGCCACCCGCTGCCGCTGGGAGCAGGAGGAAAACACCCTGACCATCGACAACGCCCAACTCGACTGTCCCAGCCAGTGCTACAACGAGCCGCTGGGTCATCTGCAATTGGCTCAGCTGGCGCAGATCTGTGCCGACATCGCCGAGCGGGCCCCCTTTGCCTGTCTGGTGGGGGAGCGGATCCGCCACAAGATCCGAGAAGGGGGGCTGGAGAGCGACGAGAGCCTGCTCAAGGAGGTGTGCACGGCCATGAATGTCAGCCGCTGGACCCTGAATCGCAAATTGCAGGGGGAGGGACGCAGCTTCTCCACCCTGCTCAGGGAGGCGAGGGTGAGCGAAGCCTGCCGCTTGCTGGGGGAGGGTGATCAACCGCTACAGAACATCAGCGATCGGGTCGGCTTCTCGTCCCAGAGCGCCTTCAACCGCTTCTTCAAGGCCAACACCCGGATGACGCCGCTGGCCTATCGCAACTCCCGCCAATAAAAACGGGACTGGCGCAAGGCCGGTCCCGTGGTCGGGTCATTGCTGGGCTATTGTCGGGCAAGGCCGGGCTGGGGGCCCGGCCGTGCCTGCCTTTGTTAGCGGGTGATGGTGGTGACGCTGGCGGGATCCACCCCGGTCGGCAGTGCCAGTGCCCCTGGCGTGGTGTTGCTCACCACGATCTCTTTGCTAACCGTGAAGCTGACCGGCGTGCTGGCGGAGACATCCGACGAGGGGCTGATGTAGGCGCTGTAGCGGCCCGGCTCCACGATCCACTGGTTGCTGGCCTCATCGAAGCTGGCGAGGATGCTGGCCGGAATGGTGAAGCTCAGCTGTTCGCTGGCCCCCGGTGCCAGTTGCGCCGTCTTGGCAAAGGCCTTGAGCTCGATGAGCGGTTTCTTCAGCTTGACCTCGGGGGCGGTCACATAGACCTGGGCCGCCTCCTTGCCTGCCACGGCGCCGGTGTTGGTGATGGTGGCGGTCAGCACCAGGCTGCCGGTTGCACCATCGGCCAGGGTATTGTTGGCGATGGCGGGGCTGGTGTAGCTGAAGCTGGTGTAGGAGAGACCGAAGCCGAACGGGTAGGAGACCGCCTGCTCGAAGGTGCTGTAGTAGCGATAGCCCACGTAGATCCCTTCGTTGTAGTAGAGATCGTCCGGTTCGCCGTCCCCGTCGGTGTCCTCGCCCGGGAAGGTGCCGGCGGAGGGTACGCTGGCGTAGCTGTGCGGGAAGCTCTGGGCCAGTTTGCCGCTCGGGTTGACCGCGCCGGAGAGCACGTCCGCCACCGCGTGACCGGTCTCCTGGCCGGCCATGTAGGCCAGCAGGATGCCATCCACCTTGTCGCTCCACTGGGCGGTGTCGATGACGCCGTTGACATTGAGCACCACCACCACCTTCTTGCCCTGGGCTTGGAAGGCGCTGCTCACCGCGTCGATGAGGGCGCGTTCGTCATCACCGAGCAGATAGTCCTCCTTGCCGCTGCTGCGATCCGCCCCTTCCCCGGCCTGGCGGCCGATACTGATGACGGCGGCTTGCTGGGTGGCAGCTGCATTGGCGATCAGCGCCGCCAGCTCGCCGCTGATTGGCGCCTCGGCGCAGGTGTAGTAGCCCTTGGCGCCAAATTGCCCCTCGTGATAGACCTTGTTGTTCTCGTAAAAATCGCGGTAGTAGCTCTGCAACGCCTCGTTGACCGGGAAGCGTGCCGCCAGTCCCTGCGCGATGGTAGTGGTGCTGGCGGCGTTCACATCCCCGCTGCCGGTGCCGCCCTTGTAGGTGTTGATCTGATTGATGCCGAAGCTGGCCAGGGTGCTGCTTGCCGCCAGCGGCAGGGCCGCGGCCTCGTTGCGCAGCAGCACCATGCTCTCGGCGCCGGCCTGACGGGCCAGTTTGGCATGGGCGGTCAGATCCGGGTTGTTGCTGATGGCCAACTGGCTGTAGGAGGGGCTCTTCATCACCTGGGTCAGGATGTGGATGACGGCCTCGTTCACCTTGGCCTCGTCGAGATCGCCGTGCTCGATGGATTGCTGCAACTGCTCCTTGACGTTCCCCGGCTCGATCAAATCCTGCCCCGCCAGCACCTGCTTGTAGGCATTGTTGGCCACATCGCCGGCAAACCAGTCGGACATCACCAGGCCGTCGAACTTCCACTCGCCGCGCAGCAGGTCGGTCACCGCATCCCTGCGCTCGTTGACATAGGTGCCGTTGACCTTGTTGTAGGAGGTCATCACCGCCCAGGGCTGGGCCTCGTCCACCGCTATCTGGAAGCCGCGCAGATAGATCTCGCGGAAGGTTCTCGGTTCGCCGATGTCGTTGATCTGGTTGCGGTTGGTCTCTGAGTTGTTGCCGAAGTAGTGCTTGATGGTGGTGCCCACCCCGTTGCTCTCCACCCCGTTGACCATGGCGGCGCCGATTTTGCCGGTCAGCAGGGGATCTTCCGAGTAGTACTCGAAGTTGCGGCCATTGAGCGGGTTGCGCTGGATGTTCATGCCCGGAGCCAGCAGGATGTCGACCCCGTACTGGCGCACCTCGTCCCCCATGGCTTCGCCGACGGCCTTGACCAGCTTGACGTCCCAGCTGGAGGCGAGCAGCGAGCCGATGGGCCAGGCGGTAGCGTAGTAGCTGGCGCTGTCACCGTCGCGGTTGGCGTTGATCCGCACCCCGGCCGGCCCGTCCGCCAGTTTGAGGGCCGGAATGTCGATGCCGTCCGCGCTGCGCAGCACGCCGTTGATGTAACCCGCCACGCCGGGCACGTCCTGCTTGACGTTGATAGCGCCGTTGGCACTGCCGTAACCGGGGCCGGAGAGCAGGTCCAGCTTCTCGCTCAGGGTCAGCTTGGCCACCATGGCCTCGGCCTGGCCGCGGTAATAGGCATCGTCCTTGACCAGGGGATCCGAGTCATTCTGGTTGCAACCGACCAGCAGGCCGGCCAGCGCCAGGCTGACACCCAGTGAAACCGCTTTCAATTTTGTGGTGATAGGCATGAAGACGTCCTCGTAACTGTCTGAATAAAAATACAAAGGAGATATCGACACCGGGCGCAAGGCATCCGCCCGGGCTGGGCCGCTCTGCTGGCGGCTGCCATTGGATATCGCAAGGAAGGCCGAACGGGCCGGTGGGCCGGCGTTTGGCTGCAGGCAGGTTAACAAGCCGGGCGATGGCTGCCTTGCCCCGAGGGAGCGAGAAATGTGCCGGCGGGAGCAAGGGGGCCGAGTTGTGAGCAAGGTCGCATCGAAAGGCGGTGCCAAAGCAAAGGTGGGGGTGGCAAGAGGGGAAAGGGCAGGGGAGAAGGAGGGAAAACGGATGGCCTGACGGCCAATGAGGATGGCTGCGATCAACACGCGAGGGGGCCGGCGGCCCCCTCGAAGATCAGCTGATATGCCCGGGCAATGGCCCGGGACGGCTCACTTGGGCTGTTTGAGGGCCCCGGCGAGTTCAATCTGCACCTTGACCCCCTCCTGCTTGAGCGCCGTGGCGACGGCGTTCAGATCGGTGCCCGGCTTGGCTTCCAGCAGGGCGATGCCGCCGCTGCTCTGCTTGAAGCGCAGGCCGTGCCGGCTGGCCAGCGCGCTGGCCTGGTTGTCATCGGCCTCCACCAGCAGGGTGCCGCTGACGGTGAGCTCGGGGCTGGCGGCCCCCTGCATCAGCACATCGCCACGGTGCAGGGTCTGCAGCGGTTCCTTGCCATCGAGACTGCGGGTGGTTCGCGACTTGCTGCCATGGTCGGGGATGAGGTAAGTCTGGCCATTTACCTCTATAGTGCTGTACTGCTTGCCCTCCAGAGTCACGGCTTCTGCCGCCACAGCATTAAGGGCGAGGGGGGCCAACAG
This sequence comes from Aeromonas sp. 603607, assembly GCF_049171595.1. NCBI lineage: Bacteria > Pseudomonadati > Pseudomonadota > Gammaproteobacteria > Aeromonadales > Aeromonadaceae > Aeromonas > Aeromonas sp. 603607. Next base: position 20,555 of record NZ_JAAKOV010000012.1, read on the forward strand.
GCTGGCCAGCAGTAAGGTAACCGGTTTGTTCATGATAAAACTCCTCGCTTGTTAGCTGTGGTTGGCGTCGTGACCCAGGATCCGCAAGGACCACTCGATCAGCTTGCCTGGCTGGCGGTTGTTGCGCTCGGTCAGGGTGGTGCGCTCACGGGTCTCGCGATTGAGCAGAGAGACCTGACGGGTACCGTTGGCAACGTCGGTTACCTCCAGTCGCCATGTGCCTTGCGCCGGTTCACCATAAAACTTGTGGGAGAGCAGGCGCATGTCACGCAAGCCCTTGGTACGCACATAACCCAGCTTTTGCAGATCGAGCGACTGGCCAACCAGGCTGTTGAGCGGGTTCAGCAGTATGCTGCGGGTACCGGCGGGGGAAACCAGTTCGATCAGCAGATCGGGCAGGCGCTGATGATCCAGACTCACCATCACCTGAACCGCTTCTACCGTCAATGGTGTGGCAATGCGGGTTGTCGAGCTGGTCGGGCTGTTGCCCACATCCGGGATAGTGGCGGCACTGCCGGTGACATTGATCTTCTGCCATGGCAGCTGTACCAGCGGGGGGAGGGGCTGGTGATTGGCTGCCAGCTCAAGGGCCTTGTTGACGTCAATCAGACCAAAACCGTAAGTCGGGCTGAACCACATGCCGGCGGCATTGCGCTCCCACCCTTCCAGCCCTTTCATATCACGCACCTTGCCGGTGCTGCTGGTGTAGCTGACCATCACAGGTTTCTGTGTGGCATCGACCCGGGTTGCGCTGCGCGCCAGCAGATCCCGCAGGTCACGTACCGACAGATCCGGGTAGGCGGACATCAGCAGCGCCATGGCGCCGGAGGTGCTGGGGGTGGCGGAGGAGGTGCCGTTCATCACACCGTTGTAGTCGCAGCTGGCATCCAGTTGCGGGTTGCCGTGCAGCCGGTTGGTGCTGGGATCGTCGGTGCGGTTGTAACCCATGTCGCAGCCGGGCAGATCCGTGGTCACCATCGCCGGAGAGTCGGTACCGTATTCGCCGCCGGTCGCGCTCAGGAAGATGTTGCTGCCGACGCTGGAGTAGGAGGATCTGACGCCATCGGCGTTGAGCGCGCTTACCACCAGGTTCCAGAAGTTGCTGTTGGAGGGATCGAGGTTGCTGTTTTCAAACGGCAATTTGGGGCCATTGCCGGTGCGGTTAAGCACATAGCCGCCCGCCGCTATCTTGTTGAAGCCGTTGCCGGCGGCCTTGATATAGGCCGCACCCTGCGCCTTGAGGGTCTGTTGTTCAAACAGGCGATCAAGCTGGGATTGATCCAGAGAGTTGGCAGAGCGGGGATCCACCACACTCATGCCGTAGCTCTGGTTGAACACCCGGTTGTCGCGACTGGCATCGCTGTCCCCAAGGGCGTAGAGCCAATCCTTCTGCAACTGCTGGCTGTTGTCATCCAGCAGGTTGAACCCCTGCAGCTGGGCTCGCGGGGCAATCCCCTTGGTACCGATGACGTTGTCCACCGCCGCAATGATGCCGGAGACCGATGTGCCGTGGGCCGTATCCGGATCGGTCGGTGTCGGGTCATCGCTGCCGGTCACCACGTTTTTCGAACCCGGACGCACGTTGTCCGCCAGATCCGGGTGGGCGATGGCCAGACCATCATCCACCACGGCCACATTGACTCCCTGGCCCAGCACGCCGGTGCGATGAGCCCACCAGAGGTTGAGATCATTGCCTGCTATGCCGCCACGGGCGCTGAATCCATCCTGGCCGCTGTTGAGCAGATACCACTGCTGATCCTGCAGGGGATTGGCACCTGGCAGGCAGCGCTCGGTGCTGCTGCGTCCGATATCCATGCCGCTCTCCTTACCGGTGAGCGGCGCACAACCTTCATTTGCCTGAACGAGCGCACTGGGCAGGGTCGACAGCAGTGCTGTGATCGCCAGTGCTAACGATGTTTGCTTCATTATTTTTTTAACTCCATCTTGGATCGCACCATCCTGAGTGCGACGGAAATCTATACACGGGTGGTAGGGGTTCAAAAAGAGCCATTTTCAAAAAACGCAATGAGGTTCAAAGAAATCCGATCTGGTTTATGGTAGGTATTCCAATGACGCTGGTTATGTGTTCTATTGAGAATAGTTCTCATCGTTCACTACTGATCTTTTTATCTGTAATTCACTCCTCTCGCGACTCTCCTTCGCCGCAGCCATCTCGATTCGGGGCAATCCCGAGGGGAGCTCGTGCGCTCTTGGAAATAAACGGCATGGTGGTGTGTGCCAATGTGAGTGCTGGTATGCGTTCGGGTGAGCCTGCAAGAGTGATGAGGTGGGGGTGGGTCAGTGGTTTATTGCTTGGCGGCGGTGGATGGCTCTGTTATGGTAACTCAAATAGCCGTTTGGATGGCTAGATTGCTGCGGTGTGAAGGGCGTTACTTCTGAGGGCGGCCCCGCCGCAGGCCCATAGCTTGATGCGTACCTGACAGGGAGTCCCTATGCCGTTTCGTTCCTTCTTACCTTCTTCTTGCACTGCTTCCTTGCGCGCCACTGCTGGCGCCAGCACCTTTATTGCCGCGATGGCGGTCGGGAGCCTCTCTTTTTCCGTGGTTGCCGCCGATGCGTCCTTGCCGGCCAAACAGGAGATCGTGATTGGTACCACTGTGGGGGATTTTGCCGACATGGTGACCGACTCCATCAAGCCGCAGCTGGAGGCCAAGGGGTACAAGGTCAAGCTGGTGGAGTTCACCGACTATGTGACCCCCAATATTGCTCTGGCTGACGGATCACTGGATGTGAACTGCTTCCAGCACAAACCCTATCTGGAGAGTTTTGCCAAAGATCGCGGCTTGTCGCTGGCACCTATTACCCAGGTGCCAACCGGTCCGATGGGGCTCTACTCCGGCAAGCTGGTGGCACTCGACAAGGTGAAAGAGGGGAGCACGGTGGCCATCCCCAACGATCCCACCAATCAGGCGCGGGCGCTGTTGATGCTGCAGGATCTTGGTTGGCTCACTCTCAAGGAGGGGATAAAACCGCTCAAGGCGAGCGAGTTTGATGTGGTGAACAATCCGCACAATCTCAAGCTGGTACTGCTGGAGGCGGCGCAGTTGCCCCGCTCGCGCGAGGATGTGGACTTCTCGGTGATCAACGGTAATTTTGCCGCCTCCAGCGGTATCCCGTTTAGTGAAGGACTGTTTCTGGAGCGCAGCTATGATTTTATCAACTGGGTGGTGGTGAAAAGCGCAGATGCGGATCAGCCTTTTGCCAAAGATGTGGTGGCGGCCTACAACTCGGCGGCGTTCAAAGCCTATGCAGCCAAGCGTTTCGTCGGCTACAAGTACCCGCAAGGGTGGGGTGGCTAACAGTCGTAAATGTGGCCCGGCTATACAACGAAAAACGCCCCGAATTCGGGGCGTTTTTTTATGGTATCAAGCCATCAACGGGCGCTTCACTGGTTGCGATAGAAGCGGTTCAGCTCGTTCATCACCTGGATCATGGCGCCCATATCCGGGGTGCCGTGCTTGATCGGGCGATAGCTGTTGCGCTCCAGCAGTTCGAAGTCACCCTGCTTGTTGAAGTGGGTGATGGTCTCCCCTTCATAGATGGCGAAGTCGTTCTGATCCCCGGCCAGCAGCCAGTTGCGCGGGCTGGTATCAAACAGCGAGCGGCCAACGCTGTAATCGCGCGCCGGATTGCGCACGCCCAGCATCCCCTGCATCAGGGTCGGCGCCAGATCGAAATGGCTGCTCGGTTGTTCCCGAACGTCACTGCCGCGCCCCGGCCAGGCCAGTACCAGCGGTACCTGCACCTGATAGAGTGAGTAGTTGCTGCCTGCGCCCCAGCTGTTGCTGCGGGTGTCGTTGAACTCCTGGCCGTGGTTGGAGGTGATGACGACGATGGTGTTGCTGTCCATCCCCTGCGACTGCAATTTGGTCAGCATCTGCTCAAGCAACTGGTCGGTATAGAAGACCGAGTTCTTGTAGCGGTTCTCCAGTCTTTGCAGGTTCTCCGCCCGATAGGCGGTCGCCGGATTGAAGTTGGCGAGCTCCGGTTGGAACGGCCCCTTCATGGTGGCGGGCAACTGGTAGTCGCCGGGGCTCGAGAGATAGACCAGCGAGAACCAGGGACGCTCGGGAGAGCGCTTCTCCAGCCACTGCTGCCAGTCGGTCAGCAGCTTGCCATCGTCACTCTGCTCGGAGACAAACACCTGTTTGCGCAGACCGGCGAGGATGCTCTTGCGATACTTCTGGGCATCTTCCATCGCGCCGAATAGCCCGAACTGGTAATCCTGGCGCAGCATCTCGTCGAACAGCACCGGCGGACGCTTGTCGCTGCTGATGTCCTTGTAGTAGTGGCCGGGCAACCCGTAGAAGAGGCTGAACATGCCCATAAGATCATCGTTGCCACCACTCAGGTGATTGCGGAACGTCAGATGCTGATCCGCATAGCGCTGCAGATTGGGCATGTTGATGTTGTTGAGCATGTCAAAACGCAATGAGTCGACCACCACAATCAGCAGATTGTTGTGAGTCAGGGGGGCGTTGACGTTGAGCGGGCGCAGTGGGTAATGCATCCGGCTGTCGCTGTTATCACCCTGGGAGGCCGCCTGCTTCTCGTACTGATCCAGATCCAGCCAGCCATGTTTGGCCAGGAAGGAGCGGGCCGTCATGGGGTAGGAGAGGGGGAAGTTGGCTCTCTGCATGGTGATGGGCTGATAGAGGGTCGCATCCGCCCAGCTGTTGACCACGTGGGTCAGAATAAAGCAGATCAGCAGGGCCAGCCCCACCTGATTGCCGTACTGGCGGCGCTTGCGCTTGTTGATCTTGCGCCAGACATAGGCCGACAGCAGCAGTTGCAGCAGGAAGATGGTGGGCACGGCAACGAAGATGATGCTCCAGATTGAGCCCTCTTCGGTTTGCGCCTGATCCAGCAGCAACTGCCATACCTGACTGTTGAGGTGGAACTTGAACAGCCGGAATACCTGGGTGTCGATCAGCAGCAACACCAGCGCCAGGGTGGCGATGATGGCGGAGATGAACCGCAACGACTTCTCCTTGGGCAGCACGAAGCTGAGCGGGAAGATCGTCAACAGGTAGGTGACAAAACTCAGAAACGAGAAGTGGCCAATCCAGCTTACAACGAGATAGATCACGCCAAGCGTGGTCGATGGCCAGCTGATGGCACCCAGATAACGGGTGGCGATGAGCATGGCCAGAATAATGTTGAAGAAGGAGAACCAATGCCCCCAGGTGATCAGGCGAGAGACATTATCACGATAGGGGTTACCGGTTTCGACCATAGTGATCCATCTGCGTTGAGAAACGTCAAATCAACAGAGTCGGGGACTCAGTGTGCGTCGTGGCGATTATCGACCGATGCGGTCAGGGCCTGGACAAACTTTTCAGTGATGGCCTGGCGCTGGGCCGGTGCCATACCGTTGATGATATTGGTGGTCAGATTGCCAAGCACCATAAGGCTGAGATCCACCGGCGCTTTATGCTTTTCCAGCGCGGTGATCAGGTCGTTCATCAGGGCGTCAAATTGCTCGTTATTGTACTTTGATACGATAGGCATAATCTTCAGTTCATCTCGGTTCAAAGCGCCTTATAATACTTCACCCTTTCGGCTAACACTATGGCTTTGTGACATGAGTCTCGATATCGACAAGATCATTCTTCACTCCTTGCGCCAGGGCGGCGATGGTCAACCCCACGCCGATACCCGCAGCCAGACCCTGCCCCCTGATGAGGCGGTACAGGGACTGATGGCGGAACTGCATCGGATCTACAACGGCAAGGGTGGCAAGGGCTTTGGCTTCTTTGCCGACCCCGAGGCCGCCGTCGCCGAGCTGGCCGACGGTGAAGAGGCTCCCAAGCAGCCTTCACCCGCGTTTCGTATCGCCCTCGAACAGCTGCTCGACGAGCAGACCGAATTCGTTCCCTTCTCGGTCACTGTGACCCAGATGCTGGTCAAGCAGCTGGTGGAGCACGCCCTCGATGAGCAGGGGGTGCTGCTGTTTGCCAAATATAACTACGTCGGGGTCGATTATCTGCTGATTGCCCTGCTGGAGGGCAAGGAGAGCGTCACCGTCAGCGAAGCGCTGGAATTGCGCCATATCCAGTATCTGGATATCGGCAAACTCAATCTGGTGGCCCGCATTGATTTGACCGAATGGAAAACCCAACCTGATTCGCGCCGCTATATCACCTTCAGCAAGGGGCGCATTGGTCGCAAACTGGGCGACTTCTTTATGGATCTGCTGGGTGCCCGCGAGGGCATGGATGCCAAGGTACAAAATAAAGGCTTGCTGCAGGCGGTCGAAGATTATTGCGACAGTCGCCAGCTCGAGCCGACCGAGCGCAATGACTATAAAAAGCAGGTCTTCAAATATTGCACCGAACAGGCGAGTGCCGGTGAAGAGATCGAAATCAAGGAGTTGTCTGCAGAATTGCCTGGCGACGGTGACCTCGATTTTTACAGCTTTATCGGTCAGGAGTATGAGCTGGAAGAGCGCTTCCCGGCGGATCGCTCTACCCTGCGCGGGCTGACCAAGTTTGTTGGCTCCGGCGGCGGTCTGACTCTGAGCTTTGAGCAGAAGCTGTTGAACAGCCGGATCTTTTACGATCCCCAGACCGACACCCTGACCATCAAGGGTGTGCCGCCCAATCTCAAGGATCAGCTGCTGCGCCAGTCGTAGTCATGCTCCCGAGTGTGATCAAGTCGTCATTTCTGGCAAAAAGAGACTCCGCCCCGGCGGGGTCTCTTTTTTTATTGCGCCCGGGCAGACCTCGAAACTGGCGCGGTACTTTGTTAACAAATCAAACAAAATAAACCATCTGAAAGGGTTTTCATTGAGGTGAAAACCCTTTCATTCATGAAATTTTATTTCATTTTGGTAATTATTATTCTGTGGTTGTCTGGAATTAAGCCGATAAATGGCCGTAATTCCCTGAAATAAGAAAATGTTTTCAAAACTTTCTGGAAGGAAATACGTAATTGCATTTCAAAAATGCGAGTTGCGTCATGTGAGCCGTTTGCCGCTTGGGATAATATTCATCTCGCACACAATGCTCTTACAGCGCGGAACTAATACAAGGAAAGGCTCATGAAAAAGAAATTGCTGTCATCCCTGATCGGTCTGGCCACTCTTGGCGTCGCTTGCTCTGCTACTGCTGCCATCGATGAAGGCCAGCTGACCATCTGGATCAACGGTGACAAGGGATACAACGGTCTGGCTGAAGTGGGTAAGAAGTTTGAAGCAGAAACCGGCATCAAGGTTACTGTGGCCCACCCGGATCAGGTTGAAGTGAAATTCCAGCAAGCCGCCGCCACTGGCAACGGCCCGGACATCTTCTTCTGGGCTCACGACCGTTACGGTGAGTGGGTCAAAGCCGGTTTGCTGGTTCCGGTAACGCCGAACGCTGCCACCAAAGGCAAATTTGAACAGCTGGCATGGGATGCCATGACTGTTGATGGCAAAACCTATGGCTACCCGGTTGCCATGGAAGCGGTCAGCCTGATTTATAACAAGGACCTGCTGCCCGAGCCGCCGAAAACCTTCGAAGAGATCGCCAAGATTGACGAGACTCTGAAGAAAAATGGCAAGCGCGCCATCATGTGGGCTTATGACACCCCGTACTTCAGCTATCCGCTGGTGGCCGCCAACGGTGGTTACGCCTTCAAGAAAACCGCTACCGGTTATGACGTCAAAGATACCGGCGTGAACAACGCAGGTGCCAAGATGGGCGTGGGCTACATCTCCGAGATGATCAAGTCCGGTCACCTGGAAAAAGGCATCGACTACGGTGTGATGGACGCCAAGTTCAACAAGGGCGAAGTGGCCATGATGATCAACGGTCCCTGGGCCTGGAGCAACCTGGACAAGAGCGGCATCAAGTACGGCGTAGCGCCGCTGCCGACCCTGAACGGCAAGCCGGCCAAAGCCTTCGTTGGCGTACTGGGAGCCACCATCAACGCCGCCAGCCCGAACAAGGATCTGGCTATCGAGTTCCTGGAAAACTACCTGCTGACCGATGCCGGTCTGGCGCCGGTTAACGCCGACAAGCCGCTGGGTGCCGTTGCGCTGAAATCCTTCCAGAAGACCCTGGAATCCGATCCGCACATCAAGGCCACCATGCTGAACGCCCAGGCTGGCGAGCCGATGCCATCCGTTCCCGAGATGAGCCGTTTCTGGTCTTCCTTCGAAACTGCCCTCAAGAACGTGACCTCCGGTCGTCAGGGTGTTGACGAAGCTCTGGATACCGCTGCCAAGCGTATCGTTCAGTAAGCACGCACTACCCGGGAGGCCCTCATGGCCTCCCACTCTCTCAAATCTCTCTTGGCGTTATAAAGGTTAATTGGCATGGAAGTAGTACCTTCTGTTGAGTCCTATGCCGGTCCGAAGGATAAGCACACCTGGCTTAAGTGGACCATAGCGGCCCTGGTTGCCATCCTCAATGGCTACGCAGCCGTGATGATGTACGCCAGTGGCGAGTGGGTATTCGCGCTGCTGGATCTGGTGGTGGTTTCCGTCGGTCTGTATGTCTTCATGAACAAGAAGACCTATGCCCATCGCTACATCTTTCCGGGTGTTGCGGGCATGGTTGTGTTTATCATCTTCCCTCTTGCCTACACCATTGGCATTGCCTTCACCAACTATTCGGGGTCCAACTTGCTCTCCGTGGAGCAGGCGCGGGACTACCACCTGAAGAAAACCTACAAGGTGGCGGGCGGTGAATTCGATTTTACCCTGCTGGGTGGCGACAACGGCCAGTTCCAGCTGCTGCTGACACAGGATGATCAATCCTTTATCAGCCAACCTGTTTCCCTGATGACCAACAAGGCCCGTGAGCTGGCGTCCCGCGAGGGCCGTGTGCAGAACACCCAGCAAGTGGTCGAGCTGCAGCCCTTCACCGGCGAAGCGGCCAGCAAGGCCGCACCGATCCGCGCCATTGTTGAGCATCGTACTCACCTGAGTGACCTTGATCTGGTGCTGCCGGATGGCGGTACCCACCTGACCCTGAGCAGCCTGCGCAAGTTTGCCGCCCAGAAGCAGCACTACACCCGTCTGATGGATGGTGCCGTGCTCAAGTCCGGCGTGGTGATCAAAGACAGCAACCTGCTGCGTGATACCCAAAATGGCGAGCTGATGCTGCCCAATGGCGAGACCGGCTTCTATCAGTACATCGACGAACAGGGTCAGTTTGTCGGCAAGGGTATTGCTCCGGGCTTTGTGGTGAGCGTCGGTTGGAAGAACTTCGCGCGCATCGTCACCGATCCGGGCATCCAGTCACCTTTCCTGCAGATCTTCATCTGGACCGTGATCTTCTCAACCTGCTCCGTCGCTTTCACCCTGGCTATCGGCATGGTGCTGGCCTGTCTGGTGCAGTGGGAAGAGCTCAAGGGGCGCGGTTTCTATCGGGTCATGTTGATCCTGCCCTATGCGATCCCGGCGTTTATCTCCATCCTGGTGTTCAAGGGGTTGTTCAACCAGAACTTCGGTGAGATCAACATGTTCCTGGAAGCGGCGTTTGGCATCAAACCGGACTGGTATACCAACCCCTTCCTGGCCAAGGTGATGATCCTGATTGTCAACACCTGGCTCGGCTACCCCTACATGATGATCCTCTGCATGGGCCTGCTCAAAGCCATTCCGGAAGATCTCTATGAAGCGTCAGCCATGGATGGTGCCGGTCCGGTACAGAACTTCTTCAAGATCACCGTGCCGCTGCTGATGAAGCCGCTGACACCGCTGTTGATTGCCTCGTTCGCCTTCAACTTCAACAACTTCGTGCTTATCCAGTTGTTGACCAACGGTGCGCCCGACATCATCGGCGCCAGCACCCCGGCCGGTACCACCGACTTGCTGGTGAGTTATACCTACCGGATTGCGTTCCAGGGATCGGGTGGTCAGGACTACGGTCTGGCCAGTGCCATCGCCACAGCCATCTTCCTCATCGTGGGTGCGCTGGCGCTGCTCAACCTGAAATTGTCCAAAGCCGACAAGCAGCTGTAAGGAGGCTTCAACATGGCAATCGTACAACCCAAATCAGTCAAATACCGGGTGTGGGCAACCCACCTGGTCATGTGGGGCTTCCTGGCGCTGATCATCTTCCCGTTGATCATGGTTATCGCCATCTCGTTCCGTAACGGTAACTTCGCGGTAGGGGAGATCATCCCCTCCAATCCGACGCTGGATCACTGGAAGCTGGCGCTGGGCATGTCCATCACCAACGCCGACGGCAGCATCACGCCGCCGCCGTTCCCGGTGCTGACCTGGTTGTGGAACTCCATCAAGATCGCCGGCATCACTGCCCTGATGATCGTGACGCTCTCCACCACCTGTGCCTACGCCTTTGCCCGCCTGCGTTTTCGTGGCAAGTCCACCATCCTGCAGGGCATGCTGATTTTCCAGATGTTCCCGGCAGTGCTGGCACTGGTAGCCATCTACGCGCTCTTTAACAAGATTGGTGACTACATTCCCTGGCTGGGTCTCAATACCCACGGTGGCCTGATCCTGGCGTACATGGGTGGTATCGCCCTCCACGTCTGGACCATCAAGGGCTACTTCGAGACCATCGACTCCTCCCTGGAGGAGGCGGCGGCCATCGACGGTGCGACCCCGTGGCAGGCATTTCGTCTGATCCTGTTGCCCCTGTCGGTGCCCATCCTGGCGGTAGTGTTTATTCTGGCCTTTATCGGTTCCATTACCGAGGTGCCCATGGCCTCCATCCTGCTGCAGGATGTGAACAATCTGACCCTGGCGGTCGGGGCCCAGCAGTACCTCTATCCGCAGAACTATCTGTGGGGTGATTTCGCGGCGGCCGCAGTGCTCTCCGGTTTCCCCATCACTGTGGTCTTCCTGTTGGCACAGCGCTGGTTGGTTGGCGGTCTGACTGCTGGCGGTGTGAAAGGTTAAGTTTATGGCCGGGGGAGCAGACTCCCCCCGCTATCACGATTTGCAAAGATTCAAGAGCGGAGCTCGTCATGGCTGAAGTAGTACTCAACAACGTTCGCAAAAATTACGATCCGGCTGTTCACAAGGACACCCTGCGCAACATCAACCTCTCCATCAAGGAGGGCGAATTCATCGTCTTCGTCGGCCCGTCCGGCTGCGGTAAATCCACCCTGCTGCGGATGATCGCGGGTCTGGAAGACATCACCAGCGGTGAGTTGACCATCGGCGGTCGCTACATGAACGACGTGCCGCCGGTAGAGCGCAACGTCGGCATGGTGTTCCAGTCCTACGCCCTTTATCCACACATGAACATCTACGAGAACATGGCCTTTGGTCTGAAGCTCAAGAAGATGGACAAAGAGAACATCCACAAGCGGGTGATGCGCGCCGCCGAGATCCTGGGTCTTGAGCCGCTGCTGGACAGAAAGCCCAAGGCGCTCTCCGGTGGTCAGCGTCAGCGTGTCGCCATCGGTCGCTCCATCGTGCAGCAGCCGCAGGTGTTCCTGTTTGACGAACCGCTCTCAAACCTGGATGCCGCGCTGCGGGTCAAGATGCGGATCGAGATCGCCAAGCTGCACAAAGAGCTTAACTCCACCATCATCTACGTGACCCACGATCAGGTGGAAGCGATGACTCTGGCCGACAAGATTGTGGTGCTGAGCCCGCTCAAGGCCGAAGCTGCCACCAACCTGGAACAGTTCGGTTCACCGCTGGATCTCTACCACAACCCGGACAACAAGTTCGTGGCGGGCTTTATCGGCTCTCCCAAGATGAACTTCCTTGCGGGCGAGTTGCTGGAGATTGGCGAGCAGGAGTGCCTGGTCAAGTTGACCTCTGGCGATACCGTGCGTGCCCGGGTCGATGCACGCAGTGGCGCTGTGGGTGACAAGGTGGAGCTGGGCATTCGCCCTGAGCACCTGATGCCGCTGGATCACCCCCATGCACACAGCAAGGTGAGCGGGGTCGTGCAGGTGGCCGAGCACCTGGGTGCCGAGTCCTTCGTTTATATGGATGTGGATGGTCACGACTTTACCGTCAAGGCCACCTCGGATGTGGATGTGGCGACCGGTCAGACCTACAGCGTGGGTATCCCGGCCGAAGCCTGCTACCTGTTCGATGCCAAGGAGCAGGCGTTCCCCCGGACCGCCAAATATATCCGTACCTGATTTTTTGTTGTGCCGGTTTTCCTTTCTTAATAATCAATGCCTTTTTGCCGGTCGTCAGACCGGCTTTTTATTGCCTGCGATTTGAACATGCAGGTAGGCAAGGTAACCCGGTTCAAGCCTCGAGTTCGGCGGTAATATCGGGCACAAAGGTCTGGCTGGCCAGCGGCGGGCGCTCATACCCTTCGGTCTTGATGGGGGGGAGCTTGATAGGCTCGTAGTGGATCGCCTCGTAGGGCACCTTGCTCAGCAGATGGGCGATGCAGTTGAGGCGGGCACGGCGTTTGTCATCTGCCTCCACCACGAACCAGGGACAATCCTCGGTGTCGGTGTAGGTGAACATGTCATCCTTGGCGCGGGAGTATTCCACCCAGCGTGACCGGGACTGCAAATCCATCGGGCTGAACTTCCAGCGCTTGATGGGGGTGTTGATCCGCTCTTTAAAGCGCTTCTCCTGCTCCTCGTCACTGACCGAGAACCAGTATTTGATCAGGGTGATGCCGGAGCGGATCAGCATCCGCTCAAACTCGGGGCAGGCGCGCAGAAACTCGCGATACTCGGCGTCGCTGCAAAATCCCATCACCCGCTCGACTCCGGCCCGGTTGTACCAGGATCGGTCAAACAGCACCATCTCGCCAGCGGCGGGCAGGTGGGCCACATAACGCTGAAAGTACCACTGGGATCGCTCTCGATCGGAGGGGGCGGGCAGCGCCGTGACCCGGCAGACCCGGGGGTTGAGCGGTTCGGTGATCGCCTTGATGACGCCCCCTTTACCGGCGGCGTCCCGTCCTTCGAACAGTACCACTACCTTGAGCCCCTCCTGCTTGACCCACTCCTGCAGCTTGACCAGCTCCTCCTGCAGATGGGCGAGGTGGTGCTCGTAGCACTTCTTGTCCAGACGTGGCCGCTTCTTGCTCTTCTCCTTCGCCATGGGCTTCTCCTTTTGGCATCCTTTCATGGGTGACTTCTTTGAGTCACTGTCAGCTTGCACCAGGGAGGCGTCACCTGCCAAGGGGGACGTGATACACTGCCCGCCCATCGCTGGCAACAGGAGATAACATGAAGCATTTTATGGAGATAGCGGGCCGCCGGATGGCCTATCTGGACGAAGGGCAAGGGCCGGTACTGCTGTTTGGTCACAGCTATCTGTGGGACAGCGCCATGTGGGCGCCGCAAATCGAGGCGCTCAAGGGCAGCTATCGCTGCATCGTTCCCGAGCTGTGGGGCCACGGCGATTCCGACCTGCTCCCCGAAGGTGGCTGCACCCTGGCGACTCTGGCGCGGGATCACCTGGCGCTGCTCGATGCCCTCGGCATTGAGGAGTTCGTGTTGGTGGGCCTCTCCATCGGTGGCATGTGGGGTGTGGAGCTGGCGCGCATGGTGCCAAACCGCCTTAAGGGTCTGGTGCTGATGGATAGTTTTGTCGGCCTCGAGCCGCAGATCACTTGCGAGCGCTACCTTGGCATGCTGGCGATGATCGAGCAGCTCGGCACCGTGCCGGCGCCCATCATCGAACAGGTGGCGCCGATCTTCTTTGCCAACCAGCCCGATGCCGACTTGCTGGCCGATTTCAAGGCGCGTCTGGCCGCTTGGCCAAACGAGAATATTGCCGCCATGGTGGCGGTGGGCCGCAGCTTTGTGACCCGCGAAGATCGTATCGAGTGGCTGGAGGAGATCACCACTCCCGCACTGGTGATGACCGGCTGCGAGGACAAGGCCCGTCCGGTGCTGGAGGGCTATCTGATGGCCGAGGTGCTGGGTTGCCCGTTCAGGGAGATCCCGATGGCTGGCCACATCTCGTCGCTGGAAAATCCGGCCTTCGTCAATCAGCAGCTGACCGATTTTCTGGCGACGCTGTAAGCCTGAATTGGCAGCTTGAGCAGGCTGTACTACCAGCCTGATGGTCGTGAAAAAGGGAGCCGATGGCTCCCTTTTGTTTGGTCGTGTCTCACGGTTCAAGGCTCATAACTGTTACCAGATATAGCCCAGCGCAAAACCCGCATAGAGCTCGCCATCGTGCTGGACGATGGGGCTGTTTTTGATGTCCCGATCATACCATTCGTAGTTCATGGCAAACATGCCAATCCAGTTGGGGCTGAAGCGGTAACTGGTGATGAGGGCCGTCATCGGGGAGAGGGTGGTACCGCTATCCCAAGCAGGCCGCTGGGCGGTTGCCTCGCTCTCGGAGATGCCGCCGAAGTAGTAGTTGGCCATCTTGTCGCTGCGCAGCATCAGCCCCATCCCCGGCATGATCAGCAGGTTGTCGCGCAGGATGGGGAAGTCGGCCCACAGCAGCAGCTCCTGTCCCTTGCTGCGGCCGGTGACATCGCTGTTGGCACGCACGGTCAGCAGGGCGTAGGGGGTGATGATGTTGCCACCGATCCCGCCTTCCAGCTGCCATTTTCGCTGCTCCATGCCAGTAAAGGCTGGAGAATCCTCGGGATCCAGATTGCCAAAACGGACCCGGCCATAGCCGTAGAGGGCGACGTTCTCATCCTTGTGGAAGTAGTAGCGGGCCCGATCGCCGAGAAACATGAACTGGTCGCCAAAATAGATAAAGCCGGGGATGGCGTAGAGGGCGTTGTCCTGCGCTTCATAACGGGCCTGTCCCCCGATGAGCGCCGCTCCGGCGACAAAGCCCTGTGGCACCGGGCTGGTAGGGCTGTCGCTGGTGAGCAGATCCATGGCGCCAAGATCGATATCGGCACGCGCTGGCATGGCGGCAGCGAGGAGCAGGGCCGTCAGCCCTGCCGCTCTGATTTGACGAAAAAAGGTCATGGACACTCCGTTGTCACGATTGCAGGGGAAGCAGGTTATTTTGCGGCACCGGGCATCTCTTCGCGTTTTGGCCAGGCATTGATCACCGCCTTGACCAGGGTGGCGAGGGGAATGGCGAAGAAGACTCCCCAGAATCCCCACAAGCCGCCGAAGACCAGCACGGCGATGATGATGGCCACCGGATGGAGGTTGACCGCTTCCGAGAAAAGCACCGGCACCAGTAGGTTGCCATCGAGGGCCTGAATGACCAGATAAGCTACCATCAGCCAGGCGAACTCGGGGGTGAGCCCCCACTGGAACAGGGCGACCATGGCTACCGGTACGGTCACCACGGCAGCGCCGATATAGGGGATCAGCACAGAGAAGCCGACCGCGACAGCCAGCAGCACCGAGTAGCGCAGTCCCATCAGGGCGAAGGGAACATAGGTGGCGATGCCGACGATAAGGATCTCGATCACCTTGCCGCGGATGTAGTTGATGATCTGGTTGTTCATCTCGACCCACACCCGGTTGACCAGGGTGCGGTTGCGCGGCAGGAAGCGGCGCAGGCTGCCCATCAGTACCCGCTTGTCTTTGAGCATAAAGAAGACCATCAGCGGCACCAGAATGAGGTAGATCATGATGGCGACCACGTTGACCAGCGAACTGAGGGAGGCGCTCACCAGATGCTCGCCGCCACTGAGGATGCGCTGGCGAATATTGTCGATGACGGTCTCCACCAGACTGACGTCGATGAGCTCGGGGTATTTGTCCGGCAGGGTGCGCACATAATCCTGAGCGTGGGTCAGCATGGCCGGCGCCTCTTTGGCCAGATTGATCCCCTGACTCACCAGCGTCGGGATAAGGCCCAGCAAGGAGGCGACTGCTACCGCAATAAAGAGGATCAGAATGACGCTGGTGGCCAGGGTGCGCGACAGCCCCGCTTTTTGCAGCCGGGCGACCGGCCACTCCAGCAGATAGGCCATTACCAGCGCCACCAGCAGGGGGGCCAGCAGATCGCCAAACAGCCAGATGATGGCAAAGCAGAACACCAGCAACAGGAAAAGGGTAACGGCATCGGGATCGGAAAAACGGGTCTGATACCAGCGCTTCAATACTTCTAACATGACTGCATCCTTACATCACTGGGGCTCAAGATGGTTGTTTCGCCCCGACAACCAACTGCAAAGAGAGGGTTTTGTCCGCTTCTTGCTGCATCTCGACATGGTGGCCCTGACGGTGCAGATAGGCCGGAATATCCTGCCGGGAGCCCGCATCGGCCAGCCGGATGGTGACGGTTTGACCGCTTTTGGCCCCCCTTAACCAGAGCTTGAGCCGGATCAGCGGCTCAGGGCAACGCCAGGGGGTCAGGTCGAGAACTTCCATGGGGGCTCCATCAGGCAGGTGGCCGCTATTATGGCCGTGATAAGAGCGTGAAACAACGCTTGTAGCCCTTGATGGGCAAGGGTATTCTGCCGAGGCCCTTTCTGATGGAGATAGAGATAACGTGGCACGCTTTTCCCCCCTGATGGCATCGCTTCCCCTGCTGGCTTCCCTGATGGGCGCCACGTTTCATGCCGAGGCCAACAATCAGCTTCCCGACATCGGCACGGCCGGGGTGGCGGCCCTGCCCATCGAGCAGGAAGTGCGTTACGGCAACGCTTTTATGCGCTTTGCTCGTGCGGGTTTGCCGATCATCGATGATCCGGTGCTGAGCCAGTACATTGACGATCTGGGTCAGCGACTGCTGACCAACGCCGATGGGGTGCGTTTCCCGTTTACCTTCTTCCTCATCAATGATCCCAGCATCAACGCGGCCGCTTTCCTCGGCGGGCGAGTCAAGGTGCACACCGGCCTCTTCCTCTACGCCGACAGCGAGAGCGAGCTGGCCTCGGTACTGGCCCACGAAATCACCCATGTGACCCAGCGCCATATCGCCCGTTACATGGAGGCGCAGGCGAGCAGCTCTGCAGTGACCCTGGCCGGTCTGGTGGGCTCCATCGCGCTGGCGGTGATCAACCCGACTGCCGGTATCGCCGCGCTGCAGACTACGCTGGGCCTCTCCATGCAGTCGGCCATCAACTACACCCGCGACAACGAATATGAAGCGGATCGCATCGGCATGAAGACCCTCTATGATGCCGGTTTCGACCCCATGGGGATGGCCAACTTCTTCCAGAAACTGGCTGCCGAATACCGTTACGCCAGCAAGCCGCCGGAAATGCTGCTCACTCACCCGCTGCCGGAGACCCGGATCAGCGAGGCCCGCGCTCGGGCGGGCAGCTATGGCCGCCGCGACTTGCCGCCCAGCCTCGACTTCTGGCTGGCCAAGGTGCGGATTCAGGTGCGTTTTGGTACAGATACCCCGCAGGGGCTGCTGAGCTACTTCGATACCCGGATCCAGAAGGGGGATTACCCGCTCAAGGATGCCGCAATCTATGGCAAGGCGCTGGCGCTGATCCAGCTCAAGCGCACCGACGAGGCTGATACCCTGATGCAGGAGCTGGCGGCCCGTCATCCGGAAGATCTCTTTATCGTCGATGCCCAGACTGACATCGATCTGGCCAAGGGGCGCAGTGCCCAGGCCATTGCGCGCCTCGAGAAGTTCCGCAGCCGGATGCCGGACAACGAAGTGGTGGTGGTCAATCTCGGCAACGCCTACCTCGAGAGCGGCAACTACAAGAAGTCCATCGCCATCCTTGACCCCTATGCCCGTGCCCACGAGGAGAACAATCTGGCCTGGAACCTGCTGGCTGATGCCTATCGCAAGGCGGGCAGAATGACCGAGCTGCATATGGCGCGGGCCGAGATGCTCTCGCTGCGCGGGGATTATCAGGCAGCCATCGACGAACTGATCGTGGCGCGCGGTACCACTAGCGACCGGATGACCCTGGCTCGTCTGGAGGCGCGCATCACCGAGCTGGAGCGTGCCAAGAAGGATCTCGACAGCCTCAAGGGCTAACGAAACCTGGCATTGACCTATCAAACAAGGGCGCACCACGGTGCGCCCTTGTTGTTTATGGCGGTGGCGTGATGTACATGACGGTGATAGCAGCGATGGGCTAGTGACTCATGCTGCTGGCGGTCGCCTTGAGCATCTCGATCTGCTGCTGGTCGAGCTCGCCGACCAGCGTTTGCTTGAGCTTGCCCTCGCTATCAAGCAGATAGCTGGTGGGCAGGCCGCTTGGGCGAGGGAAGGGAAGCCTGGCATCTTCATTGGCAATAAGGAGCGGCACCTTGATGTGATACTGCGCAGCCAGCTTGTTCAGCTCTGCTGGGGTGGTCGGGTCGTAGTTGATGGCCACCACGGTGATCTGGCCTTCTGCCGCCAGTGCGTTGAGGCGCGGCATCTCCCGCAGGCAGGGGGCACACCAGGGGGCGAAGTAGTTGACCAGCAGCGGCTTGCCGGCAAAGTGGCGCAGGCTGACCGACTGCCCTGTTGCATCGGTAAATTCGGGGGCAGGTGTGCATGCGCCCAGCAGGCCAGCCACAATCAGCCAACAAATTCGTTTCAATTCCTTTCCACTGCCGCTTACCCTGACCATCACTTTCCCCTACAATAGCGCCGTTTCTAGTCCCATCTTGCGATTAATCAGGGAGTTACCATGAGCGAGACCCAAATCTACCACAATCCGCGCTGCTCCAAGAGTCGCGAAACCCTGGCTCTGCTGGAACAGCACGGGATCGCCCCTGATGTGGTGCTCTATCTGGAGCAGGCCCCGAGCGAAGATGAGATCCGCAACCTGCTCTCTCTGCTCGGCTTTAACGATCCGCGCCAGCTGATGCGCACCAAGGAGGATCTCTACAAGGAGCTGGGATTGGCCGATGTCAGCAGTGATGCCCTTATTAGCGCCATGCACCAGCATCCCAAGCTGATCGAGCGCCCCATTGTCATCAAGAATGGTCAGGCCCGCATTGGTCGGCCGCCGGAGCAGGTGCTGGAGATCCTCAAGTGAGCACCCGCTTTGCCCGTCTGCTGACTCTGGTCGGCTTCTTTGGTCTGCTGGGCTGGGTCATCCTCTGGCATCTGTGGCTATCACCCCATCCGGACCTCAACCCCTGGCTGCTGCCGGTGATCTGGACGGTGCCGCTGCTCTTCCCCCTCAAGGGGATAGTGCAGGGCAACCCCTACACCCACGCCTGGGGCAACTTCGTGTTGATGCCCTATTTCCTCCACGCCCTCACCCTGATCACTACGGATGAGGGGGAGCGGTGGCTGGCGGTGGTGGAGCTGGTCTTCACCACTCTCGCCTTTATCGGCACCATCTATTACGCCCGACTGCGTGGTCGCGAACTTGGCTTAAGCATTCGCAAAAAGAAAGACGAAGCCAACTGATGACAAACGCCCCGCAAGGGGCGTTTTTTATGGGGAAGCAGCTCTATCCAGAGGGATCACTGTGCCCCTTGGGCTGCCCGATATTGGGCCAGCTGCTGCTGGCTAAAGTCCATCAGCGCGGGATAGAAGCGCAGAAATCCCGCCTCGCATGTTTGCCACTGCGATTCATCGAGGAGTTGCAGCGCCTCTCCCAGTGGTACCGGGCGGCGCAGTCGGCGACCGATGCCATTCAGCGCTTGCCCCAGCCCCTCCCTGTGGCGGTAGGAGGCGAGCCAGTTCTGCTCGGCCATCCGTTTGAGGGGGAGTGGCAGTCCGTCCGGCAGGCGTGGGTGATCGGCCAATAGCTGGTCATAACTGCGTTGCAGGAAGCGGGGCAGGGGTTCGGTACTGACCAGCTCCCAGTGCTGGCTCAGCCAGTGGTCGTAGATCATATCCACCACTATGCCGCCAAAGCGGCGCCAGGGAGCCTCGAAACAGGCGACGGCCGCCTTGTGCTCGGGGTGGCTGTCGGTGAAGGCATCAATTTTGCGGTGCAGCCAGATCCCCTCATCGAAGTGGGCGGCAAGCCCCGTGGGCAGCGTGCCTTTGACGAAATCGCCGAGCAGATTGCCGGTGAGGGAGCTTCGGGTGTGGGCAGCCAGATGGAGATGGGCCAGAAAATTCATCGGTCGCTGTGGGTCTGTTATGGGATGGCAAGGTGCTTCGAGCCTAACGGATCCCGCCCGCCTTGACCATGTCGGGATTTTGCTACTGCCTGGCGGCTGCCTCTTGCCGGGCAAAATTCGGGCGTGCTAAGGTGATTCCATCTTTGTCACAGGACGCGACAAACCACCATGATGCGCAAAGCCAGAGGCTTTTTTCTGGCCTTCTACTTCAAGCCTTTCTATCTCTCCGAGTGGTTCGACGAATAGATCGAACCTCTGGAGCAGTTCACTGACGCCCGCTCGGGCGTGATCTCGCTCATCCAGATTTTGCCGCTTTTGGTCATCGCATGCATTCGCCTGCGGTGCATTGTCCGCGCTTGTGCGCTTTTTATGTAATGGAGTACACATGATGAAGATCAGACTGACCCTCTCAGCCCTGTTTGTTGCCAGCCTGCTGGCCACCCCCGCCATGGCCAAGGAGTGGAAAACCGTGCGTTTCGGGGTGGAGGGGGCCTACCCGCCCTTCTCCTGGACCGATGCGTCGGGCGAGATCAAGGGGTTTGATATCGATCTCGCCAACGCCCTTTGTAAGCAGATGGCGGTCAAGTGCGAGCTGGTGGCGCAGGATTGGGACGGCATGATCCCGGCCCTGCTGTCGCGCAAATACGACGCCATCATAGCCGCCATGTCGATCACCGACGAGCGGCGCCAGAAGGTCGACTTCACCGAGAAATATGCCCATATTCCCAATCGCTTTGTGGCGGCCAAGGGGACCGAGCTGACGCTGACCCCGGAAGGCATGGCGGGCAAGCGCATCGGGGTGCAGCGTGCCACCACCCACGACAAGTACCTGACCGACAATTTTGGCTCGAATGTCACCATAGTCCGCTACGGCAATGCCGATGAGGCCTATCTCGATCTGAAAGCGGGTCGGGTGCTGGCCCTGCTGGCCGATGCCTCTGCCATCGAGCAGGGGCTGCTTGGCAAAGAGGGGGGCGACAAGTTCGACTATGTGGGGCCCACCCTGACCGATCGCCAGTGGTTTGGTAATGGCATGGGGATCGCCGTGCGCAAGAGCGATAAGGAGCTCAAGGGCAAGCTGGACGAGGCGATCAAGGCCCTGCGTGCCAATGGCACCTATCAGCAGATCAACCAGAAGTACTTCAAGTACGATATATATGGTGGTTGACGGGGGGAGGGAGCTTGCTCCCTCTCTTTTCATTGGGCAAGCGACAATCGTGCAAGGAGGATCGCCATGCTGACCCTGATCGAGGGAGCCGAGATCTTCAGCCCCACCCACCTTGGCCAGCAGGATCTGCTGGTGGCCGATGGCCGTATCGCCTGGATGGGCAAGGGGTTGACGGTGCCCGCCGACTGGCCGCTGCATCGGGTCGATGGTCGTGGCCGCTATCTGGTGCCCGGGCTGGTGGATCCGCTGGCCCATATCACGGGGGGCGGTGGTGAGGGGGGCTTTGCTTTTCGCACCCCTGAACTCGCGGCGAGCGAGGCGCTTATGGCCGGTGTCACTACCCTGGTGGCGGCGCTCGGCACCGATAGCCTGACCCGCTCCCCCGCGCAGGTGCTCGGCAAGGTGCGCGAGTTTCGCGCCGCCGGGGTGAGCGCCTTTATGTATACCGGCTCCTACCATCTGCCTGTCAAAACTCTGACCGGTACGGTGGAGTCGGACATCATCCTGATCCCCGAGGTATTGGGGGTGGGGGAGGTGGCCATCAGCGACCACAGATCCAGTGCGCCGACCCACGATGAGCTGGCCAGGCTTGCCAGCGAGGCGCGAGTGGCCGGGCTGCTTGCGGGCAAGAGCGGGGTCAGCTTCTTTCATGTCGGGGATGGCAAGGGGGCATTGGCCCCCCTGCGGGCCCTGCGCGATGAGACCGACATTCCGCTGCGCCAGCTCTATCCCACCCACTGCAACCGCAACCCCTGGCTCTTTGCCGAGGCCATCGAGTGGGGCAAGGCGGGAGGTTGGGTCGACCTCACCACCTCGAGCTTTCCCGATCTGCTGGAGGATGGCGAGCGGCTTGCCGCCGATGCGCTCGTCGAGCTGCTGGCCGCCAATGTGCCT
This sequence comes from Aeromonas sp. 603607, assembly GCF_049171595.1. Classification (NCBI taxonomy): domain Bacteria; kingdom Pseudomonadati; phylum Pseudomonadota; class Gammaproteobacteria; order Aeromonadales; family Aeromonadaceae; genus Aeromonas; species Aeromonas sp. 603607. The sequence continues at coordinate 42,453 of NZ_JAAKOV010000012.1, forward strand.
GCCGATCGCATCACCTTCAGTTCGGATGCCAACGCCAGCCTGCCGCGCTTTGATGGCGAAGGGCGGCTAATCGAAATGCGCTGTGGCCAGATTGCCAGCCTGTGGCAGCAGTGCGTGCGCGCGACCCGGCTCGGTGTCTCGCTGGAGAGGGCGTTGGCCGTGGTGACAAGCAATCCGGCGCAGGCGCTGGGGCTCTGCAGCAAGGGCCGTATCGGGGTCGGGCAGGATGCGGATCTGCTGCTGGTGCACGACCGGACGTTTGCTATCGAAAGGGTGATGAGTGGCGGCCTGTGGCGCGAATAAGGCTGCGAGCAATATCGCAGCCAGTGCGTGGTTGCTTCAAACAGCAAAAGCCCGACAACAAGGTCGGGCTTTTTTATCTGCAATGTGGAAATCAGGCTTAGATCGCCAGAAACCCGAGGATCAGGATGGGGCCGAGCAGGCTCAGGATAAAGCCGGAGACAATGGCCACCGGCACCACCTGAATGCCCCCTGATTTCTGGATGACCGGCAGGGTGAAGTCAAGCGCCGTGGCGCCGCCATAGCCAATGGCGGCAGAGGGGTGATGGCGCATCAGCACCGGGATGATCAGAATGGCGATAAGCTCGCGCCCAAGATCGTTGATAAAGGCAGCAGAACCGAGCACCGGCCCCAGTTTGTCGGCCACCAGAATGCCGGAGAGCGAATACCAGCCGAAGCTCGAGCTCATCGCCAGACCATGGGCAAAGGGCATGCCCAGCAATTGGGCCGCCAGCAGGCTGCCAAGCCAGCTGCTGAGGATGACGGTGGCGGCGATTTTCATCCCCCAGGGGTTGAGCAGGATCTGGCGCAGCCGCATGCCGGAGTTGCGCATCTGCACCCCGATGAGAAACAGCAGCAGCATCAGGGCCCACTCGCTCCACTTGTCGATGGGCAGTGCGCGCAGATCCACCAGCAGCCCGAGCAGCACACCGCCGAGCACCACAAAGCAGAGCTGCAGGGATTCCCACAGCAGGTGTAGCTTGCCCGGCATCTTTGCATCGTTCGCCTCGTGGGTCGGCGGCGTGCGCTTGTCGAGCCACCAGAGGGCCAACAGGTTGCAGAGCGTGATCGCGGTCAGCATCACCCCGGCGACCTTGAAGATCACCGCCAGATTGCTGCCCAGGTTCTCCACATAGGCAAGCCCGAGCCCCATCAGAAACAGAATGAGGTAGACCATCTTGCCCAGACTCTGGTTGACCAGCTTGATCAGCCGGGCAGAGGAGAGGGGAATCAGATAGCCGATTGCCAGTGGCAACAGGATCAGCAACACATTGAGCAGCATCGAGGCCTCGATCACAAAAACTGATAAAAACACCACCTTATCATTACTTATTGGCTCTGTGTCACATATCTCTCGCTTTCATGGTCAAAAACAGCCCTTTTTGGGGCTAATTGTTACTTTTTTGCCACAACCTCTCTGTTTGATAAGGTTCTGTGCGAGCCCGAGTGCACCAATAAAATCAAGTTGATCCGATCTTGGGGTCTGATATTTCGCTCTGCAAGGGTCTGCATAAAGCCATTTTGGTGCCGGTTTGGCACACATCACGCTTTTCTCTTGCCACTGATATGATTGGGGTATAAAAAGGCGGTATCGAAACAGCCATTGAAACGGCTGTTTATGCAAACAAAGTGCTGAAAAATACGCAAGGAGCGAATAAAAATAGAGCGAATCCTCTGAAGACCCTCGTTCTGTATTGTTTTTTCACTATCCGGGTGATATTTTCGCTGAAGGTTGCCATCGGTTAACTTTTTGTTAAATGGACGATGGTTGAGTCACGCCCCTGCGGCGTCTAGGGACAGACAAGGTTGTAATGGATGAGCGACGTTGCCGCACTGGAAGTACGTGATCTGCACAAATATTTTGGCACCCACGAAGTGCTCAAGGGCATCGACATGACCGCCCACAAGGGGGATGTGATCTCCCTTATCGGCTCCTCCGGCTCGGGGAAGTCGACCTTTCTTCGCTGTATCAATCTGCTCGAAACCCCCTCATCCGGCACCGTCTCGCTCCATGGCGAGTTGATCCGGATGAAAACCAGCCGCGCCGGCGAGCGGTTGCCCGAGGATATGCGTCAGGTGGAGCGGATCCGCAGCCGACTGGCCATGGTGTTTCAAAGCTTCAATCTCTGGTCACACATGACCATCATGCAGAACATCATCGAAGTGCCGATCCAGGTGCTCAAGGTCCCTCGCGCCGAAGCGATGGCCAAAGCGGAACTCCTGCTCAACCGGGTGGGGTTGTGGGAGCGGCGTGACTACTATCCCGGCCACCTCTCCGGTGGTCAGCAGCAGCGGGCCGCTATTGCCCGTGCGCTGGCGGTGGATCCCGAGGTGATGCTGTTTGATGAACCCACCTCGGCACTGGATCCCGAGCTGGTGGGGGAGGTGCTCGGCCTGATGCGCGAGCTGGCCGAAGAGGGGCGCACCATGCTGGTGGTAACCCACGAGATGTCTTTTGCCCGGGATGTATCGAACAAGGTGATGTTTCTGCATCAGGGGCGGGTGGAAGAGGAGGGCAACCCCAAGGAGATTTTCGCCCATCCCAAATCCGAGCGGTTCAAGCAATTCATCTCCTCCATCTACTGATGGCGGGATGCCTGGTTACCCAATCAACTGTTTTATCAAGGAGAGATACATGAACAAGCTGATGCTGGCGACAGCCGTAGTTACTGCCCTCGCGTCCGGTAGCCTGATGGCCAAGGAGTGGAAAGAGGTCCGGATCGGGGTTGAGGGTGCCTATCCCCCCTTCTCCTGGACCGAGCCCAGTGGCGAGGTGAAAGGTTTTGATATCGACATCGCCAACGCCCTGTGCGAAGAGATGAAAGTGAAGTGCACCCTGGTCAAGCAGGACTGGGACGGCATCATTCCGGCGCTGTTGTCGCGCAAGTTTGACGCCATCATCGCCACCATGGACATCACCGAAGAGCGCAAGAAGAAGGTGGACTTCACCCAGAAGTACCAGCACATTCCGGCCCGCTTTGCCGCCAAGAAGGGCACTGATGTGCAGCTCGACAAAGCCTTTATGGAAGGCAAGTCCGTCGCGGTGCAGCGTGCAACCTCCATGGATACCTTTATTACCGACAACTTCCCCAATGCCACCATCAAGCGTTACGGCACCGCCGATGAAGCTTATCTCGATCTGAAATCCGGTCGTGTGGACTATGTGCTGGCCGACTCTGCCGCCATCACCGACGGTCTGCTGAAGAAAGAGGGCGGTGATGCCTTCGAATTCGTCGGCCCGAAACTGACCGATCCCAAGTGGTTTGGCGAGGGTGCCGGTATTGCGGTGCGCAAGGCTGACAAGGATCTGAAAGAGAAATTCAATGCCGCCATTCTGGCGCTGCGTGCCAACGGCAAGTACAAGGAAATCAACGACAAGTACTTCGAGTTCGACGTTTACGGAGAGTAAAACAAAGAGACGTTTACGGCGAGTAAGTCCAAAGACGTCTACGGCAAGTAACGACAGGTTGATCCCGTCAGTAGTCATCGGGCCCGTCACCTCCCTGAGGGAGTTTACGGGCCCGCATTGATTGCAATGGAGCTGCACATATTTCATTCGGACTGCTATGGAGCCTTCTGGTTAGCAGGTGCGTGAAGATTCAGTGGCGATGGAGCTGCATATGTTTGATTTGAAAGGATACGAAGCCTCGCTGCTGGAGGGCGCCTGGGTCACCCTGGAAGTGGCGCTGGCCTCCCTGCTGCTGGCGTTGCTGCTGGGGATGCTGGGGGCGCTGGCCAAACTCTCTCCCTACAAGTGGGCCCGGGCCATCGCCACCGGCTACACCACCATCATTCGCGGCATCCCCGATCTGGTGCTGATGATGCTGCTCTTCTTTGGCGGTCAGGTGCTGATCAACGGTATCTGCACCTGGGTCAACGAGACTTACAACAGCTGGTTACTGGAGAGTAATCCCAATCAGGAGTGGGTCTCCCTGCTGCCGGACTATATCGACATCAGCCCCTTTGTGGCCGGTGTCGCGACCATCGGCTTTATCTTCGGCGCCTACATGACCGAGACCTTTCGCGGCGCCATTCTGGCAGTGGACAAAGGCGAACTGGAGGCAGCACGGGCCTTTGGCATGCGGGCAACCCAGGTGTTTGTGCGGATCCTCTTCCCCCAGATGATGCGCCACGCGCTGCCCGGGTTTGGCAACAACTGGCTGGTGCTGCTGAAAACCACCGCGCTGGTCTCCATCATCGGCCTTGATGACATGGTGCGCAAAGCCTCGTTGGCGGCGGGCTCGACCCAGCAACCCTTCACCTTCTACATGGCGGTGGCGCTGATCTTCCTGATCTTCACTGCAGTCTCCACCTCGGCGCTCAAGTGGGCCGAGCGTCACTATGCCATCAAGACGAGGTAAGCCATGGATTTCTCAATCATTCTCAAAGAGTGGCCCACCTACTGGGAGGGGCTCTATACCACCGTCTGGCTGGTGGCCCTCTCTCTGATCCTTGGGTTGATGCTGGCGGTGCCCATGGGCATCTTGCGCAATAGCCGCAACTGGCTGATCAAGGGGCCAATCTGGGCCTATATCTACTTCTTTCGCGGCACCCCGCTGCTGGTGCAGCTCTTTATCATCTACTACGGCGCCGCCCAGTGGGAGTGGCTGAAGAACAGTGCCGCCTGGTCGCTCTTCTCCGAAGCCTGGTTCTGCGCTCTGCTGGCCTTCACCCTCAATACCGCCGCTTATACCGCCGAGATCGTGCGCGGGGCGGTACACAATATGCCGCGCGGCCAGATTGAGGCTGCCAACGCCTTTGGCATGACCCGCTGGCAGACCCTGACCCGGATCATTTTGCCCAACTCGTTTCGTCGGGCACTGCCGGCTTACAGCAACGAGGTGATCTTCATGCTGCAAGGCTCGGCGGTGGCGGGCATCATCACCATCGTCGATCTGACCGGCGCGGCGCGGATCATCAACTCTCGCTACTACAGTCCGTTCGAGGCGTTTTTGACCGCAGGGCTGCTCTATATGCTGCTCACCTTTGTCATCGTCTGGCTGTTCAAGAAGTGGGAAGCGCGCTGGCACGCCCACCTGCGCCCGCGCAATGTGTAAGGGTTGAGCTGCCAAGATGAGCGAAAATGGCCCCGCCTGTTGCAGGCGGGGCCATTTTTTATCTTCATCGTCTGCCGCCCGGTTTGCCAAATGGCGGACGAGCAGGGAGAATGCAGCACTCCCGAGCGCCGCCAGCCGCTGGCTGTGAGCCTTATTCCCCAGTTCCCGAGGTTTTATGTACCGGATATTGTTTGAGCATCCCGCTTTCCTGGTTATCGACAAGCAGCCCGGCATCGGCATGCATGACGAGAAGGGCGACGGGGAGGCGGTCAATCCGGGGCTGGTCAATCGCGTGAAGGCCGATACCGGGCTCACCCTCTATCCGGTACACCGGCTCGACAAGATGACCTCCGGGCTGGTGCTGCTGGCTCGCACCACAGAGGCTAACCGTGAGCTGAGCATGGCTTTTGCGGCCCGTGAGGTGAGCAAGCAGTATCTGGCGCTCTCCGATCGCAAACCCAAGAAGAAGCAGGGCTGGGTGAAAGGGGATATGCAAAAGGGGCGCGGCGGCAGCTGGATGCTGGCGCGCACGCTGGATAATCCCGCCATCAGCTGGTTTGATTCGGTGTCGGTGCGCGAGGGGCTGCGGCTCTATCGCATCAAGCCCCAGACCGGCAAGACCCACCAAATCCGGGTTGCCCTCAAAAGTATCGGCGCCCCCATTCTCGGGGATGAGCGCTATGGCGGCACGTCAGCCGCTCGTGGCTATCTGCATGCCTGGCGACTGAGTTTTACCCTGGCGGGCGAGCCGTTCGACTTTGTCTGCCCGCCCGATGTGGGGAGTGAATTTGTCACTCCCGAACTCACGGCAGCCATCGCAGCCCTTGTGCCCTAATGTTTATGCGCCGAGAGCCTGACGCCATGATCCATTCAGCAAAAGAGCGTGATGCATCCAATGCCTCTGACGGGAGCACTCCGCGCTGGATCCTGGCCGACTTTGACGACACCCTGGCTCCAGGCGACAGCCACGCCGGTCTGCTGTGCTATATCCTGCGCCGCCGGTTCTGGCCGCTGCTGCTGTTGCCAGTGATTGCTCTGGGTGGGTTGGTCTATTTGTTGCCAAGTCAGCTGCTACCCAGCCAGCGGCGGCGCGGTATCTCCCTTATCTGGTGGGCCATCACGCTGGGGCTTTCCCCTTTGGACTGGCGCAAGCTGGTGCGCGCCTATTGCCGCACCAGGCCGGGACTGTTTCGTCAGGCTCGCGAGCTGCTGCAACGCGAGGGGGCGTGCTGCTGGGTGATCTCCGCCAGTCCCTGCGCGCTGGTGCGCGCCCAGCTCTATCAGCAACTGCCCGGCCAGTTGCCCCACCGGCTCATTGGCTCGCAGATGCACTACCGTTTTGGCGGCCTGATGCCGCGCTTCTATTGCCACGGCCAGCACAAGCTGCTGCCGGAGATCTGCGCCCTCGATGTCGAGCTGGCGCTTAGCGACAGCCTGCACGATCTGCCACTGCTGGGGTTGGGGAAAGAGGCGTGGCTGATCAATCCAACGCCCACGCGACTGCAAAAAGCCCGGGCCTGCTTGCCCCATCTGCTGGTCAAAAACTGGCAACTGTAATGCAAAGCTGACAGCCATGCGGGTCGTCACCGTTTGATCCGCAAGGCTGTGGCTTAAATGTCACAATTCATTTACATCCTTTGCTGCCAGCTGCGAAAAACTATCTGCAACCCGCCTCTTCTCTTCCTGCTACGCCCTGCTTCTAATGAAACAAGTTGTTAACACTTGCCGCGCCGCTGGGTGCTGCAATCCGTTTTAACCGAATCAAGAGCAAGGAGCGCCCGATGAATGCCACCTCTTCCGCCACCCATACCATCAATCCGTTAGGCACAGACGGTTTCGAGTTTGTCGAGTACACAGCCCCCGATGCCAAAGGGATTGCTGCCCTCAAGAGCCTGTTCGTTTCGCTCGGGTTTGCCGAGGTCGCCAGGCACAAACACAAGCAGTGCTGGCTCTACCGGCAGGGGGATATCAACTTCGTGGTCAATGCCGAGCCTCACTCCCAAGCGGAGCAGTTTGCCAGCCTGCATGGGCCGAGCGTTTGCGGCATGGCGTTTCGGGTAAGTGATGCGGGCAAGGCCCAGCAGTTCGCCATCGCCAAGGGGGCCAAGCCCTTTGTCGGCAAGATTGGCCCGATGGAGCTCAATATTCCCGCCATCTACGGTATCGGCGAGAGCACGCTCTCCTTTGTCGACCGCTACGGCGACAAAGGCTCCATTTATGACGTGGATTTTGTCTTCTACCCCGACTGGCAGGCCCGGATGGCGGAGGTGGATGCCGGTCTTATGGAGATCGATCACCTGACCCACAACGTCCATCGCGGCAATATGGATGTCTGGTCCAATTTCTACGAGCGGATCGGCAACTTCCGCGAAATTCGCTACTTCGATATCGAGGGCAAGCTGACCGGGCTGCACTCCCGTGCCATGACCGCCCCCTGCGGCAAGATCCGTATCCCCATCAACGAGTCGGCGGATGACAAGTCCCAGATTGAGGAGTACCTGCGTCAGTACAAGGGGGAGGGGATCCAGCACATCGCCATGGCCTCCAGCGATATCTACCACACCATCCGCACCCTGCGCAGCCGCGGTACCGGCTTTATGCCGACCCCGGATACCTACTACGAGAAGGTGAACAGTCGGGTCGAGGGGCATCAGGAGGATCTGGCGGCCCTCAAAGAGCTGCGCATCCTCATCGACGGCTCCCCCACCAAGGATGGCATCTTGCTGCAGATCTTCACCGATACCGTGATAGGGCCGGTCTTCTTCGAGATCATCCAGCGCAAGGGCAACGAAGGGTTTGGTGAGGGCAATTTCAAGGCGCTGTTTGAATCGATAGAGCTGGACCAGATCCGCCGCGGCGTGCTGGGTGGCGCCGAGGATGAGAAGGGTGCCCGCAAAGAGGGAGCGAGCGATGCGTAACTGGATTAACTTCCCCCATCGGGAGGGGGCCCACTCCCGGCAAGCCCATGCCGACCTGCCGGAGCAGGCCATCTATGAGCGCGAACTGGGGCGCAGCGGCTTTTTCGGCCCCGCCACCCACATGCACCACAAGCATGCCCCTACCGACTGGAGCAGTTGGGAGGGGCCGCTGCGGCCACGGCTGTTTGACCTCAATGCCCTGCAGGAAGAGGTGAGTTCCCTCTCCCCCTGGGTGGCCCCCGACATTCTCAGCAACCCCCACTGCCGCTATCGCATCTGGCGGCTCTCCGAGGCGATGCCGTTTCTGGTGCGCAACGCCGACGGTGACGAGCTGCTCTTTATTCACGAGGGGGGCGGCGAGTTCTTCTGCGATTACGGCCATCTGACTCTGCGGGACGGCGACTATGTGGTGATCCCCCGTGGCACCATGTGGCGCATCGAACCCAGCGCACCCATGTTCATCCTGATGATCGAGGCGACCAACGACAGCTATCAGCTACCGGACAAGGGGCTGGTGGGCAATCACGCCATCTTCGACCCGGCGGCGCTGGATGTGCCCGCCATCAACGAGCGCTTTTTGGCCCAGCAGGATGAGAATCCCTGGTCTCTGCAGGTGAAGCGCCACGATCAGGTGTCGGTCATCACCTGGCCCTTCAACCCGCTGGATGCACAAGGGTGGCACGGCGACTTGTGCGTGGTGCGCCTCAACTGGCGGGATATCCGCCCGCTGATGAGCCACCGCTACCATCTGCCGCCATCGGCTCATTCGACCTTTGTGGCGAGCCGCTTTGTCATCTGTACCTTCGTACCGCGCCCCATCGAGAGCGATCCCGGCGCCCTCAAGGTGCCCTTCTATCACAGCAATGACGATTACGACGAAGTGCTCTTTTACCACGCCGGGGACTTCTTCAGCCGGGACAATATCGAGCGGGGCATGGTCACCTTCCACCCTGCCGGCTTCACCCACGGCCCCCATCCCAAGGCGTTTGCGGCGGGGCAGGCCTATGCCAAGAAGTTCACCGACGAGGTGGCGGTGATGCTCGACACCCGCGATGCGCTGAACGTTGGCAGTCTGTGCGAAGGGATCGAGAACACCCGGTATGTCTCCAGCTGGCAGCGCCCGGACGCTGCTGCCGGCAAATAAGGAATCGCTTATGAAATTGGCAACATTGAACAATGGCAAGCGCGATGGCGCTTTGGTGGTGGTGAGCCGGGATCTGAGCCGTGCGGTACGGGTGAGCGAGATTGCCCCGACTTTGCAGGCCGCCCTCGACGAGTGGGCCGAGGTTGCCCCCAGGCTTGAGGCTGTCTATCAGCAGCTTAACGAGGGCCGAACGGCAGACGCGTTCGTCTTTGACGAAGCGTCTTGCCTCTCTCCGCTGCCGCGCGCCTATCAGTGGGCCGATGGCAGTGCCTATGTCAACCATGTGGAGCTGGTGCGCAAGGCGCGCGGCGCCGAGATGCCCGAGAGCTTCTGGCACGATCCGCTGATGTATCAGGGGGGCTCCGACAGCTTCCTCGCCCCCCGTGGGCCGATTGTCATGGGCTCCGAGGAGTGGGGGATCGATTTCGAGTCGGAAGTGGCCATCATCACCAACGACGTGCCGATGGGGGTAAGCCCGCAGGGGGCTGCCAGCCACATCAAATTGCTGATGCTGGTCAACGATGTGAGCCTGCGCAACCTCATTCCGGGGGAGCTCGCCAAGGGCTTTGGTTTCTTTCAGTCCAAGCCGTCGAGCGCCTTCTCGCCGGTGGCCATCACCCCAGATGAGCTGGGCGATGACTGGCGCGATGGCAAGGTCCATCTGCCGCTTCTGACTCACCTCAATGGTGCGCTGTTCGGTGCGCCCGAAGCCGGGGTGGACATGACCTTCAACTTCTTCGAGCTGATTGCCCATGCGGCCAAGACCCGTCCCCTTGGTGCCGGTTGCATCATCGGCTCGGGTACTGTCTCCAACTACGATCGCAGCACCGGTTCATCCTGCATCGCCGAGCGGCGCATGCTGGAAATTCTTGATTGTGATCAAGCTATAACCCCCTATTTGCAGTTTGGTGATAGAGTGTCGATCGCGATGGAAGATCGCTCTGGCCAAAACCTGTTTGGCACTATCTCTCAACAGGTGGTGCCAGCGAGCGGTCAGGGAGGTTGATGGCCAGCGCCGGTTGGCGGCAAGGATATTCGGGATATGTCCGGATCACGAAGAGCCCTCAACCGGTGCCGGATACACAAGGAGGCAGGTGGCGAGCACCTGCCGGGCTTCGGGCCCAGATAAGATGCAGGGACAGATTATGTTGCAGTTGTTTGGCTATTGGCGTTCGTCGGCAAGTTTTCGGGTACGGATCGTGTTGCAGCTCAAGGGGCTCGCCTACGAGCAGCATCCCATCAATTTGCGGCAAGGCGAGCAGAGCGAGAAGGCCTATCGCCGGATCAATCCGCAAGGGCTGGTGCCGTTTCTGGTGGATGGCGATGTGCAGATCGGTCAGTCGGTCGCCATCATGGAGTACCTTGACGAGACCTATCCCGCCTACTCCCTGATGCCCTCTTCCCCCGACGCGCGGGCCCGAGTGCGCCAGATCGTCAATATGATCGCCTGCGATATCCACCCGCTCAACAATCTGCGGGTGCTCAACTATCTGGAAGAGCACTTCAGGGCCAACAACGAGCAGGAGGCCCGCTGGTATCGCCACTGGATTGACGAGACCTTCACCGCCCTCGAACAGCTGTTGATGACCACCGCCGGTGTCTACTGTGTCGGCAACGAAGTCACCCTGGCCGACTGCATGCTGGTGCCTCAGGTCTACAACGCCCGCCGCTACGACATGACCCTGGACGATTACCCCACCATCCGCCGCATCGTCGCCAACTGCGAACAGTTGCAAGCCTTTATCAAGGCCGCCCCCGCCAACCAGCCGGACGCGCAGTGACCTACTGACTTGAATCGCGGGATGGCGTCAGCACGCCATCCCGCGCGTTATATCTCCTCATCTCTTTATTTCCCTTCTGTATGCGCCTTGCGTGCCTTGTGTTGACGGCTGAATGTCGCCAAGGATCCTGCACTTGTCACACTTATCAACATTTTGCATCGATTGAGTCTTTATTGTTGGTGTTTTGGGCTGTTAGTCACACTCAAGTCAGTTGATTGGGCCTAGTATCGCCACGCCAGCGGAACAGTGGAAAGCAGAAATGCGTACAGGTCGCCTATCAGGGGGCCTTGGCTACCTCCTTGGTTTCCATGGTTTATTCGCACTGCTCTTTTTCGTGTTTACGGTTTGATGGCCCGCACTGTCCGGCCCGTGTCACCGCGCAGATCCCTTGTGACAGCGGCAGGTTGACTGGCGCGCCACCGCTTATTTGCAACCACTCTGTGCAACAAGGAGATCTCATGTATTCCTTCAAAAAGTGCGTCGTCGCACTCTCCATCAACCTTGCTCTCTTCTCGTCGGCGTTCGCCTGTACCACCTTGCTGGTCGGTAGTGAAGCCAGCGCCGATGGCTCCATGATGGTGGCCCGCAGCGCCGACAGCGATGCCCTGAAAGCCCAGCATTTCGTGATCCATCCGGCCAAGCAGGGGCAGAGCGGTATGCACAGCTCCAAGGCTCACAATGGCGCCAATGATTTCAGCTACCCCTTGCCGAAAAACTCCCTGCGCTATACCACGGTACCGAACTGGAAGACCCAGCTGCATGGCGCCACCGGGTTCAACGAGAAGGGAGTCGGGGTGAGCGGCACCGAGTCCATTTTTGCCTCACCCGAAGCGCTCGCCTTTGACCCCTATGTGGAAGATAAGGGGATCACCGAGGATGACATTCCCGATGTGTTGCTCTCCCGGTCCACATCGGCCCGCGAGGCGATCTCGTTGCTTGGCAACATCATCGAGACCATAGGCGCGGGAGAGGGATTTGGTGTCGCCGTGGTGGATGATAACGAGCTCTGGTATCTGGAGACTGCCACCGGCCATCACTGGATGGCGCAGCGTCTGCCGAAAAATCACTACTTTGCCACCGGCAATCAGGGCCGCCTGCAGCAGTACGATCCCGCCAGTGCCGATATGATGGGATCGAAAAATCTGATCGAATTTGCCACCGAGAAGGGGCTCTACCATCCGCAAAAGGATGGGGCGTTCAACTTCTCGAAAGCCTATACCCGTGATGACGAGCGGGACCGCACCTATAACGATCCGCGGGTCTGGACCATCCAGCAGATGTTCAACCCCTCGCTCAAGCAGGCGGTGGATGCCGGTCGTCAGTTCCCGGTCACCCTCGCCCCCGAGAAGAAGATGACGCTGGAGGAGGTCAAGGCGGTGCTGCGCAATCACTATGACGGCACCGAGCACGATCCCTACAGCAAGGGGTTGAACGGTCAGGAGCCGTGGCGCCCTGTCAGTGTGTTCCGCACCTACGAGTCCCACGTGATGCAGGTACGCCCCTGGATGCCGCGTGAGGTGGGGGAGGTGACCTATGTGGGCCTCGGCATGGCGGACTTGACCGCCTTCGTTCCCTACTACAGCAGTCTGGAAGCCTATCCGGCCCACTATGCCATGGGTAGCGACAAGGCCGACAGCGACTCCATCTACTGGAAATATCGCAAGCTGCAGACCCTGGTGATGACCGATTACCCCAAATTGGCCCCCATAGTGAAGCAGGCGTACCAGAGCTGGGAGGCGAAGATTGCCAAAGAGCAGAAAGAGATGGAAGCCAGCTACCTGAAAACGGTCAAAACCGACAAGGCCGCCGCTAACAGCATGCTCAACGACTTCAATCTGCGGGTGATGAAGGAGGCGGAAACGCTGACCGAAGATCTCACCAACCAGATCTTCACGGTGCGCACCCAGGATATTCAGGCCGATATCTTCTTCGCCAACAAGGCGAAAAAGGACTGATTGCCCCCATGATGTGGTAAGGCGGCAGAGCGTGTCGTCATCCATGTCTTGAGTATGGTGATCTTCTCACTGTCACCTTTGTTATCAGAAGACGACATAACGAAAAGCCTTCACGGGAGTGAAGGCTTTTTTGCAGAGTGTGTTCAGATGAGCACGACGAAGTCTGTCTGGCTAAAAACGGTACTCGATATGGAGGGTATGGCTGTCCAGCCCCGGGTTCTTGTCATACATATAGGCGTTGGACATGTGCTCATACTGATAGCCGATCAGCCAATTCTTGGTGATGGCGTAACCGAGGCCGATACCCAGAGCGAACTGCAAGGGACCGCCGTAATCCTTGTAGCCGTGGCCGCGGGTGCCAAATTGATACTGATCGAGCCAGACCATTTCGCCGGGGATCCAGGTCACCCAGTTACCCCATTGGCATTCGATACGGGCACCGCCTCCCAGTCTTGCTGTCTCTTCATCTTCTACCTTGAGGGTACCGCCACGCACTCCCAATCCAAATTGACAGGCCGAGTCTCCCCAGCGCCAGAACATGTGGTGAAACTTGGCATCGGCGATCTTGATGTCGAGCTTTTCATTGCTGAACGCCTTGCCCAGCTGCAGGGCAAGAATATTGTCATTGGCCACGGCCCCTGCGCTGGTGAACAGTGAAACCAGCAGGCCAATCCTTGATAGAGTGTTAGCGTCCATGCCCCCTCCAATGTCGTTGAGACCCTGTGGTGCCGATTCAATCGGACACATATCAGGCATAGTCAACAGGCAATAACCCTGTCAATCACGGCCAGAAAAACTAAAAAAAACCATGTTGGCGAATAAATGGTCTATCGCTTTTATGTTCTCAATAACGGGGGAAAAACGGAGTCTGGCTGAACGTTATTTGAACAGTTTGTTATGTGTGATGTTAATGGTGGTCACTTTTCAGGCAATGGCTGAGTGGATTGATGGGGATATCAGAGAGGTTGCCGAACTCGAATAAAGTATTGCCAACCATATTTTGATTGAAAGTTCAATGGATGTAACTCACAAAAAATTAATTTCTTTTTGGAGGGGCGAGGGATAATTAAGAAATTTCTAAATTAATCTTGCTTGTCGTCAAAAATATTTACACCGTACGAATACATTTATTACCAATGCTGCTTTGAGCGTAAATCTTTTAAAAACAGAGTCTTGTGTCCCTCCTTGTCGTGTGAAGAATGCAGGTGAGTTTTTTGAGTGTTGACCCAATTGTGGCTTATTGATAGCATTCGAAAAAAATGAGAATAAGTATGATATACGTCACATTGTGACGTTCTCATGCACGGGATGGGTGCTTACATTGCAATCAATTTCTGTCTGCTTTTTGAGCTGGCAGTCCTCGTTATTTTCCCTCCTGTTTTAGTTTTACATCCATTTTGTCTGTTTTTTGTCCGGGAAGATGTCGTTGCCGTGCGGTAGCTATGGCAAAAAAACAGTGTTTCGCATCAACATCGCTACATCTTTACAGCAATTGAGCCGCATTGCTCATTTTAGGGCTCATGCCTACTCCTGATGAGACTATTGCTGTTCTGTCTGAGATCCATCATATATCGTGCCTTGCTCGATTCACTCAGAACATTCTGAAATGTGTGCTGTAAATGGTAATTTTTTGAGCAAACTGCTCTTGTTCAGACTGCCTGGCATCGCTTCGCAGTCTCGGCAGATTGTCTGTTGATGAGGAACTCAAAACCCGCTTTTGCAGTTGCAGGGCTGGGGATGAACAGCCACATGTCAGTTCGTTTTTTGGTCATGAAAGATAATGAGTCGATCGGCAATAGCGTTGCCAGACCATAAGGCGACCTGGTTTTAACAGATCAACACTTGACTCCATGGGAAAAATTGACACATGAATTTTGCAACCCGGTTATTGGCCATATCGTTAGCCATACAAGTTGGTGGCTGTGCATATGAGCCAAAGCAGGTAGAAGCGTCTCGTCCTCTCGTCAACCCGTCTGTTGCTACCGAATTGTATGCCATGCCTCCTGACCTGCAGCAGGCGCTGAATACACTGCCACAAGGCGCTGCATTCAGTAGAAACAATGTTACCTATACCCTGGGGCAACGCTATGTTTCGGCTCTGGGTCTTGAGTGCGTTGAGCTGTTGTTTAACAGCATGCAAGGCCATTCGCAAAGACGTGCGGCATGCAAGACTGAAGAACAATGGTATCTGATACCTCAACTGGAACAGACCTCTGTCAGCAACCTTCTTGCTGAGCAATAAAATGAAGGCACATGTTTTGAACAAAATGAAAATTTATCAGCTCAGCACACTTCTGTTTCTCATCAGTACATCCTGCGCAACCATGGCCGTTGCCGCCCCGGATTTAGCGCAAGCAAATGGATCATCATTTGGTTACACCCTTTCAGGAAAGGCTGCTGAAAACACCGGCCCCCAGCTTGGTGGTCAAGCAGCACTGAGTGGGCAGGCCAACACAAGTTCAACGACCGGGAGTTTTACTCAACAGAATCGTCAAGGAATGTTGTTACCCGGTGAGGCAGATGTACGTAAATTACTGCCCCAGGCAGAGGTTGGATTACCTCCTCCTTATGGCGCCAATCTGTTTGCCGGTGGCTATGAGACCGAACGCAGCGATGGCCTGAATGACAATTATCTGATTGCGCCAGGGGACAAACTTAATATCTGGATCTGGGGGGCCGTCAATTTTTCCAATGTAGTGACGGTAGATAATCAAGGCAATATTTTCATTCCTGATGTCGGCCCGATAAATGTCAAGAATGTACCTGCCAGCCAGGTCAATAATCTGGTGACCAGCAGGATTGGTGATGTTTTTACGAATAATGTCAATATCTACGTCAACCTGCTGACAACAACTCCCGTGAGTGTGTTTGTTACAGGCCCGGTAATACGGCCAGGCCAGTATGCGGGTCAATCCTCTGACAGTGTGCTCTATTTTCTCAAGCGGGCAGGGGGGATAGACTCGGAGCGCGGCAGCTATCGTCAAATTAAGGTATTACGCCAGAACCAGGTCATCCAAAAAATCGATCTGTATGAATTCATGCAGCAAGGCAAAATGCCCAAGCTCTCTTTTAAAGATCAGGATGTCATCCTGGTAGAGCCACAGGGCCCGATGATAAATGTCGCGGGCAAGGTGCGTAACCCATTCCGTTTCGAATTGACTCAGCGCAATACGCTAGGCTCGGAGTTGGTCAACTATGCTCTGCCGCTTGCCAAGGTGAGTCATGTCGGGGTGATAGGTGACCGTCCAAGTGGTCCATTCTCCATCTATTTACCTTACAAGGATTTTGCCAGCCTCCAGCTTAAGGATGGTGACAAAGTCTTGTTCAACGATGACATGCATGCTCAGGTTTATGATGTGCAGGTCGCTGGTAGCTATATGGGACCCTCATATTTTACAGTGCGCAAGCAGACCAAACTGCATGAGCTGCTCAACCATATTCCCATTGACCCACAGCTTGCCGATTACCAATCCATCTACCTTATGCGCAAGAGTGTCGCTGCGCGGCAAAAAGAGATGTTGGAAGAGTCGCTCAACCGGTTGGAACGCAGTGTGTTTACTGCTCCCGCCAGTTCGGATGGTGAAGCGGCGATCCGTGCCAAAGAGGCAGAACTGGTGATGCGCTTTGTCGAAAAGGCCAGAAAAATCCAGCCTCTTGGCAAGGTGGTGGTCGCAGACAAGGGAATTGTTGCGAACATTCAGCTGGAACAGGGTGACCAGATAGTCATACCGAACAGAACGGACCTGATCCAGGTCGGTGGGGAAGTCTTGATGCCACAGGCTGTGGTCTATAACGCCAATGCGACTCTCGATGACTATGTGGCCTGGGCGGGCGGATTCACCGAGCGTGCGAATGACCAGCGGATAGCCGTGGTTCATGCCAACGGATTGGTGGAGTTTAAAGATAAGGGGAGTGTCCAGCCCGGTGATCAGATCCTGGTGTTGCCCAAGGTCGACAGCAAAACCATGCAATCGGTCAAGGATATTACTCAAATTATCTATCAGATCGCCGTGGCTGCTAACGTAGCAATTAACTAAGCCGCTGATTGCGGCGTAAGACAGACTCGCCTCGGCGAGTCTGTTATACGGTAGAGCGACTTAATGAATAAACCGATTCTTAATCAAACGCCGCGCACATCCCTGCAGGTGTTGCGAGATGTTGTATTTGGCCTGCTTATTCGCGAGCTTAAAACCCGCTTTGGCAATTATCGGCTGGGCTATGCTTGGGCATTGCTAGACCCATTGTTGATGATAAGCGCATTTAGTTTGATCTTTGGTTTACGAGGTTCGAGTGGTTTTGGCGGCGCACCTGCGCCACTATTTATTACTGCGAGTTATTTACCTTTTCTTTTTTTTAGAAATGTCGTCAGTAAATTGCAATCAGCAGTTAGTGCCAATATGGGCTTGTTCTGCTATAGACAGGTAACGCCGTTTTCTACCTTTATTGCTCGCTTCATGCTTGAAACCATGATTGGAATCATCGTCGGCTGCATTTTAGTCATGGGACTTTTGTGGTTTGGTTTTGATGCCATCCCTGATGACCCGTTGCAAGTCATACTCATTTATTTCTTATTGATGGCATTTTCATTTTCACTTGGTATT
Source organism: Aeromonas sp. 603607 (assembly GCF_049171595.1). Lineage (NCBI taxonomy): Bacteria > Pseudomonadati > Pseudomonadota > Gammaproteobacteria > Aeromonadales > Aeromonadaceae > Aeromonas > Aeromonas sp. 603607. The sequence continues at coordinate 59,930 of NZ_JAAKOV010000012.1, forward strand.
ATTTTTTGTGTTGTTTGTAATTTGTTTCAAGAGGCCGATAAATTTCTCGGTTTGTTGATGATGCCGTTGATGTTCATCTCATGTGTCATGTATCCACTTATGACAATTCCTGCCCAGTATCAGCACTGGTTTTTATGGAATCCGCTAGTGCATGCAGTTGAATTGATCAGAAGTGGGTGGCTTGCTGGTTACAGTAGTCCAAATGTTAGCTGGATATACTTTTCAAGTGTGACACTGATATTGTTGACATTTGCTATGAGCTGCTATCGTTTGAATCATCGTCGATTAATTTCCAGTTAATGTGAAATAATATGATCATTCTTGATAATGTAACCAAGTATTATCCGACAAAATTTGGACGCAACTATGTACTACGGGATGTCAGTATTGAATTGCCGCGGGATCGTAACATTGGCATTTTAGGTGTCAACGGGGCTGGTAAATCTACCTTGTTACGCTTGTTGGGGGGTATGGATGCGCCTAATGAAGGGCGTGTTATTCGTCAATGCCGTGTATCCTGGCCGTTAGCATTAAGTGGTGGATTTCAAGGCAGTATGACCGGACGAGAGAATACGCGCTTTGTCTGTCGTATTCATGGTGTACGGGATACCAAGACGGTTGAAGAGTGGGTGAAGGAGTTCTCAGAGATCGGTCAGCACTACGAGTTACCCATCAAAACCTATTCCAGTGGTATGAAGTCAAAATTCAATTTCGCCGTCAGTATGGCCTTTGATTTTGATATTTATCTGACGGATGAGATCACCTCGGTAGGCGATGCGCGCTTTAAACAGAAATGTATTGATGTGTTTAATCAAAAACGCGAAACAGCCAGTCTTATCATGGTGTCGCACGATATGAAAAACCTTCGTCAGCAGTGCGATATGGGTATTCTGTTGCGTAATAGCAGACTGGAAGTATTTGACAATATCGACGATGCCATCCGTATCTATCAGAATCTATAATAAGCCAAATTCAACATGACTCAACTTATCAAATCAGAAAAGTCCTCACGCTTTGTGCGCAAGTTGCGCAAGTTAAGTAAAGAGCCGAAACAGTTTTTTATTGACTCCAGCGGTTATCAGATTGCTCATCGTTCTTGGCAAAGTAGTCTCAAATTAGGTAGCTTCTTGTGGGTGGTACTTTGCTTTGCGATCGCGACAGTCTATTTTGGTTTTATGGCATCTGACCGTTATGTCAGTCGTGCCGAGTTGATCATCAAGCAAGCTGATCAAATCAAGATGTTACCCGATGCGCTGTCAATGTTGGGGATTGGTGGCAGCAATCATCAAGATGTATTGTTAATCCAGGATTATCTTAAGTCATGGGATATGTTAGCCAAGCTGGATAAAGAGCTCGCCCTCAAATCACACTATCAAAGTGGTGCGGCAGATTATTTTTCACGCTTGTCTGATGATGTCAGTCGAGAGGATTTCATCAAGTACTATCGCCAGCATCTGGGATTACATCTTGATGAGTTGTCCGGTGTACTTACCATCGAGTTGCAGACATTTGATCCCCAATATGGCCAACAGGTTGTGGCCTTGATGCTTAAAGAGTCAGAACGCTTTATTAACAAGTTAGGGCATCAGGTGGCTCTCGATCAACTTGCCTTTGTCGAAAAGGAAGTCGATCGGGCTTATCAACGGTTGCAAGATGAAAAAGCCAAGGTGCTGGCCTTTCAAAACAGCCATCAACTTATCAGCCCAGAGTCGACCAGTAGCGCGCGCTTGGGGGTGGTCAGCCAGATTGAAGGCGAACTGGTGCGCCAACAGGCCGAGCTGAAACAACTGCGCAGCTATATGAAGGATTCCGCTCCCGCCATTGTCTCGGTACAGAGCCGGGTTGATGCCTTGACTAGGCAACTTGAGCAGGAACGTGCCAAGCTGACCGGTCAGGACAAGGACGCCATGAATGAAATCACCGCCGGCTATCTGGATGTGCAAACCCAGGCCACCTTGGCTGCAGATCTCTACAAAACCGGTCTTATCAGCCTGGAGCAAGCCAGGGTTGAAGCATATCGCAAGTTGAAGCACCTGTTGGTTATTACCCAACCGACTTTGGCTGAAGATGCCGAATATCCGCGCCGCCTCTATAACCTTGCAACCGTGGGTGTACTGCTTTGCCTCTTCTATGGTTTGATTGTCATGGGATTGGCCACGCTTCGTGAACATCAAGACTGACAAATATCATTTAAATTTATTAAATATAAATGGCATTATTAATGAAATTGTCTTTTAAATAAAGTGCAATGCTAAGGGATAATTGTGAATATATATATATCTGGTGGGACATCACCTAACATAGATAACTATGACAATCATACAATACATTATATTACGTGTGAGGAGTGGTTATCCAAGCTTAAAAATTATAGTCATAATGATATTATTGTTTGGCAATATCAATATCCTTGGCGAAACGAAAAAAATAGTAACGCTCTAAATCTAGAGGCGTTTGATGAGTGGTGTGTTCAGCAACAAGTCATTATTGATGCGATAAAAAAAGAAAAAAAAACGGTCGTTTTATTTAATGAAAGTTACATGTCATTATTCGATGTCTTAAACAAGACACTAAAAACAACAGCGAGTGATAATGATTTAAATACTACTCAAAACAAAAATATTGATAGTGATATACTTTATCTTAGTCTGATAAGTGTCTGGGGTAAGCAATACTGGAATACCTTAGAACAATTGGAAAAATTATCTTTTACGCTAAGCAATATTAAGCAAGTAAGGAAAAATAAATTCACAACAAAGCCTAAAGAAGTTTTAACATATTGGCTAGACTTTCTGTCATTAACACGTCAGTATCATAATGAAAATATAGAGCTTAATAAGAAGTTATCTCTACGCTTCGATGAATTGGCAAAATTAACACTTATGTTGGAAGACGTTAACGGGAAAGTTATAACAGAGCAACAAAAAAGTCAAAAACTTACATCGATAGTAGAGAAAAAGTCTGCTGAAGTAATTTCACTTACGCAACAAATAAAAGAAAAAGATTGCAAAATTACTAATGCACAAAAAAATTATGAGAAGATTCAGGTTGAATACAACGAGTGTCTTTCTACTCTAAATAAAAAAAATGCCATTCTAGAAGAAAATGTAAAAATAAATAACAGCCAAAATGATGAGTATTTGGAACGGATCAATATACTGAATCAAGAGGTAACGAATCTAAAAAAAGAAATTACTCTGCAGAGAGAAAAAAATGAGGAAATAAATAATATATGTGCAGCTCTGTCGACTGAGGTAGAAGCGAGTAAGCAATCAATTAAAAACAGATACTCAGAGCTCGCTGCTATTACGAGCATGCTAGAAACATCAAGCAGAGAAGTAATGGACTTAAAAGAGCAACTAGCTACTGCGAATGAAAAAAATATAGCAATTAAAAATAGTCTTTCATGGAGGGCAACTGCACCAATACGTGCATTAGGTCATCCAACGAAACTGAAAAAAAATAAAAAAACAAAAAAAATTGAGGAAACTATTAATCTGATCAAAAATTCCAACCTTTTTGATCCGCAATGGTATTTGGCCCAAAATCAAGATGTTAGTGAGTCAAATATCGACCCTGCTCGTCATTATCTGTTATTTGGTGGGTTTGAAGGAAGAGATCCGTCAACTAAATTCTCCAGCCAAGGCTACTTAGACTTATACGAAGATGTTAAAGAAAGCGGTATAAATCCTCTCGAACACTATATTCGTTATGGTGTAAGGGAAGATAGAAATATTATTTCAAAAATAAAATAAACATAATTTAACGGGCACGATATGTTAGAAAAAAATACTATAGAATTAATTGATAAATCTGGATTGTTTGATGATGAGTGGTATCTGGGTGAGTATCCAGATGTCGCTGCTACAGGGTTATCATCTCGAGTGCATTTCATTAAATATGGCCTTTATATGGGACGAAACCCAGGTCCAAGATTTAACAGTGAATTCTATTTAAATCAAAACCCAGATGTGAAAAAAGCGGGTATTAATCCTCTTGTTCACTATATTAAATACGGAATAAAAGAAGGGCGTTCCCCCGCATCTACAATTATAGCAGGGCGCGACTGTGCTATCAGAATAGATATTATTGTTCCTGTATATAATGCATTAGATGATGTTAAAAACTGCCTTCACTCCTTAAAAGAAAAGCAAGATGGGTATGCCGTCAGAATCATTGTTGTTAATGATGGCTCTGATGAAGAGACTACGAATTGGCTTAGAAAATATTGTCATGGGGATAGTATTTTTGAGCTGCATGAACATTCGGTAAACCGAGGTTACACTCAGGCAGTGAATACCGGCCTGCGAGTGTCTGATGCTCCTTATATTATTACTCAAAATAGTGATACGATAGCTACTCATGGATGGCTACGTGGTCTGGTTCGCTGTATTAATTCTTCGGATAAAATAGGTATTGTTGGCCCCTTGTCTAATGCCGCCAGTTGGCAAAACGTTCCGAATTTATATGATGAAAATAGGAATTTTGCAGTCAACGACATACCCAATAACTTGAAGCCTGATGAAATGGCTGCCTTAGTGGCCAAGGTATCTGAAAGATGTTATCCAAAATTACCATTTGTTAATGGCTTCTGCTTTATGATAAAAAGAGAGGTCATTGACAAAATAGGAATCATGGATGAAGAGAACTTTCCTATCGGGTATGGGGAGGAAAATGATTTTTGTATTCGTGCTGCTGATGCTGGTTATGAGCTTGCAATTGCTGATGATACATATGTATATCATGCTAAATCAAAAAGTTTTGGCCATAGTCGTCGAGCGAAGCTATCTAAGCAAGGCTCTGATAATTTAAAGAAAAAACATGGTCATGAAAAGTTTGCATCCCTTGTTGAAAAGGTAAAAAATACTACTCAACTCGATAGAGTTCGCTCGAACATTACATCTGCTTTAGAGCACAGCCATACCTGCTGCCAGACAAGACCACAAAATATCATGTCAATGAAAATTCTCTTTCTCCTGCCGGTGAAAGGGGGAAGTGGTGGTGCTCATTCCGTGGTTCAAGAAGTCACGGAAATGCGCAGATTGGGTATGGATGCTAATATTGCTGTAAGGAAAGTAGATCTTGCACACTTGCGTGACCTCTACCAAGATATTGATGATGTGAATGGGCTTTTTATTGGATTTGAAAATGATAATTTGATTCACATTAGTGAAAAATTTGATGTAGTAGTGGCAACCATATTCACATCTGTGTCTTTGCTTAAGAAAATAATTGATGTAAATCCACATATCTTGCCGGCTTATTATGCACAAGATTATGAACCAATGTTTTTCCCTGAGGAAAGTGATAATTGGCATGTTGCTCGTGAATCATATACCTTGATTCCTAATTCCCTTGTTTTTGCAAAAACCCATTGGATTGCTGATAAAATAAAGCAAGAGCACAGTGTGAAAGTTTTTAAGGTTTCACCAAGCATTGATCATTCTACATATAAACCAACTAAAAAAGTAGATGATAACTTCATTCATATATCAGCAATGATAAGGCCACAGACTCCGCGGCGTGGTGCTGAGAGGACTATGAGGTTATTTTCTCGTTTAGCGAAGATACATAAAGATAAAATTATCTTTCATCTTTTTGGATGTGAAAGTAATGATGAGCGTTTTAAATCATTGCAGTGTGATTTCGAGTTTGAAAATCGTGGAATATTAAAAAGGCCAGAAGTGGCTTCACTGCTCTCGCAAAGTGATATCTTTGTTGATCTTTCTGATTATCAGGCGTTTGGGCGTACGTCACTCGAAGCGATGGCATGTGGTGCGACAGCTATGTTGCCAATACATGGTGGGGGAGACGAGTATGCTCGAGACAATATTAATGCGATTGTTGTCGATACTTTCGATGAGGATGTTTGCTTTAATAGAATGAATGAGTTATTGCTAGATCTTGATAAGATTAGGAGCATGCAATCCGCTGCGTTATTGACGGCAGCTAGTTTCTCGGTACATCAAGCTGCAATATCTGAGATATGTCTATTTAGTAAAGAGTTAGCTAAACATAGAGATAAATATCCCAAAAAAGATAAACCTGTGCTGATGTTGATGCCAGAACGGCGTGGTGATGATTTGCCAACAGAAGGTGGGTATGTGCGAGTTGTATTGCCATATACTCACCCAAGTGTACAGCGTTATTGGCGTGTGATAGAACTAAAAGATCATACGTTGCCTGAGCCTGGCTCGGCACATTCTATTGTGATTCAGCGTCATGCAGGTTCATTAACTGTAGCCGAACTCGAATCATGGTTAGTAAAGTGGCGCGCTGCTGGAGGCCGGTTTATTTATGAAATTGATGATGACCTGCTTGATGTTGAAGGATTAATCCAGAGAGGATTTAAAGACAATACTGAGTTACTTGTACAGAAGGTCCGTTGGTTGGCCAGTAATGCCGATGTTGTGATGGTTTCTACCTCTGAATTGATGAAAATTTTTTCTGCATATAACTCGAAAGTGTATCTGGTTCCTAATTTGCTAGACGAAGAGTTATGGCGTATCGGTAAACCAAAACTCACCGGTAAAGGGATTTATCAACGGAAAGATGGGGATCCTATCAGAATTGGTTATGTTGGGAATCCTACCGATCTTGCTAACCTTGAGATGATTGCTGATGCAATGAAAAAAATTGAGCAAGAGTTTGGTGAGAAAGTTGAGATTGAGGTCATTGGTGGTTTCCAAAATACGAAGCCACTTTTTGGAAAACGGGTTGGATTACCCAAAAAAGATGACTACCCAAATTTTGTAGATTGGTTACAAAGAAGAGTGCATTGGGATATAGGTATTATCCCACTAATTAATAATGGTTTTAGTAAAGGTAAAAGTCACCTTAAATTTATTGAGTATACAGCATTGAGTCTATCTGTTGTGGTGTCAAATATTGAAAGTGATAGTGGTATATACCGTAATTATGAGAATGCTATCGTAGTGGATAATACAGTAGAACAATGGTATGAATCTTTAAGGCAGTTGATAATAAGTATTGAAAGTAGAGATAAAATATTAAAGAAAGCTAAATCGGATTTGATTGGGATGCATTGTATTGGTAGTTCAGACACTCTGGTTAGTGTTATAAAAAACAATTTATAATAATTTGGAGGGACGATGAAATATATTAAAAGAGAAAATGTATTAAGATTGAAGATGGCTGACTTCATAACAAAGCTCACTTCTTTTGAGAGTGATAATACACCACCTCTTTTTTATTTTTCTTGTTGCATAGATAGTCCGACACAACCAATTTCAACCATCTTTTATCCCAATAAAAAAGATCAAAGAAGTAGCCTAAATTCCTCGTCACTGCGCTTGCGTGCAGAAAATGTTAAACCAGAAAACTGGACAGACCTAAAATATAACCAACCAATGGATTTAATTTGCTATTTCGGAAAGGATATGTTTTTAACTCCAGGAGGTTATAAACAACCACAGTATCTTCCATCAACAACCAAAATAAATGGGCGTAGAATCGGTTTATTTAGTGGTGGTGCTGGGGTGTTTCTCAAAGATGGCAGTATAATCGAACCCACATTCTCAACCCAAGATTCGCATCTATCTCTTTCGTCAGATTATTTTTACGAAAAAGATGGCGAAATATTTAAGCGAGATGTGGAAACTCTCCATGAGGATACAGTTGAAGGCTTATGTTATTTTTTAGGTAATTTATTGCCACACTGGGGACATTTTTTACTTGATGGCATATCAAGGCTTTGGTTTTTACTTCGTTTACCTAATGAACTGAGAGAAAAATTAAAGTTTATCTGTTATGATAATCATATTCCCACTTGGGGATGGGAACTTTTAAATGCTTTCGGAATAAATGAACGTAATCTCATTTTTATGAAGAAAGGCATGCTAGTAAAAAATCTAATTATGCCTTTAGAGTCCTATCGAACCCATATATCAGCTAGTTCAGAATTTCAATGCGTATTTGACACAATTAGAGATTTTTACTGTAATCGATTAGATGTAAAACCAACAAGAAAAGTTTATTTATCTAGGCGTAACCAATTGGCAAGGAGGTTGTCAAATGAGAGTTGCATTGAATCGCTACTATCTTCGGAAGGTTATGAAATAATTATTCCTGAAAGCTTAAGTGTCGCTGAGCAGGTTCAGTTAGCTGCGTCGTCCAAGATTTTGATAGGAACTACAGGCAGTGGACTATATTTAGCCGCTTTTCAAAAGCGAGGTTCGTCAACAATAGTTATCCATCCTAATGATTTCCTTCTTTTTGATGATTTTATATTGAGCGCTATTGGTCATAGGAACGCATTTTTTATCTCAGGCGGTGATCAGGTTACTAATGGTAGTAGTAAAAAGGCGCGAAGAGAATCTTCATGGGAGTTGATGGTTGATAATCATCTAAAAGAGTTTATATCTGAGATATCCTCCTAGTTTATACAATTTCCTTATAGGATTAATATGAAAATAACAATTTCCGGTACTGGTTACGTCGGTCTTTCCAACGCGGTATTGCTGGCCCAACACCATCAGGTCATTGCACTGGATGTGGTGCCAGAAAAAGTCGAACTGCTTAATCGCCGTCAATCTCCCATCGTGGATAAGGAGCTGGAAGAGTATCTGGCAACCAGGCCGCTAAATCTTAAAGCGACACTTGATAAATACGAAGCGTATGAGGCGGCCGAGTTTGTGATTATCGCCACTCCCACCGATTATGATCCCGAGACCAACTACTTCAATACCAGCACGGTCGAGGCGGTGATCCGCGATGTGATGAGCATCAACCCCAATGCGGTGATGGTGATCAAGTCCACCATTCCGGTGGGCTTTACCGAGCGGATGCGCGAAGAGCTCGGTACCGAGAATCTGATCTTCTCACCAGAGTTCCTGCGCGAAGGCAAGGCGCTGTATGACAACCTGCACCCTTCCCGTATCGTGGTGGGGGAGTGCAGCGAACGGGCCCAACGTTTTGCCGACCTGTTGCAAGAGGGGGCCATCAAGCAGGATATTCCGGTATTGCTGACGGGCAGCACTGAGGCGGAAGCGATCAAGTTGTTTGCCAACACCTATCTGGCGATGCGGGTGGCCTATTTCAACGAGCTGGATACCTATGCCCAGTCTCACGGTCTCGACAGTCGCCAGATTATCGAAGGGATTGGCCTGGATCCCCGTATCGGCAACCACTACAACAACCCCTCCTTCGGTTACGGTGGTTATTGCCTGCCCAAAGATACCAAGCAGTTGTTGGCCAACTATAACAAGGTGCCCAACAACCTGATCCGGGCCATCGTCGATGCCAATACCACCCGCAAAGACTTTATCGCCGACAGCATTATTCGCCGCAACCCCAAGGTAGTGGGGATTTATCGTCTGGTGATGAAGGCGGGCTCGGACAACTTCCGCTCCTCCGCCATTCAGGGGATCATGAAGCGGATCAAGGCGAAAGGCATCGAGGTGGTGGTCTTTGAACCGACCATCAGGGAGGAGCATTTCTTCCACTCTCGTGTTATTCGCGATTTGAACGAGTTCAAGGCTGTGAGTGATGTGATTTTGTGCAACCGGATGGCCGCTGAATTGAGCGATATGGCGGACAAGGTTTACACCAGGGATCTATTCGGTTCCGACTGATATCTGCAATAGCGTATGGGGCTGGGGTCTGTTTTCCCAGCCCCCGCATCATGATGTATAATCCTGCAGTTTTTCATCCTGATTGAGAACCCGCCTTGAAATTATTTATTGCTGCAATTGTCAAAAATGAAATAGATGGATTGCTCGAATGGATCGCTTTTCACCGGGCACTCGGTGTCAGTGGATTTATTATTGCAGATAATGGGAGTAACGACGGTTCGCGTGAACTGCTCGGCTCTCTGGCCAAATTAGGGGTGGTTACTATATTTGACCATCCAACTGTGGGGCTGCAGAAACCGCAGTTACCTGCATACGATAAAATTTTGCGCACTTGCCCGCGTGATGTAGATCTGTTGGCATTTATCGATGCTGACGAGTTTTTGTTGCCATTGGAGTCAAATGATTTGCGTCCGGTGGTCACACAATGGTTTGCAGATAATAGTGTCAGTGCCGTTGGATTGAATTGGTCTAATTTTGGCTCCAATGGTGAGACCTTTGCAGGTGAGGGGCTGGTGATTGAACGCTTCACGCAGCGTGCCCCCCTTGGTTTCAATGTGAACCACAACTTCAAGAGTATTGTGCGCCCCTCCCGGGTTGACAGTTTTTTCAACCCTCATTTTGCCAATTTGCGTTATGGGCGTTATATCGATGCCAATGGTAGTGATATGGCATTACATGCCAAACACGGTAATGGTGTGAGTGCTCAGGTCATCTGGAATGGCATAAGAGTCAACCATTACGCAGTTAAATCATTGGAAGAGTTCCTGCTTGGGAAGCATTTGCGTGGTAGTGCGGCAACGGCTAATCGAGTCAAACATAAGGCTTATTTTCAGGCGCATGATCGCAATGACGAGCAATGTCTGCTGGCCGCTGCTCTGGCCCCCCAAGTGAAGGCCGAGATGATGACACTGAGTGAACAATTAGCCGCCCTGCCTGCAGAAAGAGAGGTGTCCAATCACTCCTGGTTAGCGAGCAGTATTAAAAAGCTGATTAAATAACTGCTGTTACTTATTAATTCTATTCTTCATGGTCTGTCACTGATGTGGCGGACTATTTCAATGTGCCCTCAGGTTGTAAATTCATATATGTATAACGATGGTCATTGGCAACCTCTGGCATTGCCTGACGCTTTTTCGTGCCACTCTGGCTGGCTCCTGATCCGGGGGACAATCGTGGCTAGCCAACCACGAGGGGAGACTCGTCTGTGCTGGCAGTGCGGGCAGGGGAGATGGCACGAACAAGTGTTGCCAGTCACACGTCGTGGCACCTTGCAGGAGCTGGTCTATCTGCCCACAGGAGCCAGCCATCTCTCTTTACTTGCCAGCAGCAAGGGCGCGGATTGCCATGTAGAGATTAGCGAGCTTCGTTGTGTCTCTCCCATTGAGAGTCTCTGGCGTCGATTGCGCCGGGTCTTGCCCTTTTATCGACGCCTGACGAACACCAAACGCAAGAGATTGGGTCTCTCATGGCATTTGTGGCTCACGGATCTACAGCAGGCTTACCAACTTGTCGGTAGAGTACGTGACGACAAGCCACTCGATAGCTATGAAGAGTGGCTAGCAAACTTCGACACCCTGGAACCCGCCGAGTACAAGCTGATTGAACGCCTGTTGGCACGTTGGGACTCATTGCCACGTGTCTGTTTTCATCTTGTTGGCGAAAAGAGTGAGCAGAGCCGCCAGCAGACTCTGGATAGCATCCAGGCACTCTGTTATCCGGCAAGTCACATCAGGCTGCAGGAGCATGGCGCATCCTCAGATATCCCCAGTCAGCCTGGCGGCGAGTGGCAGTGGGTGTTGCCTGCGGGTGCCCTGGTGTCCCCCAGCGCCCTATTCTGGGTGGCATATCAGTTACGCCAGGATCCGGATTGTTTATGGCTATACGGGGACCACGACCTGCTTGACGAGAGAGGCAAACGTCACTCTCCCAACTTTAAACCTGACTGGAATGAAACACTGCTGCAGAGCCAAAACTATATTGGCTGGTGTGGCTTGTGGCGTGAACAAGGCGCAAGCCAAATCCCCTTTGATGCGGCGGCATGTCATCAGTGGTGGCTACAGTTGGCACAGCAGTGTGAGCCAAACCAGATTGCCCATATTCCGTCATTGATGATGCATCTGCCCGCAAGTGCGTTGCTTTCGAATGATTGTGATCCGCTGAAAGATAGAGAGGATTTATTGCCATCAGGTGTGAGCATTGGGGCTGCACCTCATGGTGTATGTCGTTGGTTCTGGCCATTGCCAACGCAATTGCCATTGGTCTCTGTGATTATCCCCACCCGAAATGGTCTCGCTCATTTACGCCCCTGTATTGAAAGCCTGATCAACAAAACCCATTACACCAATATGGATGTCATGGTGATGGATAATCAGAGCGACGACGAGGAGACCCTTGCTTACCTTGCCCATATCGAACAGGTTTATGGTGTCCGAGTGATTTCTTATGATCATCCGTTTAACTATTCAGCCATCAATAACCTGGCGGTAAGCAAAGCACGTGGTGATCTGGTCTGCTTGCTGAATAACGATACCGAGGTGATCAGCGCTGACTGGCTGGATGAAATGGTTTCCCATTTATTGCGCCCTGGAGTGGGCGTCGTCGGTGCAAAGCTCTATTACGGAAATGGTTTGATCCAGCATGCCGGCGATGCTGTTGGGCCTGGTGGTTGTGCAGATCACCTTCATAATGGTTTGTCCGCAAACGATCCCGGATACCAGCGGCGGGCTGTCAGTGCTCAAGAGTTGTCAGCTGTGACTGCTGCCTGTTTATTGACTCATAAAGATTTATATCTGGCGCTCGGTGGACTTGATGAAACGCATTTGCCGATAGCGTTTAATGACGTCGATTATTGCCTCAGAGTGCGAGAGGCCGGTTGGCGAGTAATCTGGACGCCCTTTGCTGAACTGTATCATCATGAGTCTATTTCCCGCGGTAAAGATGTATCAACACAACAGCAGAGAAGAGCCAAATCTGAGTTGCGCTATATGAAAAGACGATGGGCACATGTGCTTAATCACGATCCTGCCTACAACCCCAACCTGAGTTATGAACGTCCTGATTTCTCTCTAAGCAGAGCTCCTAATATGGTGTTGCCATGGATGAATTAATTCGCAGGAAACTATTCAAGCCTTATCTTAAACTCAATAAACAGAGTTATGGCAGCCAGCAGAACTCTGAAATTGACAGTGAGCGATTGTTTATATTGCATGAGGGGAGATCCCCTACATTGGCCTATTTTGAATCGGCTATTTCCAGTCGATTCCCTGATACAATATGTCATTTTATTGATACGTTAGCACCACCTGATATACCAATTCCTGCTGGGACTTCTCTGGTCATCATTAGATTTATCTCTCCTAAATGGCAACAGCATATAGAAAGATATATCGACAGATGCTCCCGAATAGTTTATTTCATGGATGACGACCTTTTTGACCCGACGGCTCTATCTACGTTACCGAAAGAGTATCGCAGCAAGATAATAAGGCGCTCGGCGGCTCAACATCGATGGATCACGCAGTATTGCGATGATGTCTGGGTTTCAACTGCCTATTTGGCTAAAAAGTATGTGCACCTTAACCCGGAAATTGTTTCTGCTAAACCATCACGATCTCTTCTTGAAACACTCCGACCAGTAAAAATAGCTTATCATGGTTCAAGCTCTCATCGGGAAGAGAAGTATTGGTTGCGGCAAATCGTCGAGGGGGTATTGGGAGCCTGCCCCAATGCCAGCTTTGAAATTTTTGGTGAGCATGATATATATAAATATTATCGGGACTTGCCAAGAGTTTCAGTGTTACATCCAATGAGTTGGCAAAATTATCTTGCGTATACCAAGACCCATCAGTTGGATATTGGATTGGCGCCACTACTTGACTCTGATTTTAATTTGGCGCGAGGCCCCGTAAAATTTTATGACTTTGTGAGAATGGGCGCCGTGGGTGTATATAGTAATCGTGCTCCCTATAACGATTTTATCGAACAAAACATCAACGGTATTCTATTGGAAAATGATCCCCAGCGTTGGGTTGATGCAATAACATTACTGATTAGTAAAGAGAAGAAACGAGCTGAACTCGCTAATAATGCAAGAAGTTATGCCTATTCCTTAGTGAATTGATAAATATAATTTGCACGAGATATTACATGCCTAATGAAAATTTTTTGGTACGAAAGGCTGTCATACCTGTAGCCGGACTGGGTACCCGTATGTTACCTGCCACCAAGGCTATTCCGAAAGAGATGTTACCGATCGTGGATAAGCCGCTTATCCAATATGTGGTAAACGAGTGTGTGGCTGCCGGAATAAAAGAGATTGTTCTGGTGACCCACTCCTCAAAAAATGCTATCGAAAACCATTTCGATACTTCTTTTGAACTGGAGGCGACTCTCGAGTCTCGCGTTAAACGAAAGCTGCTTGACGAGATACAGAATATTTGTCCGAAAGATGTGACCATCATGCATGTACGTCAAGGAGAAGCCAAAGGGTTGGGCCATGCCATTTTGTGTGCCTATCCGGTGATTGGTGATGAACCGTTCGCCGTTGTTTTGCCTGATGTGATTCTGGACGAATATACAGCCGATCAACACACCGAAAATTTGGCTGCCATGTTGGTGCGTTACAAGTTGACTGGACAAAGCCAGGTAATGGTTGAGCCAGTGCCACTGACCGATACCGATAAATATGGGATAGCCGATTGCAATCAGGTCAAGTTGCAGCCTGGTCAATCCGCACCCATTACCGGCTTGGTTGAAAAACCGGATATTGATGAAGCCCCCAGCAACCTGGCCGTCGTTGGCCGTTATGTGTTGAGCAATAATATCTGGCCTTTGCTCAAAAAGACGCTTCCCGGAGCTGGTAATGAGATCCAGTTGACCGATGCGATTGCCATGTTGATTGAGCAAGAGATAGTTGATGCATTTCATATGACAGGGCTGTCCCACGACTGTGGTAATAAAACTGGTTATATGAAGGCTAATATATCATATGCCGTGAGGCACAATGAAATTGGTCAGTCAGTGACTGACTATATCAATTCCCTAACTTCAAAAAAAACAAAAAAGGTTAATGTGTAATATGAAAATCCTCGTGACCGGCGGTGCCGGCTTTATCGGCTCTGCTGTGGTGCGCCATATCATCCGTGATACTCAGGATGCAGTCATCAATCTCGATAAACTTACCTATGCCGGCAATCTGGAATCCCTGGCCGATGTATCGTCAAGCGAGCGTTATGCATTTGAGCAGGTGGATATCTGCAATCGTGCCGAGCTGGATCGGGTGTTTGCCTTGCACCAGCCGGATGCCGTGATGCATCTGGCCGCCGAGAGCCATGTTGACCGCTCCATCACAGGGCCGGCTGACTTTATCGAGACCAATATCGTTGGCACCTATATGTTGCTGGAAGCGGCTCGCGCTTACTGGAACGGTCTGGACGAGGTACGCAAGGCGGCCTTCCGCTTCCACCATATCTCCACTGACGAGGTATATGGTGACCTGCCCCATCCGGATGAAGTGGCTGCCAATGAGCCATTGCCGCTCTTTACCGAAACTACTCCTTACGCCCCCAGCAGCCCCTATTCTGCCTCCAAGGCTTCCAGCGACCATCTGGTGCGCGCCTGGCGCCGTACTTACGGCCTGCCGACCATGGTCACCAACTGCTCCAACAACTACGGCCCGTACCACTTCCCCGAGAAGCTGATCCCGCTGGTCATTCTTAACGCGCTGGATGGCAAACCGCTGCCGGTCTATGGCAAGGGCGACCAGATCCGTGACTGGCTCTATGTGGAAGACCACGCGCGCGCGCTCTACAAGGTGGCGACCACGGGCTTGGTGGGGGAGACCTACAATATCGGCGGTCATAACGAGAAGCAGAATCTGGAGGTGGTACACACCATCTGCGATCTGTTGGACGAGATGGTGCCGAAGGCGGGCTCTTATCGTGAGCAAATCACCTATGTGGCGGATCGCCCCGGCCACGATCGCCGCTATGCCATCGATGCGACCAAGATGAGTGCCGAGCTTGCTTGGCAACCGCAAGAAACTTTCGAGTCTGGCATTCGCAAAACTGTACAGTGGTATCTGGATAACCAGCAGTGGGTCAGCAACGTCAAGAGCGGTGCCTACCAATCCTGGATTGAGCAGCACTATTCCGCGATTGAACAGAATGATGGGGAGCGTGCCTGATGCATATTCTGCTGTTTGGCAAAAACGGCCAGGTAGGCTGGGAGCTGCAGCGTGCACTGGCCCCGCTGGGCCGTATCACTGCCGTTGATTTTGACTCGACCGACTATTGCGGTGATTTCAGCAACCCGGCAGGGGTAGCCGAAACGGTACGTCTGGTCAAGCCGGACGTGATTGTCAACGCCGCGGCCCATACCGCAGTCGACAAAGCAGAGAGCGAGCGGGAGTTTGCCGAACTGCTCAATGCCACCAGTGTGGCTGCTATCGCCAAAGAAGCGGAAGCATTGGGTGCCTGGTTGGTACATTACTCCACCGACTATGTGTTCGATGGCAGCGGTGAGCGCCCCTGGGTAGAAACCGATGCAACGGCACCGCTTAACGTCTACGGCGAAACCAAGCTGGCGGGTGAACAAGGCGCCGCTCTCTGCGCTCGTCACCTGATCTTCCGCACCAGCTGGGTCTATGCCCCCCGCGGCGCCAACTTTGCCAAGACCATGCTGCGCTTTGGCAAAGAGCGTAGCGAGATGTCGGTTATCAATGACCAGTTTGGCGCCCCGACCGGCGCCGAGTTGCTGGCCGATTGTACTGCCCATGCTCTCCGCGTGGCGCAGCGCAAACCCGAGGTCGCCGGGCTGTACCATCTGATTGCCTCCGGTACCACCACCTGGTTTGACTACGCCCAGCTGGTGTTTGCCAAAGCCAGAGAGGCTGGCGTTGAACTGGCGGTGACACAACTCAATGCGGTGCCGACCAGCGCCTTCCCGACTCCGGCCAAACGCCCCCATAACTCCCGCCTTGATACTGGCAAATTCCAGCGCACCTTCGATCTGGTGCTGCCGGAGTGGACCGTCGGTGTGGAGCGGATGTTGACCGAGATCCTCGGCAAGTAGATCACTGGCCAGGGATGTAGTGACTGCCTCCCTGGCTGGCAGGGATAAAACGTAAAAGGTGTGGCCGCAAGCCACCCTTTTCTTTTGCAATTTAAAAATAAGAAACAAGCATCATGACCAAACGTAAAGGCATTATTCTGGCCGGTGGCTCAGGCACCCGTCTCTATCCGGTGACCATGGCAGTGAGCAAGCAGCTGCTGCCCATCTATGACAAGCCGATGATCTACTATCCGCTCAGCACCCTGATGCTGGCGGGTATTCGCGATATTCTGATCATCAGCACGCCGCAAGATACCCCCCGTTTTGAGCAATTGCTGGGTGATGGCAGCCAATGGGGCCTGAATTTGCAGTACAAGGTTCAACCAAGCCCGGACGGGTTGGCACAAGCCTTTATTCTGGGTGAAGAGTTTATCGGGTCAGACCCCTGTGCGCTGGTGCTGGGCGACAACATCTTCTACGGCCATGACCTGCAGAAGCAGTTGGAAGCCGCAGCAGCCAAAGAGAGTGGCGCTACCGTCTTTGCCTACCACGTGCATGACCCTGAGCGTTATGGGGTGGTGGAATTTGATAAAGAGGGTACCGCTATCTCTCTGGAAGAGAAGCCACTGGAGCCCAAGAGCAACTATGCGGTGACCGGCCTCTATTTCTACGACAACAGCGTGGTGGAGATTGCCAAGAGCCTGAAGCCGTCGCCCCGTGGTGAGCTGGAAATTACCGATGTGAACCGTATCTACCTGGAGCAAGGCAATCTGTCGGTGGCGATGATGGGCCGTGGTTATGCCTGGCTGGATACCGGTACTCATGAAAGCCTGATTGAAGCGAGCAACTTTATTCAGACCATCGAGACCCGTCAGGGGTTGAAGGTTGCGTGCCCAGAAGAGATCGCCTATCGCCAGAAATTTATTACTACCGAGCAGGTTCGAGATCTCGCAGTGCCATTGGCAAAGAATGCCTATGGACAATATTTGTTAAGAATGGTTGCCAAAGCCTGATGTGATATAGGGGGGAGGGAAGATGCTCCCCCCATAAAAAATGAATCAAATGTGGATAGACAGATGAATATAATCAAGACAGCGATCCCTGACGTGCTTATTTTTGAGCCAAAAGTATTTGGTGATGAGCGTGGTTTTTTCTTTGAGAGTTTCAACCACAAGTTGTTTGAAGAGGCCGTCGGATATCAGGTTAACTTTGTGCAGGATAATCACTCCAAATCGTCGAAAGGGGTATTGCGTGGCTTGCATTATCAATTGCCTCCCCATGCCCAGGGCAAGCTGGTGCGCTGTGTGGCGGGTGAAGTGTTTGATGTGGCGGTCGATATCCGCAGAAGCTCACCGACCTTCGGCCAGTGGGTTGGGGTTCACTTGTCTGGTGAAAACAAGCGACAGTTGTGGATCCCGGAAGGGTTTGCCCATGGCTTTATCACACTGACAGAAACGGCCGAGTTTTTATATAAAACAACGAATTATTATGCACCAGTGAGCGATAGAGGTATTGCATGGAATGATGCCTCGATTGGTATTAAATGGCCCGAATTAAACGCGGACATCCTTACCTCTGCAAAAGATAGTACTGCCAAGTCATTAGAGACCGCAGAACTGTTTATCTAAATTACACTCCCTGCACTACGGCAGGGAGTCTTTAGTTCGCTGAGATGATATGGCTTTATATACGGGTTCGAAAGGCATTCTGGCTAGAAAAAACAGTATTGAACCTATGCTTGGTTGCCCATTACGTCATATGGAAGGGGTTGTCTCTTTTTCTGAAAATGATGTTTTAGTTGGTTGGGGCCAAAAAGCCAATACCAGGCAGATTAAGCAGAAGGCACAAGCATTAGGAGTGCCCTATTGGCAGCTTGAAGATGGTTTTATCGGTTATATCGGCCATCCCGCCAGGGGGGGCAAGGCGGTCTCGCTGATCGCCGATCCGGTGGGGATCTATTACGATGCCCGCCAGCCCAGCCAGCTTGAGCAGTTGATTGCCACCCCGTGCGAGCCACAGATGTTGGCACGGGCCGAGCGACTGATCGATGAGCTGGTACGCCTCGGGGTCACCAAATACAACTGTTATGCCACTGCCCCCGGTCAGTCGATTGCCAGCGGCAGCGTGACCGCCCTCTCTGCTGTCGGGGACTATGGCGGCTTGCCATCAGGGCTTGCCACACGTCTGCAGCAGAGCGCCAAACCCAGGGTCCTGCTGGTCGATCAGGTCGCAGGGGATCTCTCCATTCCGGGGGCGCTGGCCAGTGAAGCTGATTTTGTGGCGATGGTGGAGGCGGCCCGCCGCAATCATCCCGATGCGCGCCTGCTGCTGCGCACCCATCCCGATACTCGCCTTGGCAAGAAGCGCGGGGTGTTGGCCCGTCTGAACCTGGATGATGTGGAGATTGTGGCCGATCACTGCCATCCTCATGCGCTGCTCAATGTGGTGGATGCTGTCTATACGGTGTCATCCCAGCTTGGTTTTGAGGGCCTGTTGCTTGGCAAGCCGGTCTATTGCTTCGGTATGCCGTTTTATGCCGGTTGGGGGCTGACCCATGACAGCAAGCAGTGTGAACGGCGCAACGTAAAAGTGTCGCTCGCCCAGCTGGTCGCGGCAGCCTTGATCCGCTATCCCCGCTATCTCGACCCTGTACTGGGCCAGCGTTGCGAGGTAGAGGAGGTGATCGCCATTATTGACAATCAGCGCCGCCCCGCGCCGCGCTGGCGCCGGCTCTATCTGGTCGGTTTCTCGCTGTGGAAGCGGGCATTTATGCAGGCGTTTTGCCAGCATTTGGCCGATGAGTTGCGCTTTGTGCGCAAGCCACCCAAGCGGTTGACCGGTGACGAGCAGATATTGGTGTGGGGTAGCCGCCACCCTGATCTCGCCTCTGCGATCCGGGTCGAGGATGGTTTTATTCGCTCGAGGGGGCTGGGCTCCAATCTCTGTCGTCCCTCCTCCTTGTCACTGGACCCGGTCGGGATCTATTTCGACTGTCGCACTCCCAGCGGGCTGGAACAGTTGCTCAACTATCAGGAGTTGACAGAGGTGGAGGTCAAGCGCGGGGATGCGCTGCTCGCCTTGCTACGGGAACACAGGGTCAGCAAATACAATGTGGGCGAGTCGCAGCACTACACCAGGCCCGATGATGGTCGTGAGCTGGTGCTGGTGGTGGGTCAGGTAGATGGCGATGCCTCCATTCTGACCGGGAGCCCCCATATTCGCAGCAATGAGCAGTTGCTGTGGGCGGTGCGAGCGGCCAAACCCGATGCTCATATTCTCTACAAGCCACACCCTGATGTGGTGGCGGGCAATCGTGGTGGGGCGATTTCTGCGGCCTGTCTGGCGGAGTGTGTCGATAGCCAGGTGCTGGATATTGGGCTCACCAGCCTCTATCCCCATGTGGATGAGCTGCATACCATGACCTCGCTCAGTGGCTTCGAGGCGCTGGTGCAGGGGGTCAAGGTGACGACCTGGGGCCAACCCTTCTACAGTGGCTGGGGGTTGACCACGGATGCCAATCCGCCTGCTCGTCGTCAACGTAGTCTGCCGCTGGCGGCGCTGGTCTATCTGACGCTGGTTGCCTATCCGCTCTATCTCGATTGGCAGACCGGGCTCTGGATAAGTCCGGAGCAGTTGATCCACCAACTGGCGAAGCAGGGACACTCATCGGCCCAAAAAGCGAGCCGCTTGCAACGCTGGCAGCTCAAGCTCGGTTACTTGTTCCAGACGCTCATGCAGCGCCCCTCTCTCTCCCCGTTTTTGAGATAAGTCGTCAATGAAGATTTTGTTACTGCAAGGCCCGCTTGGCCCTTTCTTTCAGACCCTGAGTCGCCAGTTGACCGAGGCGGGACATCAGGTGGTGAAGATCCATTTCAATGGCGGGGATGAGTGCTGGCCCTGTGCCGGAAAAAATCTGTGTTTTCGCGGGAAACCGGAGAGCTGGAACGCCTTTTTCCGCCGGGTGCTCAAGCAGCAGGGTATCGATACGGTGATCTGTTACGGGGACTGCCGTTATTACCATCTGGAGGCTGGCCGTATCTGCAAGTTGAAGCGAGTGCCATTCTGGGCGATGGAGGAGGGCTATCTCAGACCCGATTTCGTCACGCTGGAGCAGGGTGGGGTCAATGCCTTCAGCCCCTGGTATGAGCGGCGCGATCAACTTGCCCAACTGGATTGGCCTGTGCCTTATGACAGCTCGCTCAAAGTGGGCAAGACCTTTGCGGTGCGCGCCTGGTATGCCAGTCGCTACCACATCAACAAGTCGCTGTTCCGTTGGCGTTATCCCCACTTTGTGAATCACCGTCCCTGGAGTCTAGTGCAGGAGGCGATGGGGTGGGTCTGTGGCGCCATGGTGAAATACGGCAACTTGCGCCAGGATCGCGCCCTGCTCAAGGCGTTGCCGCAGCACGCCGGGCGGATCTTCTTTGTGCCACTGCAAGTGACCGAGGATTTTCAGATCCGTGAGCACTCTGACCTGAGCGGGGTAGAGGAGATGGTTGCGCAGGTGATCAACTCCTTTGCGGAGCATGCCAAACCCGAAGATGTGTTGCTGTTCAAGCACCACCCCATGGATCGGGGCTATGTCAGTTATCGTGCCCAGATAAACAGGCTCATCGCGGTGCTTGGCCTGGAGGGGAGGGTCTTTTACGGTTATGAACTGCCGCTGCCAACCCTGTATCCCTTGCTCAAAGGGGTGATCACCATCAACAGTACGGTCGGTCTCTCTGCTCTGCTCCATGATGTACCCACCTTCTGCATGGGGCGGGCACTCTATGACATTGACGGTCTGACCACCAAAGGTTCGCTGGCCTCCTTCTGGCACTCGCAGAGCCCGGTATGTGCCGAGACATTCAAACGGGTGCGCCACTCCTTGCTCCATCTGACCCAGCTCAATGCCAGTTTTTACCGTCATCTGAAAATGAGTGCGCTGGCGGTCATGGAAAAAATGAAGCTTTCAGCGCCGAATATGCGTGATGAGCTTGTATCGCCGGAACGCCGTATGAGGGTGAATAATACCATGTGCCTTACATTACCCTGGCTGGCCACTCTCGATGGTATTAGCGACCCGTTTACATCTATCGGTTCAACCGCTCTGATGTTACTCGTTTGATGTCTGCCTATTTTTGATTTAGTGTGTTAGTGAGAGGTAAATAAAACCAGGAAGGTTAACATGAACATTCACGGTTGCTTGTTATCCATTGGATTCTTGGGGCTGCCGACTTTTTCCATGGCAGCTGAACATGATCTTTCACTCATTATTCACGGGGCATCAATACACAGTGATTGTTCGCAGGGAACAGGAAAAAAAAGCAAAACCTGTGACTTTAATGGTTTTAACCCGGGGCTGGGATTGGCGTGGGTGTTCTTGGGTGACAACGACACGGGAAAACTTGCGCTGCGCGGCGGGGTTTATCGGGATTCTCTAGAAAATACAGCTGGTTATGCGGGTTTCTCTTATCGGAAAGAGTGGTATCTCACCGAACATGTTTTTGCTGGGGTAGGGGCGCAGGCTGGTTATCTCAATGGTTCGGGTATTGATGGTTTTGCCGCTTTGCCGATAGTGATACTGGGTTACAAGTCAGTTGCATTGGAAGTCGGTTATGCACCCAAGGTTGATTGGGTACCTGGGGGAGACCATGTCGCGGTCACCACCTTCTCATTGCGATGGACGCTGTAATATTAGCGAAATATGATCGCCATTACGCATTGTATTTTGTCATTTTGCCACGTTTTTTTAATACACATTTGTGGTGGATATAATCTGGCAAGCTGTGTGAAATATATTTCAGGCCAGATTTTGACTTGTGAGTCATAAAATGGTGCCCCATTTTATCTGAGCAACAATTATTGTGGATTTATTTCAAGATGAGTTAAGTGGCATATTCATTTATCAATATTGATTGCATCTGGAACATTTAAAAATAAAAAGCCCTTCACCATGGTGAAGGGCTTTTTGCTATCTGGCGTTAGCCGATGGGGTCGCCCCGCTCTGGCTTAGTAGCCCTGCTGGTGCACGTCCATCACGGCGCGGCCGGACGGGTCGGCCATCTCCTTGAACTTGGCATCCCACTCCAGCGCGGTGGGGGTGGAGCAGGCGACCGACTTGCCGTAGGGCACGGTACGGGCGGCAGCTTCCAGCGGGAAGTGCTCGTCGAAGATGGCGCGGTAGAAGTAGGCCTCCTTGGTGAGCGGGGTGTTGATGGGGAAGCGGAAGGCGGCCGCTTCGAACATCTGATCCGTCACTTCCTGCTCCACCATGGCTTTCAGGCTGTCGATCCACGAATAACCTACGCCGTCGGAGAACTGTTCCTTCTGGCGCCATGCCACTTCGTGGGGCAGCAGATCTTCAAACGCTTCGCGCAGGATGTGCTTCTCGATCTTGCCCTTGCCACACATTTTGTCGGCGGGCTGCAGGCGCATCGCCACATCCATGAACTCCTTGTCGAGGAAGGGCACGCGACCCTCCACACCCCAGGCTGCCATCGACTTGTTGGCGCGCAGGCAGTCATAGAGGTGCAAAGAGGCAAGCTTGCGCACGTTCTCTTCGTGAAATTCGCGGGCGTTGGGCGCCTTGTGGAAGTAGAGGTAGCCGCCGAACAGCTCGTCGGAGCCTTCGCCGGAGAGCACCATCTTGATCCCCATCGCCTTGATGTAGCGTGCCATCAGATACATCGGCGTGGAGGCGCGGATGGTGGTGACGTCATAGGTCTCGAGGTGATAGATGACATCGCGCAGGGCATCCAGACCCTCCTGCACGGTGAAGTGGATCTGGTGGTGGATGGTGCCGAGGTGATCAGCCACCTTGCGGGCGGCGGCGAGATCCGGCGACCCTTCCAGCCCTACGGCGAAGGAGTGCAGTTGCGGCCACCAGGCTTCGCTCTTGCCATCGTCCTCGATGCGGCGCGCCGCATAGAGCTTGGTGATGGCGGAGATAACGGAGGAGTCCAGCCCGCCGGAGAGCAGCACGCCATAGGGCACGTCACACATCAGCTGGCGTTTGACCGCCGCTTCCAGCGCCGCTTTCAGCTCGGCCTTGTCGCTGACGTTGTGCTCGACCGCGCTGTATTCCATCCAGTCGCGCTTGTACCACTGTTTGAGCTCGCCATCCTTGCTCCACAGATAGTGTCCCGGCGGGAAGGTTTCGACGCTCTTGCAGACCGGCACCAGCGCCTTCATTTCGGAAGCGACATAGAAGTTGCCGTGCTCGTCGCGACCGGTATAGAGGGGGATGATCCCCATGTGGTCGCGACCAATCAGGTAGGCATCCTGCTCGGCGTCATAAAGGATAAAGGCAAAGATGCCGTTGAGATCGTCGAGAAACGCCGGGCCCTTCTCCTTGTAGAGGGCCAGCAGCACTTCACAGTCAGATTTGGTCTGGAACTGGAAGTCGACCTTGAGGGTCTTTTCCAGCTCTTTGTGGTTGTAGATCTCGCCGTTGACCGCCAGCACATGGGTGCGCTCGGGGTTGTAGAGCGGCTGGGCGCCATTGCCCGGGTCGACGATGGCCAGACGCTCGTGCACCAGAATGGCTTTGTCGGAGCTGTAGACGCCAGACCAGTCAGGCCCGCGGTGACGAAGTCGCTTGGACATCTCCAGCGCCGATTTGCGCAGGGCTACTGCATCGGACTTGATATCCAGAATGCCGAAAATTGAACACATTAGCGGTAATCCTCTTGATTTTTATATGAGCCCCCCACGTTTGGGCTCGAAATTCCATTTACATTCCTCGTCAGACACAATGCCTAGCGGAAAAACCTTTTGCAAGCGGGAAAACCGCAGAAAATCATGCCGTAAGCGTCAAGCGGATCAACAGGATAAGGGCTGCTGCAACGGGGCAGGGTGACGTGAACGTCAAGCCGAGGCGGGTTCGAAGATGACGTAGACCTTGCGACAGGGGGTAAGGGTCTCCCACTCTCCGACAAAACCGGCGGGAATGACGAATTGATCGCCGGGTTTGAGGGCCAGCTGGCCGCCCTGACTGTCGTGGATCACCACATCCCCCTCCAGCAGCTGACAATACTCGTACTCGGTGTAGTGGATGGCCCAGCGGCCTGGCTCGCAGCTCCAGAAGCCGATGTGAAACTGCTGGCTTGGGTCGGAGTAGTGGTTCCACACCGTTTGCGCCGGGTTGCCCGCTTTAATGCGCTCGGGGGCTGGCATCAGCGGGGTAGGGGCCGCATCGTGGCGATCGAGCAAAATCCAGTCGTTGAGGGTCTTCATGGTGCCTCCTTGGCTGCGGCAGATAGGAACGCGGGGCCATCCCGGCCCCGCGTTTGTTCGTTTTATTAAACGAGGTTGTGCATAACTTAAACGATGTGCATTCCTTTGCCAAGGGCCGCTGGCCGCAGGATCAGAGTGGTTGCAAGCGGCGGATCACATGGCGGGCAAAGCCGCTGCCCGCTTCGTTGTAGACGTTGAACACAGCATCCACCCCTTGCTCTTTCAGGGAGGCGATATCGTCCTCGAAGCGAACGATGGCGGCGATCTTGCCGGCAAAGCCGTGGCTGCGCAGCTTCTCGATGGCGTAGAGATTCCCCGAGTGGTGGGGCATCGCCAGCAGCACCAGATTGACCTGATTGGAGAGCAGCACCTTGTCCCAGAAGTCGGTATCGGTGGCATCCCCCTCGATGACGTTCATCCCCTGGGCACGCAGGGTGGGCAGCTTCTCGCTGTCGTTCTCCACCCCGAGGATGACGTTGCCGTATTTGTTCTCCAGCTCGAAGTAGGCCCCCTGACCTATCCGCCCCATGCCTAGGATGATCACCTCGGCATCGCCCAGCTCGATGGGCCTGTCTTCCGGATGGAGGTTGCTCGCTTGCAATCCTCGCAGCCAGTGGCCGATGCGGTGATAAATGCGCTCGCTCTGGGCATTGAGGGGGGCAGAGATCATAAAGCTGGCCGCCAGTGCCAGCGAGACCGCCACCAGCCACTCGTGGGAGAGCCAGCCCGCCTTGGCGGCGATGGCCGCGACGATCAGGCCAAACTCCGAGAAGTTGGTGAGCGCCAGGGTCGAGAGCAGCGCGGTACGCACCCGCAGGTGAGCGCCGCTGTAGACCAGATAGTAGAGGACACTTTTGAGCGGCAGGGCCAGCACCAGCGCCAGTGCCAGCAACATGGTGTCGTGAGTCGGCAGGCCGTTGAGGCCGATGGTGAGAAAAAAGCAGACCAGAAAGAGGTCTTTGAGGTTAAAGAGCGCCTTGGCCAGCCCAGCCGCAGCAGGATGGGAGGCGAGCAGCATGCCGATGATCAGCGCCCCGAGATCCGGCTTGAGGCCGACCACTTCAAAACCGGCGGCCCCGACGACCAGTGCCAGAAAGACCCCGAACAGCACCTGCAGCTCGCCGTGACCAGCCCGCTCCAGGAGCTTGAACAGCAGCGGGCGCAGCAGCGGCAGTCCCAGCACCCAGAGCGCCCAGATGCTGGGCCACTTGCCGCTGGAAAACGCCAAAAAGGCCACGGCGAACACATCCTGCATGACCAGCACGCCGATGGCGATGCGGGCGTAGAGGGCATTCATGTCGCTGCGATCTTCCAATACCTTGACCGCAAAGACGGTGCTGGAGAAGGAGAGGGCAAAGCCCAGCAGCAGCGCCAGTTTCCAGTCCAGCGAGAGGGCAAGTTCAAGCCCCAGCCCCTTGCAGACCAGCAGCACCACGGTAAAGAGCAGGGTGGAGAGCAGCAGGTGCAGGCTGGTGGTGCCCCACACATCGCGCCGCATCAGGGTCTTGATATTGAGCTTGAGACCAATGGTGAACAGCAGCAGGGTGACGCCGAGATCGGCCACCTCGCTCAGGGCGGGGGTATTTTCATATCCCATGCCGTTGAGGATAAAACCGGCGGCCAGAAAGCCGAGCAGGGGGGGCAGGCCAATCAGATTGACTACCATGCCGCAGCCAAAGGCCACGGCGATCAGAATGGGTTCCATAACAGATCCTGCAAGGGCAGGAGAGACCTGCCCTGTTTAACGCTTGGGTGGTGATTAGACGATATCGATGTCGACCACGGAGTCGAAGATGTGATTCGGCCGAAACGGCATGCGGTCGATATCGGCGACCTTGCTCACCCCGGAGAGCACCAGCACCGTCTCGAGACCGGCCTGAAAGCCCGCCAGAATGTCGGTGCGCAGGTTGTCGCCGATGATGATGGTGTCGTCGGAGTGGGCCTCCATCCGGTTGAGCGCTGCACGGATGATCCAGGCGCTTGGCTTGCCGACATAGAACGGCTTCTTGCCGGTCATCCGCTCGATGGGTGCGCACAGGGCGCCGCAGGCCGGGTGCATCATGGGGCCGTGGGTATCGGGGTTGGTGGCGATAAAGCGGGCCCCCTGATCGACGAACTTGGCCCCCTGTTGCATCATGGTCCAGTTGTAGTTGCGGGTCTCGCCAACCACCACGAAGTCCGGGTCTATGTCGGTGATGGTGAAACCGGCCTTGTAGAGCTCGTGGGTCAGCGCCCCTTCACCGATCACATAGGCCTTCTTGCCATCCTGACGCTTGAGGAAGTCGGCGGTGCCCATGGCGGAGGTATAGAAGCACTCCTCCGGCACGTCGATCCCGGCGGAGCGGAAGCGGTTTTGCAGATCCTTCTGGGTCTGTGCCGGGTAGTTGGTGAGGAACAAGAGCTTGCTGCCCTGCTCCAGCAGGCGATGGACGAAACGGTCGGCACCGGGGATGAGATCGTTGTTGTGCAGGATGACACCGTCGATATCGCAGATGACGTTCTTCTTCATGAAAACTCCTTGTCAGGGCGCAGGCGAGCCGCCAATCGTTAAGATGTTCAATCATTTATGATTTTTGTGACGCCATTATAAGTCTGTTTGATGACAAGTCTCCCCTGTCTCGCCACTTCGGTGCACAATAAAGCTGCCGTCGGGTCAGTCTGGTGGAGGGGCTGACGCCGGATCACTTTGCTGATGGAGCCGTTGCCATGGACACCCCGATTCCCAAGCCAGTCACACCCGAACACCTCACCGCCGCGCAATTTATCGCCGGACTGCCGAAACTGGAGCTGCACCTGCATATCGAGGGCAGCCTCGAACCCGAGCTGATGTTTGAGCTGGGCCGCCGCAACGGCGTGCTACTGCCCTGGCCCGACGTGGCCAGCGTGCGCGCCGCCTATGACTTTGACTGCCTGCAATCCTTTCTCGATCTCTACTATCGCGGCGCCAGCGTGCTGGTGACCGAGCAGGACTTCTTCGACCTCACCTGGGCCTATCTTGAGCGTTGCGCCGCCGACAAGGTGGTGCATGTGGAGGTCTTCTTTGACCCGCAGACCCATACCGCCCGCGGCGTCCCCTTTGCTACTGTGCTGGGCGGCATCGAGCGGGCGCTGCAGACCGGGGAGAAGGAGTTTGGCATCAGCTGGCGGCTTATCATGAGCTTTTTGCGCCACCTGAGCGAGGAGGAGGCCTTTGCGATGTTGGCAGAGGCTATGCCCTTCCTGTCACGCATTCACGGCATCGGCCTCGACTCGGGGGAGAGGGGCAATCCGCCGACCAAGTTTGCCCGAGTCTTTGCCCGCTGCCGCAAGCTGGGGCTGCCGGTGGTGGCCCACGCCGGCGAAGAGGGCCCTGCCGACTACATCTGGCAGGCGATCAACGAGCTGAAGGTATGCCGCATCGATCACGGGGTGCGCTCGGCCGATGATCCCGAGCTGCTGCGCTATCTGGCGGATACCCGCTTGCCGCTCACCGTCTGCCCCCTCTCCAACACCCGGCTCAAGGTGTTCGGCAATATGGCCCAGCACAATGTGTTGCGACTGCTGGAGCAGGGGCTCTGCGTCACCATCAACTCGGACGATCCCGCCTACTTTGGCGGCTATATGAATGCCAACTTTGTGGCGCTGGCCGATGGCCTTGGCGCGACCATGAGTCAGCTCTGCCGCTTGTCGCTCAATGCGGTGGAGGCGAGCTGGCTAAGCTTGGCCGACAAGGCGCGGCTGACCCGGGAGATCCGCAGTTATGCCGAGACTCACGGGGTGATCCTGCATTGAGTCAGGCGCCAATGAAGCCGAGATGACATG
This sequence comes from Aeromonas sp. 603607, assembly GCF_049171595.1. Classification (NCBI taxonomy): domain Bacteria; kingdom Pseudomonadati; phylum Pseudomonadota; class Gammaproteobacteria; order Aeromonadales; family Aeromonadaceae; genus Aeromonas; species Aeromonas sp. 603607. Next base: position 88,594 of record NZ_JAAKOV010000012.1, read on the forward strand.
CACTATATAAAGAGAGGCCCACCATCACTGGCGGGCCTCTTTCGTTTCAATGGTCGGTGTGGTTATCGGGGCAGGTCAGCGTTATGCCACTCGCACCAGAAACTTCTCACCCTGTCCTTCGCGCTTGAAGCGCTCAAGCAAAGTAGGCAGTGCCTCAAAGTCGCCCACCACCAGCGGCGGCAGGGTCAGCTCGCCGCTCGCCATCTGCTCCATCATGGCGACACCTGCGGCCACCAGTCGGCTCCACTGCTTGTCGGTGCCAAAGGCGTGCTGGGCGCCCAGCGCAATCTCGTGCAATGAGTGGCAATGGCTAAAGGCGGGCAGCGGATTGTGCGGGATGCGCCCCAGCACTGTCACCATGTGACCGTAGTAGCCCAGCGCGGGCAGCAGGCTCTCTGCCTGTTGGCTGGAGACCAGATCGATGATCCCCTCGAACGGCTCGTTGCCGTTGGCCGCCTGCAAAGTGGCCAGCCACTCGGGATCCCGATAATCGGCCACCCCCTGCACACCTATCTGCTTGAGCCAGTGATGGTGGCGTGGGCTGGCGCTGGCAAAGACTCGCGCTCCTTGCTGGAGGGCGAGCTGCACCGCAAAGCGGCCGACACTGCTGCCAGCACCGGTGATGAGCAGCGCTTCCCCGTGCAGGCGCGGCAGCTTGGCCAGCGCCTGCCACGCGGTGAGGCCGGGACAGGGCAGGGCGGAGGCCGCCTCGTCACTCAGGGCATCGGGCACTGGCAGCAGGGCGCGGGCTGGTACCCGGGTGTGGCGGGCAAAGCTGCCGTGGTGGCGCAGGTCGGTGTGATAGGCGACCCGGGCACCGAGGCGCAGATGGCTGACGTTGGCGCCGAGGGCCACGATAGTGCCCATGCCATCGACGCCGGGCACCTGACCATCCTGCCAGTTGGAGTGGCCATACTCGATCAGCTTCCAGTCCACCGGATTGAAGGCGATAACCCGGTTTGCCACCAGTACCTCGTCAGGGGCGAGCGGTGCCAGGGGCAGGTCGACGAGGGTAAGCTGGGTCGGTTCACCGGGGGCATGCCAGCACCAGGCTTGGGTGTGATTCATGATGACTCCTTGTGAAAGCGAGGGGAGAGAACAACGAGATCATTGCAACAGTGATTCGGTCAGTCATATCACTGTTGCTAATGCGCAACAATACGGCAGGCCCCAACCTGTGGGGCCTGCTTTACGTGGCCGGTTGGCCATTGGCAATCAGCGGCTGGCTGCTGCGTCCTCGGCCTGATAGACGGGGTAATCGGTCAGCCCCTTCTCGCCACCGCCAAACAGGGTGGCCGGATCGTGGGGAGCCAGCGGATAGCCGTGGCGCAGCCGTTCCGGCAGATCCGGGTTGGCGACGAAGGGGCGGCCAAAGCCAATCATGTCGGCCCAGCCCGCCTTGAGGGCGGCGCGCGCCCGCTCGCCATCATATTTGCCGGCATAGATCAGGGTGTTGGGGAAGGCATCGCGCAGACCCTGCTTGAAGTTCTCCGGCATCAGGGGGGCATCGTCCCAGTCCGCTTCGGCGATGTGCAGGTAGACCACGTTGAGCTGGCCCAGCAGGCGGGCGGCGGCCAGATAGGTCTCCTGCGGGTTGGCATCCACGGTGCCGTTGAGGGTGGTGAGCGGCGCAAGACGCACCCCTACCCGGTCAGCCCCGATCTCGCTACTAACCGCTTCTGTCACCTCCTTGAGGAAGCGCAGCCGGTTTTCCAGCGATCCGCCATAACTGTCGGTGCGGGCGTTGGATTCGGAGTCGAGGAACTGGTTGATCAGATATCCGTTGGCGGCGTGCAGCTCGATGCCGTCAAAACCGGCGCTGATGGCGTTGCGGGCCGCCTGACGGAACTGGCCCACCACCGCATCGATATCGGCCCGGGTCATGGCGCGCGGAGTGACGGTCTCGACAAAGCCCGGCGCATCGCTGCCGTTATCGACGAACACCTTGACGCCCACTGCGGGCAGGGCTGAAGCGGAGATGGGCTGGGCGCCGCCGATGTTATCCGGATGGGTGACGCGGCCCACGTGCCAGAGCTGGGCGAAGATGGTGCCCCCCTTGGCGTGCACGGCATCGGTCACCAGCTTCCAGCCAGCGATCTGCTCGGCGCTGTAGATGCCCGGCGTCCAGGCATAGCCCTTGCCCATGGGGTCGATTTGGGTGCCTTCGCTGATGATCAGGCCCGCCTCGGCGCGCTGGGCGTAGTAGCTGGCCATCATGGCGTTGGCCACATCACCGGGCTGACTGGCACGGGAGCGGGTCATGGGGGGCATGACGATGCGGTTGGCAAGGTGCAGCTGGCCGAGGCGCAGCGGGCAGAACAGGTGATCGTGGCTCATCTTGAGTTCCTCATGGTGGAAGTGAGGCCACTTTATGCCGCCATCTTGTTGTGAAAAAGAGGGGTAATTGCACAAGAGAATTGTGCTTGATGCAGCAATCAGTGCAAACCGCCGGGATAGAAGGCGTTGAGGCATAAAGTTGAAGCATAAAAAAGAGGGCCGTATGGCCCTCTTCAGTGTTCTGCTGGTGGCAGGCTCAAGCCGTGGCGGGCATCACTTTCACCCGCTCGATGCGCCGCTCGCTCACCTCGATCACCTCGAAGTTGAGTTGCTGCAGTTGCAACTGCTGGCCCGGGGTGGGCAGGGTGCCGAAGTGGGAGAGCAGCATGCCCGCCAGGGTCACGTATTCATCGCTCTCGCTCACCAGCCCCTCATGCTCCAGCACCTGCTCCACATGATGGATGTTGGTGCTGCCGTTGATCAGCCACCCTTCGCCATCGCGCACGATATCCGGGGTTTCGTCTTCGTCCGGCAGCTCGCCGACGATGGCCTCCAGCAGATCGTGGGTGGTGACCAGCCCCTGGATCACGCCAAACTCATCGGAGACCAGAATAAGGCTCCCCTTGGCTTTGCGCAGCTCCGCCAGCAGGCGGATCACGTTGATGGTCTGCGGCACGATAATGGGGTCGTTCTGCTTGGCCAGTTCGCTCAAGGATTGCCCTTCGTTCAAGGCAAACAGCAGGTCCCGCGCCTTGACCACTCCGATCACCTCGTCCAGATCCCCGTCACAGATGGGGAAGAGGCTGTGGGGCTCGCGCTGCAGCAGGGCGCGGATCTCGTCGCTGGAGTCGTTGATATCGATCCAGGCCATCTCCGAGCGCGGGGTCATGATGGTGCGAATGGAGCGCTCGGCCAGCGACAGTACGCCGGTCACCATATAGCGCTCCTCCTCGCCAAAGCTCACCGGCGCTACGGCCGGGGCATCCAGATCGTCATCCGGCTGATCCTGATAGGCCTTGCTGCCCATCAATTTGAAGATGGCGGCTGTGGTGCGCTCGCGCAGCGGCTGTTTGGATTCGTGACGCATGGCGCTGCGCTGGGCCAGCTGGTTGAAAAACTCGATCAGCACCGAGAAGCCGATGGCCGCGTAGAGGTAACCCTTCGGAATATGGAAGCCGAATCCTTCCGCCACCAGGCTGAAGCCGATCATCAGCAGGAAGCTCAGACAGAGCACCACCACAGTGGGGTGGGCGTTGACGAAACGGGTCAGCGGTTTGGAGGCGAGCACCATCACCACCATGGCGATGGTCACGGCGGCCATCATCACGCCCAGGTGTTCCACCATGCCGACGGCAGTGATGATGGAGTCGAGCGAGAAGACCGCATCCAGCACCAGAATTTGGGCGATCACCACGCCGAAGCTGGCGTAGGCGCCGACCGGGCCATCATCCTGGGGTTTGGCTTCCAGCCGCTCATGTAGCTCGGAGGTGGCCTTGAACAGCAGGAACAGGCCGCCCCCCATCAGGATCAGGTCCCGACCGGAGAAGGGGTGATCCCACAGGTGCAAAATCGGGGTGGTCAGGGTGACCAGCCATGACATGACGCTCAGAAGTCCAAGTCGCATCAGCAGGGCCAGCGACAGGCCGATGACGCGTGCCTTGTCCCGCTGGGCGGGAGGCAGTTTTTTCACCAGAATGGCGATAAAGACCAGGTTGTCGATCCCCAGCACGATTTCCAGAATGATCAGGGTAAACAGACCGATCCAGATATGGGGATCCAGCAGCAATTCCATTGTATGACCTCAATAAAAACAGACAGAGCAGAGAGTAATCACGGCGCGCGATGGCCGCAGTAACAGCAAGGCAAAGGTGTTATTCAGAGGCGCTGATTAAGCAGAAAAAGATAGGCTTTGACAGAGAGAGACGAAGGGCAACTTCGGGGATTGTCCATGATGGGCAATAAAACCTCGGGTGAAAAATGAGCCCTGATGATAACGGCTGGCGCCAATTTGGCAAGCGCAGCGTCAGCGGGGCGTGATGGGGTTGTGATGCGACAGGGGAGGCGGCGGTGCCGCGCTCCCCCGTGCGGTCGTTACAACCAGCGCTTTTCGCGGGTGAAACAGACCGAGAGCCAGGCATCGCCCAGGGTGTCGCCAAGGCGAGACCAGAGCTCCTGGCGCAGGGCATCCTGACGTTCGACGGGCCACTCCTGACCCGGCGCCACCAGAATGTTCAATTCCAGATCGAAGCGGCGACCGCTTTTGGCCAGATGGCTGTAGCACTCTATGCCGTGGCGCTGGCGCAGCGCCTCGATCTCCTGCTCGACTTGCCGTGGCACATCTCCCTTGGGGGCGATCTTCAACACTTCCCGCAGGTTGCGACCGAGCACCTTGATGGGAATGAGAGTGGCGCAAAGGGCCAGTAGCGAAACCAGCACTGGGTCTATGTAGCGGTTGTATTGGCCGTAGCCGATGGCATCGAGGCCGATGGCGACCACGAAACCGATAAGCAGGGTGGCGCTGAGCAGGGTATCCACCAGCCACTCCTTGGAGTCGACCCGCACCAGCTCGGAGTCTACCTGCTCGGCGACCTGGGCTTCGATACGATAGATGATGGCGCAGAAGAAGGTGGAGACGGCGGCATAGATGAGAGCGTGGCCGAGATCGATCTCCCGTCCTCCCTCCAGCAGGGTGGTGATGCCGCTATAGAGAGCGCCAAGGCAGAGCAGCAGAATAATGGTGCCATTGATGACGTTGGTGATGGGCTCGAAGTGGGCGTAGCCATACTGGAAGCGCGCATCGGAAGGGCGGGTAACGAGATAGGCGGTAACAAGACCGAGGCCTGTCATGCCCATGCTGAACAGGGTGAAGATACCATCGAGCATGATGGCGTTGGAACCGACGAAGAGGCCGTAGCCGATGCCGAAGATGGCAAAGGTGATACAACCGAACAGCGACAGGGTAAGCGCCTGTTTTTCGGTGGTGACCAGCGTACTGATAACATGGCTGTGGTGAGCCATAAAAGTCCTCCTTTCAAATGGTGAATATTGCCAAGCGCAAGCGGTTTTCTAGCTGATATACTGCCCGCTCACATGTGAGCGGACTGGCCTGACTGCCATTGACAGGCGGCTGGCCAGTCGTTGTCGCCGGCGTGCCGGCATCAAGCAAAGGATGGGAACAAGGATTCATGATCCCGAGACTCGATTACCAGGACAGTTTGTCACCCGCAACCCTGCAGTTTCTTGAGTTGCTAGAGCGCAGCGCATTTCGTGGTGATATCGAAAAGTCTTATGCAAGCCGGTTGGCGATGGCGACGGATAACAGCGTCTATCAGGTAGTACCTCAGGCGGTTCTCTATCCGCGCAGTGCGGACGACATAGCAGCAATGCTCAAGCTGGCCGCAGAGCCGGCGTTCGCCTCCCTGAGTTTTTTCCCTCGCGGTGGCGGTACCGGCACCAATGGCCAGTCATTGGGCGGCGGCATTATCGTCGATCTCTCCCGTTATATGAACCAGATCATGGAAATTAATCTGGAGGAGGGGTGGGTGCGAGCCCAGGCCGGGGTGGTGAAAGACCAGCTCAACGCCTATCTCAAGCCCCACGGTTACTTCTTCTCGCCGGATCTCTCCACCTCCAATCGCGCCACCTTAGGGGGCATGATCAACACCGATGCCTCGGGGCAGGGGTCTCTGGTCTACGGCAAAACCTCGGATCACGTGCTGGGTCTCAAGGCGGTGCTGGAGAATGGCGACATCATGGCCACCGAGCCGCTGACCGGTGAGCGACTGGCCGACAAGCTGGCGCTGGAGAGTCGCGAAGGAGAGATCTATCGCACCCTCTATCGCATCGGCAAGGAGCGCCGCGCCGACATCGAGGCGACCTTCCCCAAGCTCAACCGCTTTCTGACAGGCTACGATCTCAAGCACCTCTATCAACCGGATACCGACACGCTGGATGTGAGCCGGGTGCTGTGCGGATCTGAAGGGTCTCTCGGCTTTATCACCGAAGCCAAACTCAATATCACGCCAATCCCGCGCTACCGGACGCTCGTCAACGTCAAGTACGACAGTTTTCCCTCCGCCCTGCGCAACGCCCCCTTTATGGTTGAGGCCCAAGCGCTGTCGGTGGAGACGGTAGACTCCCGGGTGCTCGGGCTGGCCCGCGCCGACATCATCTGGCATTCGGTGAAAGAACTTATTCAGGATGTGCCCGGCAAGGATCTGCAGGGGCTCAATATCGTCGAGTTTGCCGATACCGATGAAGCAGAACACAAGGCCAAGGTGGCGGAGCTCTGTCGCCGTATTGATGCGCTGCTGGCCAAGGGTGAGGCGGGGATCATCGGCTATCAGGTGTGTGACCACCTGCCGAGCATCGAGACCATCTACACCATGCGCAAGAAGTCGGTGGGGCTGCTGGGCAATGCCGAAGGTCGCAAGAAGCCGGTGGCCTTTACCGAAGATACCGCGGTGCCGCCCGAATCTCTGGCCGATTTCATCATGGAGTTTCGTGCCCTGCTGGATGCCCACGGCCTCGACTACGGCATGTTCGGCCACGTCGATGCCGGTGTGCTGCACGTGCGCCCGGCGCTGGATTTGTGCGAGCCCGAGCAGGAGGTGCTGCTGCGCCGCATCTCCGATCAGGTGGTGGCGCTCACCGCCAAATATGGCGGCCTGATGTGGGGCGAGCATGGCAAGGGCTTTCGCTCCGAATACAGCCCCGCCTTCTTTGGCGAGCTGTGGGAAGAGCTGCAGCGGGTCAAGGGGGTATTCGACCCGGGCAACCGCATCAACCCGGGCAAGATCTGTATCCCCTACGGTAGCGGCGCTGAGTTAGTGTCGGTGGATGGGCCCAAGCGCGGCAAGTATGACCGCCAGATCCCGCTCGCGGTGCGCACCAGCTACACCCGCGCCATGGATTGTAACGGCAACGGTCTCTGCTTCACCTTCGAGACCGACTCCCCCATGTGCCCCTCGGTCAAGATCAGCCGCGATCGCCGCCACTCCCCCAAGGGGCGGGCGGGCCTGATGCGTGAATGGTTGCGTCAGCTGGCGGAGCAGGGCTTCGATCCGTTGGCGGAAGAGGTGGCACTGCAATCCGGTGGTGTGCGCTTCAAACAGCTGGTGTACAAGGTGCGCAACAGCTGGGCCAAACAGCGCGGCGAGTATGACTTCTCCCATGAGGTGATGGAGGCGATGGCGGGCTGTCTGGCCTGCAAGGCATGTACCAGCCAGTGCCCGATCAAGGTGGATGTACCCGATTTTCGCGCCCGCTTTATGCAGCTCTACCACGGCCGCTACCTGCGTGCGCCGAAGGATTACTTCGTCGGCACCGTTGAAAGCTATGCGCCGCTGCTCGCCAAGGCACCGAAGCTGGTCAACTTCTTTCTCGAAAAAGAGTGGGCCCAGAAGGCGACCGAGAAGAGCATCGGCATGGTCGATGTGCCGCTGCTCTCGGTGCCGACCCTGGCCGAGAGCCTGCACGATAACCGCGCCCGCTATTTTGATCTGCCGGGTCTGGAGCGGATGAGTGCCGAGCAGCGCAAGCAGGTGGTGCTCATCGTGCAGGACCCCTTCACCAGCTATTACGACGCCCCTGTGGTGCGCGACCTGGTGAAACTCGCCAGCAAGCTCGGCTTCCAGCCCTACTTGTTGCCCTTTAAACCCAACGGTAAACCCCAGCATATCAAGGGGTTCCTGCGCGCCTTTGCCCGTACAGCGGCCAACAGCGCCCAGTTCCTCAACAAGGTGGCGGCGCTTGGCATTCCCATGGTGGGGGTGGATCCGGCCATGGTGCTCTGCTATCGCGACGAGTATGCCAAGGCGCTGGGGTCGGCCCGCGGTGATTTTCAGGTGTTGTTGCCGCAGGAGTGGCTGCTCTCGCTGCCAGCAGATCAACTGCCTGCTCGCACTGACAAGACCAAGAGCGAGGAGGGGGGCGAGCCCTGGTATCTCTTTGCCCACTGCACCGAGAAGACCGCCAAGCCCTCCACTCACGGTGACTGGAGCACCCTGTTTGGTCGTTTCGGGGCCAGCTTGCAGCCGGTCTCTGTGGGTTGCTGCGGTATGGCGGGCACCTATGGTCATGACGTCAAACAGGTGGAGAACTCCAAGGGCATCTATGGACTGAGCTGGGCCGACCCGCTCGCCCGTCTACCCAAAGCGCGCTGCCTGGCGACCGGCTATTCGTGTCGCAGTCAGGTCAAGCGGATGGAGGGGGAAAAGCTCAAACATCCATTGCAAGCCCTGCTGGAGCTGCTCTGATGCTGACGTTTCCCAAGCGGTTTCGGGTACCGAAGGCCTATCGGCACCCGCGTTTCTTGCTGTTACCCGCCACTCCCGCTCAGGCGGTGGTGGAGTTTGTCGCCATGTTGCGCGAGCGCGAGCAGCTCCATCAGCTGTTTCGCCCGAACGATCTCTGGCCCTCGGCCAATTTCAGCCTGAGCCAGCACGAAGGGGATCTGGAGTGGCAGCAGTCGGAGTTTCTGGCCAAGCGCTCCTTTGCCTATGGCCTCTGGAGCCCGGATCGGGAGCCGCAATTTTGGGGCGGGGTTTATCTCTACCCCTCGGTGTTGCCAGAGGTAGCGGTGGAGCTCTTCTTCTGGAAGGTGGCCGAGGCGTCCATCACGGATGAGGAGCTGGAGATTCAGCTGCGCGAGTGGCTCGCCAGGGTGTGGCAGTGGCCAGACCCCCGCTTGCCGGGGCGAGAAGTGCCTTGGTCCGAATGGCCCGGCGTTACCTACCCCTGGTGACATCCCGCTTAAGGGCATGATTGTGTAACACGCAGCGCCGGGCGGGGCTGCGTTGTTACCACGTCACCTGATAACCAACAACTCATATAACAGAACCATGTTGCCGATGGAGGGCGTTTCACTCATATCGGTACGCATTCATCGCTTACATAAGGAGTCTGCTCGCAATGAGTCACGATATTGCGCCCATCTGGCGTAAACCCATGAGTCTGGAGGGGCTCAACGCCACCTCTCGCAACACCCTGATGGCCCATCTCGATATCGTCTACACGGCTTTTGGCACCGATTGGCTTGAAGCGACCATGCCGGTGGATCATCGCACTCACCAGCCCCTGGGCATGCTGCATGGCGGCGCATCCGTGGTGCTGGCGGAAACCTTGGGATCGATTGCCGCCAATATGGCTGTCGGGCCAGATAGCTACTGTGTGGGGCTGGAGGTGAATGCCAACCATCTGCGAGCCAAGCGGGAAGGGGTGGTGACCGGGCGTTGCACGCCGCTCCATCTGGGAGCAACAACCCAGGTGTGGCAGATTGAAATTCGGGACGAACGTGAGCGTTTATTGTGCACCAGCCGACTGACCATGGCGGTGCTCAAACACAAGCGGGGCAAGGACTCCAGCGAGGAGTGATCTGCAATAACGCACTATGAGTGCAAAATAAGCAAGCCATACTCGCCAGATCCCTCTATAATTGCCAACGTCTTGAGAGGCTTATCACATTTTTCAAGACAGCAGAACAAAGTGGCGCTATAATCGCCGCCTTTTTGCTATTCCGCGGTGTTAGCCGCCTGCCTTAATCTGGAAGAATCTATGTCTGATACCGAACAACTGCCCCTTTTTAGTGAGCTTGGACTGGCCGCGCCTGTATTGAAAGCGCTGCAGGACGTGGGCTATGAGCGCCCGTCACCGATCCAGGCCGCAGCAATTCCCCACCTGATGGCGGGACACGATCTGCTGGGGCAGGCGCAAACCGGTACAGGGAAGACCGCTGCTTTTGCCTTGCCTCTGTTGTCTCGTCTGGAAGCTGGTAACCGCAACACCCAGATCTTGGTGCTGGCGCCTACCCGCGAACTGGCGCTGCAGGTGGCTGAAGCGTGCCAACGCTATGCCCACCACATGCCTGATTTCCACGTGCTGCCGATCTACGGTGGTGCCTCCTACGAAACCCAGACCCGCGCCCTGCGTCGCGGTGCCCAGGTTGTCGTCGGTACTCCGGGCCGCGTGATGGATCTGATCCGTCGCAAGAACCTGGATCTCTCCGGCCTGAAAGCTCTGGTACTGGACGAAGCTGATGAAATGCTGCGTATGGGCTTCATCGACGACGTGGACTGGATCATGGAGCAGTGCCCGAGCTCTCGTCAGGTTGCTCTGTTCTCTGCCACCATGCCGGAGCAGATCCGTCGCGTGGCCCAGAAGCACCTGAAGCAGCCCAAAGAGATCAAGATCGCCTCCAAGACTGCTACCGCTACCACTATTCGCCAGCGTTACTGGCAGGTAACCGGTCTGCACAAGCTGGACGCCATGACCCGCCTGCTGGAAGTGGAATCCTACGAAGCCCTGCTGGTATTCGTACGTACCAAGAACGCTGCTGAAGAGCTGGCTGGCAAGCTGGCCGCCCGTGGTCACGCCTGTGAAGCGCTGCACGGCGACATCCCGCAGAAACTGCGTGAGCGTACCGTCGACAAACTGCGTCAGGGCCAGCTGGACATCCTGATCGCCACCGACGTGGTTGCCCGTGGTCTGGACGTTGAGCGCATCACTCACGTAGTGAACTACGACATTCCGTACGACACCGAATCTTACGTTCACCGTATCGGTCGTACCGGTCGTGCCGGTCGCAAGGGCGAGGCCATCCTGTTCGTGGCTCCGCGCGAGCGCCGCATGCTGCGCGCCATCGAGCACGCAACCCGTCAGGCCATCGAGCCGATGAAGATGCCGAGCACCGAGGACATCAACCAGCACCGTCTGGCCAAGTTCAAAGAGCGCATCCGCGAAACCATGATGGGCGAAGAGCTCGAGATCTACCACAACCTGGTAAACGAGCTGATCGAAGAAGATTCTGCCGATCCGCTGGAGCTGGCTGCTGCACTGGCCAAGCTGGTACAGGGCGACCAACCGCTGCTGCTGGATGACTCCATCCCGGATCCGCTGTTCAACAACAGCAACGATCGTGGTGGCTTCGAGCGTCGTGACTTCAACGATCGCGGCGGTCGTGACTTCGGTGACCGTGGCGATCGTCCGGCCCGTCGCATGCCGTCCCTGGAGCCGCGTCCGCTGAAAGACAACCCGGACGTGGAGATGGAGCGTTACCGCGTAGACGTGGGTGCCCATCACGGTGTCAAGCCGGGCCAGATCGTGGGCGCCATCGCCAACGAAGCGAACATCGAGAGCCGCTTCATCGGCAACATCGACATCGCTGACGACTTCTCCACCGTTGACCTGCCCAAGGGCATTAGCGCCGATGTGCTGGAAGTGATCAAGAAAGCCCGTGTTTGCCAGCGTCCGCTGCAGATCACTCGCTACACCGAGGTGCCGGCCGGTGGCAACACCAGCAGCCGTCCGCCGCGCGGTGATCGTCCGTTCCGTGGCGACCGTCCTTTCAACAAGGATCGCCGTCCGCAGGGTGACCGTCCGTTCAACAAGGATCGCCGCGAAGGTGGTTTCAACAAAGATCGCAAATTCGGTGGCAAGCGCCGCGAAAGCTGATTGCTGATCCCGTTATGAAGAAGGCCGCTCATTGAGCGGCCTTTTTTTGTGCCAGCCTCTCGCGAGGCGGTAAGGTGCTGGTGCGCCGAGGATAACAGGAAAACTGTGCTCAGAACCTTGTGGTGAGCGCTCAGGCTGCCATAAAGCTGTCATGCCGAGGAGATAGATGACGCCGACGTGGCATGCCTCACCATCGCCCTGAGGGGGGTTTGCTGGGTACCCGTCGCAGAGCGTTAGAAAAGGGGGGCATGCCGGCTAATGACACAAGGCGATGAGCAAGCCCATGCCCAACCAGCTGCTCCATGGGAAGTGCCGGGGAGGTGTTGCTCATACAGGCGATGGTCTGGCGAGAGTGCTCACCTGTTTTTGTCGTTGTTGCCGTTGTCGGCACCGATGTTTGTGTTTTCCGGAAAGCAAAAAACCGACCCTGAGGTCGGTTTTTTTAAATTTGGCGGTGAGGGAGGGATTCGAACCCTCGATACGTTGCCGTATACACACTTTCCAGGCGTGCTCCTTCAGCCACTCGGACACCTCACCAAATTTTCGTTCGCTGCGCTGTTGCGCTGGAACGGGGCGTAATTTAGGGGAAAGGACTGTGTGGGTCAACCTCTTTTCCCCTTATTTTTCATAATCTTTTCCGAATGCCTAACCCTTGTGCAGAATGCCGGTTTTTTAAACCGGATCAGGGCTTGTCGAGGATGATCAGACTGTCCGGCAGCTCGTTTTGATCCCGGGTGGCCGGGAAGGCGTCGGTCAGAATGGCGCTAACGCGCTCCACGCACTCCAGAAAACCCTGTTCGATCTCCTTGTTGCGCACTCGCGCCACGAAGTCGTCGATGATCTCCTGCCACTGGCCGTTGTCGATATGCTGGGCGATGCCGTCATCCACCAGTATTTCTACATAGTGCTCGGCGGCCGAGACGAAGATCAGCACCCCGAGCCGGTCGCGGGTGCGGTGCAGCCCTTGCTCGACAAATTGCAGGCGAGCCATCAGGGCCGCCCGGTGCTGGCGCACCTTTTTCGGGATGAGCCGCATCTTGATGGGGGTCCAGTGGAACAGCAGGCTCAGCAGCAGCCAGACCGACCACTGCACCAGCAGGATTTCGTACCAGCCGAGCCAGAAGCCGAGCTGGAACACCAGCAGCGGGGTGAGCATCGCCAGCAGCGCCGCCCAGAGGGTGGGAATGTAGCGATAGCCATCGCTGGCCGGGGCCAGCACGGTGACCAGTTCAGCATCAGTCTCTAGCTCCGCTTCGCGCACCTTGGCCTGAAGCGTGTGGAAGAACTGTTTAGAAATCATGATTTGTCTCTTTACTCCTGTTACCAGCCACCGGAGGCTCCGCCGCCGCCAAAACTGCCGCCGCCACCGCTGAATCCGCCGCCAGAGCGACCACCAAAGGAGCCGGCACCCAATCCACCGGCCATGTAGGCCGACCGACGTCGTCCTCCTGGCCCACCGCCACCACCGCCGCGCAGGTTGTGGAGCACGATCATCGCAATCACCACCAGAATAAACAGCAAGGGGCCGCCGCCGTTGTCACTTTTCGGCTGCTCGACCGGCTGATACTCTCCGGCGAGTGCCTTCATGATGCTCTGGCTGCCCGCCATGATCCCGGCCACCATATCGCCGCGTTTGAAGGCGGGCAGGATGCGGCCATGGATGATGTTGGCGGCGATGGCGTCGGGCAGGGCGCCTTCTAGCCCATATCCCACCTCGATCCGCACCTTGCGCTCATCCTGGGCGATCAGCAACAGCACGCCATTGTTTTTGCCTTTCTGGCCGATCCCCCAGTGGCGACCGAGCTGGTAGCCGTACTCCTCGATAGTCTCCCCATCGAGGCTGTCGACAGAGACCACCACCAGCTGGATACCGCTGCGCTTTTCAAAGGCGGCCAGCTGTTGGGTCAGTTGATGGGCCTGTTTGCGGGACATCAGACTGGCTTCATCCACCACCCGTCCGCTCAGCGTCGGGAAGTCCGGTGCCGCTTGCAGGGCACTGGCCCAGAGCAGCAGACAGGGAAGAAACCAGCGCAGCATCATCTTCATTGGAAGCTGACCTTGGGCGCCTCATCGGCACCGGGTTTGGCACTGAAACTGGGTTTGGCCTCCAGGTCCGAGTAGAGCAGCTTGGACCAGATGACGCCGGGGAAAGTGCGGATCTCGGTATTGAACTGGCGCACCGCCTCGATATAGTCGCGGCGAGCCACCGAGATGCGGTTCTCGGTTCCTTCCAATTGGGCCTGCAGGGCAAGGAACTGCTGATCCGCTTTCAGCTCGGGGTAGCGTTCTACCACCACCATCAGGCGGGAGAGGGCGCTGGAGAGCTGGTTCTGGGCCGCTTCAAACTCCTTGAGCTGGGCAGGGTCGCTCACCTGCACGCTGCCGACCCGGGCGCGGGCATCGGTGACCGCCTTTAGGGTCTCCTGCTCATGGCTGGCGTAGCCCTTGACGGTGGCGACCAGATTGGGAATGAGGTCGGCGCGGCGCTGATACTGGTTCTCCACCTGCCCCCAGCTTGCTTTAACCTGCTCATCCAGGGTCGGGATGTTGTTCATGCCGCAGCCGGTCAGGCCGAGCAGCAGGGTCAGGGTCAACAGGCTCTGCGTGGTTCTGCGCCAGAGTGATGTGGCCATCTTGTTGTTCTCCTTTGATATTTCGAGTCGATAGTGCGCCATGGATGGTGTACGACCAAGAGTGCACCACCATACCAGCTTGGGGTCAGTTGCCACAACGCGCAGGTAGCTCAGGTCGCTTGTTGATGCCGGAGACCTTGGGCAACTGGGGCTTGTCTTTGAGCCAGGAGGCCAGCTCTTCCCCACAGCCATTGCCGGGCGGAATGGGAGCCTGGGGCTCGCAATCTGGGCTGCCCACCGGGCAGCGCAGCCGCACGTGGAAGTGGCTGAAGTGGCCCACCCAGGGGCGTAGCTTGGCGACCCAGGGTTCGTTACCAGCCTGTTGGCAGACCGCGGATTTGATCACCGGATTGACGAAGATGCGGGCCACCTCGTGTTTGCTGGCCGCAAGCCGCAGCAGGGTGAGCTGCTGGGGGCCAAAGCGGCCCGGTAACATCTTGTAGCTGGGTTCGTCGATCAGCGCCCACTCCTTGGGGGCATCCTGCTCCCATTTGCTGATGGGGCGGTTGGCCATGCGAAACCAGATATCGGCATCAAGTCCGGTCTGATGGCTGCGATGGCCGGAGGTAAAGGGGCCGCCACGGGCCATCGCCAGATCGGCGATATAGAGATCCGGCAGCCCGGCCATGCGGGTCTGGTTGGCCAGCGCTTGCAGATAGTGGATGAGGTCGGGGTGGCCGTAGTAGCGTAGCCGCTTGGTGCGGATCACCTGATAACCCGGCCCTTCAAGGGGCAGGGATACGCCGTTTTTCAGGCACCCGGCGGCATAACCACCGATGGCTTCCGCTTGCAAGACAGTCGCCAGCAACAGGGACGTCAGCATGTGCGTGCTCCTTGTCTTGCTTCGAGTCGGCTCAGCAATACGAACAGACTCAAACATATAAATAAATAGGCCGCGGCCACCAGCAGCCAGACCTCGTAGACCAGTCCGCTGGAGTTGGCCATCTCGGTGCCGACGAAGGTGAGCTCCTGCACCGAGATAAGGGAAACGATGGCGGTATCCTTCACCAGCGCAATGAGCTGGCCGGTGAGGGGGGGGAGCATCAGCAGCATGGCCTGCGGCAGGATCACATGGCGCAGCCGCACCCAGGGAGAGAGCCCGAGGCTCTGCGCCGCCTCCCACTGGCCACGGGGGATGGCGGCCAGCCCGGCGCGGACGATCTCGGCGACGAAGGCTGCGCTGATCATGCCAACGCAGAGGGTGCCTGAGATGAGGTTCTCCCAGCGGGCTGGTGGGCCAAACAGCGCCTCTTGCCACGGGGAGAGTGATACGGTGCCGAGCCAGCGGGAGAGGCCGCTTGCAGGCAGCAGCTGGTTGGCGATAAAGAAGTAGAAGATGAAGATAAAGACCAGCGGCGGCAGATTGCGGATCAGCTGGATAAACAGGGTCGCGGGCATCACCAGCCAGGGTCGGCGGCTGAAGGCGGCTACCCCCAGCGCAGTGCCGAGCAGCAGCGCCAGCACCATGCCGAGCAGGGCGATGCGCAAGGTAGTGAGCAGACCGCTGAAAAAGTAGGGCAACTCGCCGTGAGGGCCTGGGGTGAACAGCAGATCGAAGGCCTCATGCCAGCGCCACTGATAGGCCACCCCGATGTGCAAGCGGCTGGCCAGCCAGAGGCCAGCCAGCAGCAGGATCAGGGCGATCGCCCCATCCAGCCAGTTGATGTTCCGACATGGCTCCCGGACGATGCGCCGGATGGTCTGTTTGAGGGCCATCAGCATCAGGGATTGGCGACCTGCGCTTCCCATGCCAGCGACTTGAACCAGTAGTCATGGCGCGCCTTGAGCCAGCCATCGGCCTGACGGGCGGCGATCCACTCGTTGAACTGCTCAGCCAGGGCATCATCCCCCTTGCGCAGGGCAAAGCCTTCATCGCCTTGTGCCAACGGCTCGGCAAACGGCATAAAGAGGGCATCCGGGTGGCGCAGCGCCTCTTGCTCGGGTTTCGGGGAAGAGGAGAGGGCGCCGTGGGCGCGGCCGTTCAGCACCTCCTGAAATACCTGTGACTCGTCATCGAACTGGCGCAGGGTGGCCTTGGGGAAGTGTTCTTTTGCCACCTGTACCGGTGAGGCGCCACGACGTACCGCCAGGATCACCCCGCGCTGGTTGAAGTCCGCCACGGTTTTCTTCTCTTTGGCCAGGGTGCTGGAGGCGGCCAGCTGCACCCCCGAATGGGAGTAGGCCTGGGTGAAGCGCACGCTCTTCTCCCGCTCGGGGGTGATGGTGAGGCCGCCGATGATGACGTCATATTTTTTCGCCAACAGGGAGGGGATGATGCCATCCCAGGCGGTAGGCACGAACTCTACCTGCCAGCCGTTATCTGTGGCGAGGCGACGGGCCACGTCAATCTCGAAACCGATCAGGGCCCCCTGCTTGTCGCGCATCGCCCAGGGTGCGAAGGTGGACATGCCGACCCGCAGGGTACCGCTCTGCTCGATCTGCGCCTGGGTGTCGGAGGGGGCAGTTTCTGCCAGTGCCGGAGTGAGCAGGCTTGCCAGCAGCAGGGCTGCGCCCGACAGGGTGGTCTTGAATGACAGATTCATGGTTAGCGTCCTTGTTGATCCGGATTCAGGTGACGGGCCAGTGCCCGCGAACAGGTTGACAGCGTCAGGGTTAACAGCAAATAGAGGGCAGCTACGGTAAACCACACCTCAAAGGTCAGAAACGTATCGGCAACCAGAGTACGCCCTTCGTTGGTCAGATCGAAGATGGCGATCACACTCACCAGCGCCGAATGTTTGATAAGGGAGACCAGCTCGTTGGTGAGCGGCGGCAAGGTGATGCGCACCAGCTGGGGCAGGATCACCTTGCGCAGGGTGATGGTTCGCGACAAGCCAAGCGACTGGGCTGCCTCCCACTGTCCTTTGGGAATGGCCTGTACGCCTGCACGCAGCACTTCGGCGGTGAAAGCGCCCTGATAGAGGGAGAGGCTCAACACGGCGCAGGCAAGGGGGGCCAATCCCAGCATGGGGCCCAGCAAGAAATAGAGAATATAGAGCTGCACCAGCTGGGGCGTGGTGCGCACCAGCGCCAGATAAGCGATGGCGAGCCATGGGCCGAGCCGGGAGGGGAGCAGCCGCAGGCTGACCACGCACACCCCGACCGCCAGAGTGCCCAACAGGCTGAGCAGCGCCACCTGCAAAGTGACCAGCAGGCCGTTTAGCAAGGGGCCGGCATAAAAGGTTCCCTCATCCCACTCGCCGAGAAAGGGCAACACCCGCGGCCACTGCCACTCATAGCCCATCTGGCGAGCGCCGCTATAGAGCGCCCAGCCCAGTAGCGCAGAGAGCATCACAGTGCCCGACAGCCAGCCAAGCAGGCGGGGGCGATTGAGCCTAGCCATGATAGCTAAGCACCTGTTCGAGGAAGGCCCGGGTTCGCGGGTGCCGGGGGGCGTTGAACAGCTGGGCGGGCGGGGCTGACTCGATGATTTTCCCCTCATCCATAAAGAGCACCCGATCCGCCACCTGACGGGCAAAGCCCATCTCGTGGGTGACGCAGATCAGGGTCATCCCCTCGTCAGCCAGCTCGCGGATTACATCGAGCACTTCGCGGATCATCTCGGGGTCGAGGGCGGAGGTGGGCTCGTCAAACAGCATCAGCTCGGGTTGCATGCAGAGGGAGCGGGCGATGGCGACCCGCTGCTGCTGGCCGCCGGAGAGCTGGTGGGGGTACTTGTCGGCCTGCGCCTGAATGCGCACCCGCTCGAGCAGTCCGAGCGCCCGGGCTTTGGCCTCCTGAGGGCGCAACCCCAGGGTATGCACCGGCGCCACCATCAGGTTTTCCAGCACCGTCATATGGGGGAAGAGGTTGAACTGCTGAAACACCATGCCGACCCGGCCTTGCAGGCGACGCAGGTAGGCGGGGGTCACCGGCTCGCCAAACAGGAACAGCTGGCCGTCGTCGATCCCCTCCAGCCCGTTGATGGTGCGGATCAGGGTCGATTTTCCCGAGCCTGACGGGCCACAGATGACCCACTTCTCTCCCCGTTCAATAGTGAGATCGATGTGATGAAGAGCCTGAAAATCGCCATAGAATTTGTCGACGCCACAAAAGCGCACACAGGGTTGCGAGCTGGTCAAGAAGCGGGTTCCACTGAGAATCATTTACGCCATGGTATTGATTTTATAGGGGGATGACAAAGAAAACCCCCTTGTCAGCATCCTGATGGCTATTCACAATGACGCCATTTCGTGATGACAGGAGCTTTTCATGCGTATTACATCCTTGCTTGCCGGTTCGCAGGTGCAGCTGTTGATGCCGCCAGCGGTGCGCTATCGCTGCGTCATTTTTCTGCTGTTGCTGGTGAGTTGGGGCGTGGTGGCGGCCTCCTTGTGGGATGGCTGGGGCGCCATGGCGCTGCTCAACTGGGTGGGCGTGGTCTTTGGTGGCATCACCGGGATCATGGTTTCGCTGCCCCGCAGCTGGCAGCCCTGGCGCCTGGCGGAGCTGGGGTGGGACGAACAGCATATCTATCTGCTCAATGGCAACAAGGATGAGGCGCTGGCGCTGCCCCGCAACCAGCTGGTGGCGCTTGAACGGGAGCGGCGAGTGGGTCACGACGGCCAGTGGCTCGACTTCAGCCTCGATCTGCAGCTGAGTGAAGAGGAGCTGGCGGCGGCCATGGCCTTGCTGGATCTCAAGGCGGGGGAGCTGCATCTGGTGAGCCCGTCTGTCTATCGCTTCGGCTTTAAACGGGCCTGGCACGGTCGCCGGATGCTGGCGCAACGGTTGTCAGATCTGCAAGCGGCCTGAGTCGACTATTTTCTCGACAATTCCCGACAAAGCTCAGATACTGCCAGTGACTCGAATTGATCTTGTCTGCACTGTTAACCCAAGAGATCAATCACTTGACGACAGTGTGGAGAAGGCCACGGCATGAAGCCATGGCAGGTCCGGCATAGGGGTTGTGCCCTTACCGTTATGCTGGGAATTGCATAGAGAAGGCACCTTGAATCGAGAGTGGATGGCATGAAGATTTACGTAGGAAATCTGTCGTACCGGATGACGGCCGACGAACTGAAAACCCTGTTCAGCCAGTTTGGACAGGTCGACAAGGTTGATATCATCATCGACCGCGATACCGGCCAGTCAAAGGGGTTTGGTTTTATTGAAATGCCGGTCAATGGTGATGCCGAAAAGGCCATCGCTGGTCTGCATGGCACAGAAGTCGGTGGCCGTACCATCACCGTCAACCAGGCCAAACCGAAGACAGATGCTCCCCGTGGTCGCCCGCAACAGCGCCACCGCTAAGGTACCTCGGCAATAAAAAAACGGCATGGGTTTCCCCCATGCCGTTTTTGTTTCTGGACGTTTTGCTGTTATCAGGGGACGTCGTAACCGAGCGCCGCCTTGCGGATGCGGAACCACTGCTGGCGGTTAAGCTCGACAGATTCGGCGGCCACGGCGGCAGCAATCCGCTCCCGTTTGCCGGAGCCAATCAATGGCAGCGGCTGGCTTGGCAGCATCATTACCCAGGCGTAGACCACCTGCTCGATAGTTTGGGCGCCCACTTCCTGACGGATCTGCTCCAGTTCGGCACGCAGCGGGGCATAGGCGTCATCGCTGAACAGTCGGCCGCCGCCGAGACATGACCAGGCCATCGGCTTGATGCCAAGCTGCTGGCACTGATCCAGGGTACCATCGAGGGTCCCTTCCTGATGGAGCGGCGAGATCTCCAGTTGGTTGGTGACCAGCGGGAAGGGGAGGCGCGATTGCAGCAGCTCGAACTGTCGGGCGGTGAAGTTGGATACCCCGGCGTGCTTGATCTTGCCCGCCTGTTTCAGGGTGATAAAGGCGTCGGCCACTTCATCTGCGTTCATCAGGGGATCCGGGCGGTGGATCAGCAGCAGGTCCAGATGGTCGGTGCCGAGCTTGCGCAGCGAGGCTTCGGCGCTGGCGATGATATGGTCCTTGCCGGTGTTGTAGTGGTTGAGAGCATGCTCCGGCTTGGCGGTGAGGGCGATACCGCACTTGGTGACGATCTCCATCCGGCTGCGCAGGGAAGGCTCGAGGCGTAGGGCGTGACCAAAGGCCTCTTCGCACTGGTAGCCACCATAGATATCGGCGTGATCGATGGTGGTGACCCCCAGATCCAGATGATATTTCATCAGATCGAGCAGAGCGGCCGGAGAGACCTGCCACTCCATCAGGCGCCAGTAACCCATGATGAGGCGAGAGAAGGTGGGGCCTTGCTGATGCAGGGCGACACGGGATACAGACATGGTTGACTCCTTGAAAAACACGATGCGAAAACGATGTGCAACATAGATGACTGCGGGCATCTTGGCCTCATGTGGCTGGCAAAGCAATAATGGGCAGTGGCATGATTCGAACTTTGGTTCTGATCGCAGAGTAGGAGAGAGAGTTGGATGGAAGGATTTGCCGAGCGCTTGCAGAGCCTGATCGGGGAGATGAGCGTGAGCGCGTTTGCCCGCAAGGTAGGGCTCAGTGAAGCGCTGATCCGCAAATATTTGAAAGGGGCCGAGCCCGGCCTGGCGCGGGCCAACCAGATCGCCATGGGGGCCAACTGCTCGCTGGAGTGGCTGGCAACCGGCTGCGGTTATCTCTACCGTCAGGCGGAAGTGGTAGACAGGGAGGCGCTGGCAGCGGCGCAGCTACTGCTGGGCGAGCAGCAACCCGGGGTGGGGCTGCCCGATAAGGAGGCACTGGTCACCCTGCTCGCCTATTACCAGTTTTTGCGCACCCACAAGAAAGCAGACGGTTTTCTCGACTTGGCGCTGGCGCGGGAGTTTGGTCGCCATCTGGGGGAAGCGTGATGAGGGGCATATTACCCTTTGGTCGTGTCACGGCCGGTTGATTATTCTGATACGCTCTAAGCAAGATAACTCTCCATGGAATGGGCGATGAGCTACTTGATCCTCGGAAGTGGTGCGCTGGGCTCGGCGCTGGCAAGAGAGCTGATGGCAAGGGGGGAGTCCTTCCTTCTGGCCGGGCGCACCTATCCAAAAGGGATCGAGATGGGGGCTTTCTTCCCGCTGCAAGAGGTGGACGCCATCTCGTTCGACGCCCTGTTTACCCTCTACGACACCGATCCGCTTCCCACTGTGGTAATCAACACCATCGGCCTGTTGCACGATGTCAGCTTTATGCCGGAGCGGCGGATCGAAGAGGTGCACCCCAAGTGGCTGTGCGACAGCCTGCTGGCCAATGCCTGGCCAACACTGGCGCTGGCTGCCCGTTTCAGTCGGTTGATGGGCAATGACCATCCGCTGTGGTTGTGTGCCATCTCTGATCTGGCGGGCTCCATCACCTCCAATCTGGAGGGGGGGCGTTACAGCTACCGGATGAGCAAGGCGGCCCTCGACATGGGGGTGAAAACTCTGGCCCTCGAGTGGGCGCAACGTTTCCCGCAAGCGGGGGTGGTGGCGGTGGCGCCCGGCTTGATGGACTCCCCGATGAACACCCCCTTTCTGAGTGAGTTGCCTGCGGAGCAATTGCAGGAGCCTGCCGAGGTGGCGGTGAAACTGCTCAATCTCATCAAGGGGTTATCGTTGACCCAATCGGGTCAGCTACTGGATCTCAACGGTCAGCCGCTGCCTTGGTAAATCCCGCCTGCGGGTTCTATGGACGTCTATTGGCTTCACATTCTGCTCATGCGCCCCTTGCCAAGCGAGGGGCGCATGGCTAACGTCACTCTCCTGTTTCAGGAGGGATCTCATGCGCTATATCGATTTACGAAGTGACACCGTCACCCAGCCTACTGACGCCATGCGTCAAGCCATGCTCCACGCCGAAGTCGGTGACGATGTCTATGGTGAAGATCCGGGCGTCAACGCGCTGGAGGCCCATGGGGCCAGATTGCTGGGCAAACAGGCGGCGCTGTTTGTGCCATCGGGCACCATGTCCAACCTGTTGGCGGTGATGAGCCATTGTCATCGTGGTGAGGGTGCCATCCTCGGCAACGCCGCTCACATCTATCGCTACGAAGCGCAGGGGAGTGCCGTGCTGGGCTCCGTGGCCCTGCAACCCTTGCCGATGCAACGCGACGGCACGCTGGCATTCGATGATATCAAGGCCGAGCTGGCCCCTGATGATGCCCACTTCGTCCAGACTCGCCTCATCTGTCTTGAGAACACCCACAACGGCAAGGTGCTGCCGCTCCCCTATCTGCAAGAGATGGGGGCATTTGTTGCTGAACGTGGCTTGAAGCTCCATCTCGATGGCGCACGGCTTTTTAACGCCGCCGTGGCCAGCGAGACCCCGGTCGAGGTGATCGCCGCGCCATTTGACAGCATCTCGATTTGTCTCTCCAAGGGGTTGGGCGCACCGGTGGGCTCGCTGCTGGTGGGCAGTCACGACTTCATCGCCCGTGCGCGCCGACAGCGCAAGATGCTGGGGGGCGGCATGCGCCAGGCGGGCATTCTGGCGCAAGCCGGTCTGTTTGCCCTCGAGCAGCACGTGACCCGTCTGGCCGATGATCACCGCCGTGCCAAGCGGCTGGCCGAAGGGTTGGCTGCACTGCCTGGCATCGAACTCGACCTCTCGCTGGTGCAGAGCAATATGGTGTTTCTGCGACTGCGTGAGGGGGAATCAGCCCCTCTGCTGGCCTTTATGAAGGAGCGGGGGATCCTCTTTTCCGGTTACGGTGAGCTGCGACTGGTGACCCATCTGCAGATCAACGATGACGATATTGAAGAGGTTATCGACGCTTTCACCGAGTATCTCGGGGCGCGTTGAGACGGCTTGGTGATGTAGCCGTTATCCCGATATTTGTTGATACCGAAACAACAGAGGGCGCCGCGGCGCCCTCTGTTGTTTGCAGCAAACTTAAGCCTGCCGCTGGCCGCTCATCAGCATGGCCTCATCGGTGGCGTCGTAGATCATCACCGCGATATGGGTCACCTGACCGCCGAAATCGGCCAGTGGTACCAGCGTCAGGTTCTGGAACATGTGGGGGGCCGAGCCGGTAATGGGGCGATAGTTGGAGAAACGCAGCAGGTAGGGCTTCTGTTCCCAGGTGCTGAAGGCGCGGTTGTTGAGCTTGAAGACCATGTTGGCCTTGCGCTCGAACCAGGCTCTGTCCACATCGGGGAAGAGCTCGAACAGTAGGCCATCGCGCACGTCACTGGCCAGTCGGCCGCTGTGGCTCTCCATAAAGCCGTTCCACACCTGTATCTTGTACTCCTTGTCAAGCACCACCAAGCCTACGTCCAGGTTCTGGACTATGTTCATCAACCAATGAAATTCACGGATTTCCATAGTCACTCCTAGAGCATGTGCATGATTTTGTTGTTCATGGTGGCGATGGAATCTTCGGTAAACAGCAGCAGCAGATCACACTGCACCGCGTAATCCTGGATCCGGTAGTTGATCTCGATGGCGAGCGTGCGGCGCCAGCGACTCTTGTTGGTGTGGATCAGTTCGTTGATGGGTCTGTGCTGGCCGAGCACCACTGGGTGTCCCTGACTGAAGGGGGTGTCGAGCTGGTTGGCATAGCCGCGCAGGAAGGCGCCTATCAGCACGTTGGCGGTATCCATCAACAGCTCCAGTTCGGCGGTGCGATCCAGCG
The DNA here is from genome assembly GCF_049171595.1 of Aeromonas sp. 603607. Classification (NCBI taxonomy): domain Bacteria; kingdom Pseudomonadati; phylum Pseudomonadota; class Gammaproteobacteria; order Aeromonadales; family Aeromonadaceae; genus Aeromonas; species Aeromonas sp. 603607. The sequence continues at coordinate 112,486 of NZ_JAAKOV010000012.1, forward strand.
TCCCCTGATGGTTCATCAGCTTGGCCAAATCTTTGAAGCTGGAGTCATGGAACAGGATCAGCGCTTCGCCGGCGATCCCCGCCCCGATAAACCCCTGACAGACGGCGGAGAGGGTATCCGAGTCGGCGGCGGCAGAAAGGGCCATGTGCAGCTCGGAGACCTCCAGCACGTTGACGTTGGGGATAGGCAGTACCACGAAGGCGTTGAGCAGACGAGCCAGCAAATCGGCGGCCTGACCCATGGAGACGTTGGCCAGCTCCTGATAGACATCGCGGATTTCGGGGGTGATCTTGACGCCTGCATCGGCTACCACTCCGTTTGGCTGCTGCTCGGGGGCGCTTGGTTGACCGCTCGGGGTGGCACTCCAGAAATCATGCTTTTTGAGCAGGGCGAGCAGGGTTTCTGGGGCGGCAGGTTTCTTGATGAAATCGAGCGCCCCTAGCCCCATGACCCGTTGATAGGCCTCTGGTTGGATATCCCCGGAGACCACGATCACCTTGTTGCGTAGACCCTCCCGTTGGAGGGTCTCCAGCACGCCGTAACCGTCCATTTCCGGCATGGTCAGATCGAGAAAGATGAGATCCCCATGGCCCATCAGCACCTGTTCGATCCCTTCAAGGCCATTCGCCGCATAGTGCAAATCGACTTTCCAGTCAGCCGGTAGCGCTCGTGCCAGCTGTTTGCGGGCGAACCCGGAGTCATCACATATCAATACATTCATGGCGTTAGGCAGGCTCTGTTGGCAAGGATTGCTATAAGTGTGGCCCGCTAACAGTCAGATGCAATGTGGGAGGTTGTCACCCTGTGAAAATTGGTTATCCCATTGCCGGTTACGATAGCGTGCGGAGTATTTCTCAACAAATTCAGCGAACATCTTAACACGCAACGGGGCGAACTGGTGCTGGCAACACAACATGTAGAAGGGGCGATTGCCGGTCTGCCAGTCGGTCAGTACCGGTACCAGCTGCTCGTCATGGAGGAAGCTGCTCAGATAGTGCAGCGGGGCGTTGACTATCCCCAGATGACGCCGGGCTGCGCGCACGGCGGCCTGAGTCTGGTTGACGGTCAGTTTGGCGCTGCGTTTGATGCAGATGTTCTGGCCATCCTTGTCGGTCAGTTGCCAGTGCTGGTGTGGCCAGCAGTAGATGAGATCATGTTCTTCCAGCTGGCTGGGGTGGGAGGGGGTTCCCTTCTTGGTCAGATAGAGTGGCGAGGCAAACAGGCCGTACTCGATATGACCGAGACAGATCGCATTGGGCAGCGACTGGGGCAGCTCACCGTTGAAGAACACCAGATCCCGATCATTGTCGAACAGGTGCTGGTGATCATTGGTCTGGGTGATATCGAACTGTACCTCGGGATAGTGCAGCCCGAATTCGGCCAGCATATCGATGAGGATGGTGTTGGAGAGCGCGATCGGCGCGGCTATCCGGATAAGCCCGGTGATGTCTGCTTCTTTACCCCGGATCTCGCTGGTGGCCTGCTCGATTTGTGCAAGCGGTGTGCAGAGACGCTCGTAGTATCTGAGCCCTTCATCAGTAAGACGGAGTTTACGGGTAGAGCGATGTAGCAGGGTGCAACCCAGTTGCTCTTCCAGCTGGGAAATGCGTCGACTGATGGTGCCTGTTGGCATGCCCAGTGCGGCTGCAGCATGGGAGAATCCTCCCTCTTGCACCACCTTGACGAACAGGTAGAACTCTTCGATGTGCTTCATAAACGCTGTTCTGGGTGTAACAAGGGGGCAACCATAAAAAGAGCCTTATCGCTTGGCAAGGGTAATTCAGCGTTTAATTGATCTGGATTCGATTTCTACTGATACCAGTTTAAATTTTCAATTGTTCTCGAATGAGGATTATTTTCTGCGCCACAGTCATTGTTGCGAGATGTCACCCGTTAGCTCAAGAGAGAGAGGCGACATGGTATGACTACAATACGAACCATCCTCAGGCAAAAAGAGGATCGTGCTGGTCAAGAGCAGTTCTTTTTTTCGGCGATGTGAATGTGATGACAGTCGCATATTCATCATGCCGGTCTGGAGAAGGTAGATATTCGGTTTTGAGGTATTTAAGTTCCTTGTTAAGTCGCTATTTGGGGCCGGTTTTGCTCTTTTTTGTCTGTTTATTCAACGCGCTGGTTAATAAATGAAAGTTTTACGAGGGAAATGCCGGCACTTTTTTTAGTTGACTTTGTTATCAGTAAATAAGTGTTTGTTGTGAATCGTAAAAATGTTTTTTGAAGTATCCAGAGTGCAATTCTTAGTGCTTGTTTTTGCTGGGAAAAAAAGTTAAAAACGAACGAGAGATTTGTTCTGATTGACAGGAGTATTGGCTGAGTCCTTTTTTCTGTGGCTGGATTGGCTCTCCTGTTGTTGATTTCTGAAATCAGTTATCTGCTTTTGGCCATCGCGAGAAATAGTGGCCGAGAGGTGTTTTCACCTTGCATTCTGCATACGGCGGTTTGCCCATTTGTTTTCCGGTTCACCAGTGACCATCCAGCATGAATGACTTTGACCAGATGAATACGCTTGACGAACGGTTACTGAAGACAATGGATGTTCTACATACCCCTATCTGGGTCTATGACATCGAACATCACCATATTTTCTGGGCAAACCGCGCAGCACTTCCCCTCTGGGAGGCCACCTCCCTGGACGAGCTCTGTTCCAGGGATTTTTCGGCTGATATGGCCACAGCCATAGCGCTGTTGTTGCAACGCTACCTCGGTGATTTTCAGCAGGGGCGAAGTTACAACGAGTGGTGGACTATCTCCCCAAAGGGGGTCAAGAAGCAGATCTATCTACGCCTCTCCGGGATTCAGCTGGCTGGCCGTCTGATGATGATGACCGAGGCGGTGCTCGACTCCGATACCCTCTATCAGGAGTCCTCGCTGGCAACCGGTGATACCCTGGCCTGCCTGTTCGATAGCAATGGCGCGTTCGAAAGCGGCAACTATCACTTCGAGATGTGTTTCGGTCACCGGATCGCCACGCTCTCCCAGGTTTTTTCCGGTAGTGACGACAGTTTTTACCAGAAGCTCTCCCGACTCGATGAAGTAGTGACCGAAGGGGAGTGCCGAACCCTCAAGGGGATGCGCTGGTTCCAGTATCAGTTCCGCTATATCCAGCAAGGAGCACGGATCCTGCTTACCATGCGCGATATTACCGATCGTAAACTCGAGGAGCTGGAGCATCGCCACCTCGCTTGGCATGACTCCCTGACCGGCCTGCTCAACCGTTATGGCTTGATGAAATCTCTCGAGGCCTATTGCGGGTTGGGGGAGCGTTTCGCGCTGGTATTCATGGATCTGGACAACTTCAAGCTGGTCAACGACAACTACGGCCATAAGGCGGGAGACCGCCTGCTGGAGCGGGTTGCCGGTCGCCTCAAACAGATTTGCCCCCGCGATGTTGAGCTGGCCCGTCTTGGCGGGGACGAGTTTACCGCGTTGGTTCCCTTGGGAAACCAGAGCGAACGAGCCCAGGATGTGGCCGATCAGATGCTCTCCCAGATGACCAAGCCGCTGCAACTGAGCGGTCTGCCGGAGGTAACCATCGGCGGCAGTATCGGCATTGCCATCTATCCCGATGATGCGGACGATGGTGATAACCTCATCACCCGCGCCGATATGGCCATGTATCAGGCCAAGCAGATGGGGCGGCTGCGCTGGCAGCGTTTTACCCCCAGCATGCAGCAGACCCTGCAGCGCAAGCTCAATCTCAAGCAGTTTCTGGCCAAGGCTATCGGTCGTCAGGAGCTGAGCCTCTGTTACCAGCCACAGGTCGATGTCGCCAAACGGCGTCTGATCGGTTACGAGGCGCTGCTGCGCTGGTATAACCCGGTGCTTGGCCATGTCTCGCCAGTGGAATTTATCCCCCTTGCCGAAGAGATGGGGCTGATCCGCGAGATCGGCAGCTGGGTGCTCTCTACCGCGCTTGCCCAAATGGCCAGTTGGAAGAAGCGCCTCCATCACCGGGTGCCAGTTTCCGTCAACCTCTCTGGTTTCCAGCTCTCGTCGGCACTGCCCGGGCAAGTGCGCCAGCAGCTGGAGCTGCACGGGGTGGATGCCTCCCTGTTGACGCTGGAACTGACCGAAACTGTGCTTATGCTGGATATGAAGGGGTGCCTCGATATTCTCGATGACTTGAGTGAACTGGGGATCAAGATTGCCATCGACGATTTTGGTACCGGCTACTCATCCCTTGCCTATCTCAATCGCCTGCCCATCGATACGATCAAGCTGGATCGCTCTTTCGTGGTCGGCCTCAACCTGCCGGTGATCCGGGCGACCGCCGCCATGGCCACCAATCTGGGTTTGGGGATCATGGCAGAAGGGGTGGAGGAGCCTCACGAGCTGGCCGCACTGCAGACCCAGGGGTGCCATGTGTTCCAGGGATATCTGTTCAGCAAGCCGCTGACGGTGGCACAAGTCGAGGCGAGCGGTTTCGTGGTGGAGTGTCAGGTTGGGCGTTATCCACTGTTAGATGCCGTAATGGCAGAGTAACAAGTGTGCGTTAGACCACAACTTGGGATTTTATTCCGTAATATTTAATCAAAATTAATCATTATTTTGCGATCGGTCATGAGACGGATTGGCTGGAGTTGCTAGCATGCGACCTCATTTCTAGGGAAAGGAGTATTGCAATAATGAGTCATGCTGCTGTCAATGACCGTCCGGCCAGCCCTCCCAAGGGTTGGCTGAACCGTTTCCTCAATGGCGTCGAGAAAGCCGGGAACAAATTACCCGACCCCGCCATGCTGTTCCTCTATGCCTTGCTGATCGTCTGGGTCGGCTCCTGGGTGTTGTCACAATTCCAGTTTGATCTGGTCAACCCCCGTACCGGGGAGGCGGTAGTGGTCAACAACCTGCTGACCGGTGCCGGTCTGGCCGAGTTTCTCTCCACTATGGTGACCACTTTCACCGGCTTTGCCCCGCTGGGGATCGTGCTGGTGGCTATGCTCGGGGTTGGGGTGGCCGAGCAGTCCGGTTTTATCAATACCGGTCTGAAAAAGTTGCTCAAAGTGACGCCTGCCCGTTTCCTCACCCCCATGCTGATCCTGGTAGCGATCGTCAGCCACACCGCCGCAGATGCGGGTTATGTGCTGGTGATCCCCATCGGTGGCATCATCTTCCACGCTGCCGGACGCCATCCGCTGGCGGGGATCGCCGCTGCCTTTGCCGGTGTCTCCGGCGGTTTTGCCGCCAACTTCCTGCCCTCCGGCGGGGATGCGTTGCTGCAGGGCTTTACCCAGTCCGCCGCTCAGTTGCTCGATCCTGACTACATGGTCAACACCCTTTGCAACATCATCTTTACCGGAGCCTCTTCGCTGCTGATCATCTGCGTCGGCTGGTTCATTACCGAAAAGGTGGTTGAGCCGCGCCTCAAGCATGTGGCGCTCAACGAGGATCTGGAGAGTGCCGACGAGATGGGGCGCTACAGCGCGCAAGAGAGCCGAGCCTTCAACTGGGCCGGGTTTGCCATGCTGGCGGCTATCGTGCTGCTGGCGCTGGCGCTCTCCCCGAACGATTCCCCGCTGCGTGCTGCCGATGGCTCCCTGACTACCTTCGCTGCCCCCGTGATGAAGTCCATTGTACCGCTCATCTTCCTGCTCTTTATCCTGCCCGGGATTGTCTACGGCTTTGTCGCAGGCAGCTTCAAGAGCGGCAAGGATGTGATCGACGCCATGTCGGCCACCATGAACAAGATGGGCTCCTACATGGTGATGGCTTTCTTCTGCGCGCTCTTTATCAAGGCGTTTGGTGACTCCAATCTGGGCACCCTGCTGGCCCTCTCCGGTGCCGAAGTGCTCCATGCGCTGGCGCTGCCCGGTGAGGTGACTATCGTCGGGATGATCCTGCTCACCGCCACCGTCAATCTGGTAGTCGGCTCGGCCTCCGCCAAGTGGGCGCTGATCAGCCCGATCCTGGTGCCCATGTTGATGGCGGTGGGGATCTCCCCCGAGCTGACCCAGGCGGCCTATCGGGTCGGGGATTCTGCTTCCAATATCATCACCCCGCTGATGGTCTTCTTCCCGCTGGTGGTGGTCTATTGCCAGCAGTATGTGAAGAGCACCGGGATTGGCACTCTGGTCTCCATGATGCTGCCCTACTCACTGGCCTTCCTGGTGAGCTGGACCATCTTCCTGCTGCTCTACTGGGCGCTCGGCTTCCCGCTCGGGTTGCAAGCCCCTTACGTCTATCCGGCCCCTTAAGCTGGGTGTGCGAGGGAGCCTTGGGCTCCCTCGTTTTTTTCGCTATGGTGTTACCTCATTTTGGAGGTGCCATGAATCAGACCATCGATCTTATCCTTTCCCATCGCTCCATTCGTCAGTTCACTGCCGAGCCGATCGTCCCGCAGCAGCTGGATGTCATTCTCGCCGCCGCCCAGTCCGCCTCGACCTCGAGCTTTTTGCAGGTGACCAGTATTGTGCGAGTCAGTGAACCCGAGGCGCGTCAGCAGCTGGCCATGCTGGCGGGCAATCAACCCTATGTGGTGCAGGCGGCCGAGTTTCTGGTGTTCTGCGCCGATTACCATCGTCACAGCCAGATCGTGCCCGAGGCCCAGACCGGTTATGCGGAGCAGTTGCTGATCGGGGTCTATATCGGCGGCATTCGCAACCATCCTGCCGAGGTGAGCGAGCTACTGGGCTTGCCCCATCAGGTGATCCCGCTGTTTGGCCTCTGCCTTGGCCACCCTGCCCAGCAGCCGGAGCAGAAACCCCGCCTGCCCAGGGGATTGGTGGTGCATCAGGAGCGCTACCAGCACGAGCTGGATCGCGACCTGCTGGCCCGGTACGATCAGCAGATCGCGGACTACTATCAGGCCCGCAGCAGCAACAACAAACAGCAGACCTGGAGTAGCCAGATCCGCGCCATTCTGGGCAAGGAGTCCCGCCCTTTCATGCTGGGATTCCTGCAATCGCGGGGCTTTAACCTCAAGTAATGGCGCTGATGGGCGATACTATGGGAGTGATGACCACCATGGTCATTTTCCCGTGATCCTGAAATCTTTCCCTGAGACCGGGTATACAGCTTGGCGACAAATCGTGGGCAAGGGGGGGATCTACAGGCTACCTTAAGTCGATAAGCTGTTGTAGGATCACGCAATTGGATTGGGACAGGGGTTTGGACATCCTATGATTTTAACTTTGGTATTGCTGTCTATCGGCGCGCTCCTGTTTTTGGTTATCGCCTATAACGTGGTACAGCAATATAAGCAGAAGGCGGAGGCTGAAAAGCGTCACGCCGTTGCCAGACACAAGACGGTAGCCGACGAGACCGAAGAGGTACTGCTGAACGTCAATCTGGTGCCTTTCTCCAAAAACATGGTGTTGCTGTTGCAGCACCGGATCCTTGATGCCTATCGCGCCATCGCCCAGGTGATGCCCAACAACCAGATCAAGCAGCGCATCGCCGATGTGCAGATCCAGATCAAGAACGTGCAGGAAAATTACAGTGCGCAGGATGAGGGGCACTTCAAAACCCCCGAGTCTGATCGTCAGGCGATCCAGATGTTGCAGCTGGTAAAAAAGCTACGTGCCGTACTGCGTGTCGAGCACAACAAGGGCAAAATTGATCCGCAGGGGTTTGCTCAGGAAGATCGTCGTCTCGAGCTGATGCAGCTCAAAATCAACATCTCGAATCTGGTCAAGCGGGCGATGGATGCCCGCATTCAGGGCCAATATGGTACTTGCCGCCAGCTCTATACCAAGGGGTTGTCGGCAATGGCCAGCATTGGCGACAAGGATCCCTATCTGTTGGCTCGTGAAGAGGATATGCGTCAGGGGCTCAAGGAGCTTGAAGAGCTGCAGCAGCAAAACAGCGCGCAGGATCTGCAAAACATCAAGGACAAGGAAGCCGACGAGCTCGATGTCCTGTTTCAACCCAAGAAGAAATGGTAAGCATGTCCCACCCACTCGATTCCACACTGGGGCCAATGGCCCCATTTGTTTCTCAGCTGTTGACCGAACTGGCCGCTGCTGGCGTCACATTTTCCCAGCCAACGGTCGATCACCTCTGTTATCGGGCGGCGACCTTGCAGGAGTACCGCGCGCTGTGTGCTGTATTGGCTGAAGCGGGCTCCTTGCTGGTGGAGGGTATGATTGGCGGACGTCCCATCGCCACTTATCAGTTGCATCAGCTGCTGTTGGCTGGTGAGGTACAGGTACCCTGTATCGAGCTGGCTGCACCGAAACCGGGTCGCGTCCATCAGGCGGGGCTGGAACATATCGAGCTGGTGGTTACTTCACTGCAAGATCTGGTAGCGCGCTATCCCGAGCTGCCATTCAAAACCGGCAACATGCAGGATACCCGCAACCCCGATATTGGCCTGATGTTGCCTTCCGGCCAGATCAAGTTTCATCTGCGCCCGCTGGCTGAGGTGATCGCCGAAGAGGTGGCGACCGGTGCTGTGGTCGCGGTGCCTGCGGATTATTTCGATCAGGAGTGCTCCTGCTCTAAATGCGGTGCGAGCCTGACAGGCTCTTGAATAACGCAGCAAAAGGGGTCACCGGTGTGACCCCTTTTGTTATCTGGCGGTGCTGGGTTGCGAGATCGCCATCTGCTCGTGGGTGACCCTGTTTGCGCTGAGCCTGTTACCCGTGTCGGTGGGGGTGCTGGGCGGGCTGTGGCGATTGGCTTCGCTGCTTGAGACGGCCGAGCCAGAGGCTCAAGCCTGCCGTCAGGATGAGGACCAGTTCAATTCCCATGACCAGACCGCCCAGCTCGCCTTGCTCCCAGAAGGGGTGCAGGTAAAGTCCCCCCAGACTCGCCCCCAGATAGTAGGCCACCAGATAGAGGGAGGAGGCGAGGGCCCGGTTGTGTTCGACATGATGACCCACCCAGGCACTGGCACAGGCGTGAGCCAGGAAAAAACCGAAGCTGGAGACCAGCAAGCCGCTCAGGATCCCGAGCAGACTGCCCTGCAGCAGCCACAGACTGCCGATAGCCATCAGCGCGATCCCCACTAGCAGCATCCGTTGTGCCCCCCAGCGGTTGGCAAAGCGGCCGCTCAAGGAGGAGGCTACAGTCCCCGAGAGATAGGTGAGAAACAGCATGCCGAGCCATTGGGTGGGCAGGGAGAAGGGGGGCTTGGCCAGCAGGAAGGTGAGGTAGCTGAACTGGTTCAGAAACACCATAAAGTTGAGGCCGCCAATCAGATAGGCCCCTACCAGCAAGGGATTGGTCAGGTGTTGTTGCAAGGCGCGAGCAAATTGGCCGCGAACGGGGGCGCTCGCCACAAAGCGGGTCTGATGGGGCAGCAGCCAGAAGACCAGCGGCAGCAGTGACAGGCTGATCACTCCAATCCCCAGAAAGGTATGCTGCCAGTCGCCAAACCAGCCTGCCAATAGGCCGCCTACCACCCGACCGGCAATGCCACCGAGGGAGTTGGCGGCAATATAGACCCCCACCGCCGAGAGCAGCGCCCGTTTGCTGAACTCTTCCCCCATATAGGCAATCGCGGTCGCGGGCAGCCCTGCCAGCAGCGCGCCCTGCAGGATGCGCAGCAACAGCAGGGAACCAAACTGCTCAACCAGCGGGATTAACAGTGAGAGCAGGATCGCCAGGGTGAGTGTCCCCAGCATGACTTGCCGACGGCCATGGCGATCCGCCAGTCTGGCGCAGATCAGCAGGGAGGCGGCGAGGCCTGCAGTGCATCCTGCCAGGGTCCAGCTGGCCGAGAGGGAGTTGACCGAGAAGACTTCGGCAATCAGGGGTAACAGGGGATGGGTCTGGTAGAGGTTCAGAAACACCAGAAAAGAGCCCAGGCTGAGGGCCAGGGTTGCACGTATCCACTCGCGACTTCCAACTTCAATCATTGCGTATTGTCCTGACTACTTTTGGTCAGGGTAGAGTCCTTGCGGTTATAAATATAATATATTTAAGTTATCTATCTCATAAGATGAATTGATACATGGATCTGAAACAGCTCACCTATCTGCTGGCGGTCAGGGATGCCGGCTCATTTACCAAGGCAGCCAACAGTCTGCATGTGGCACAACCGGCCATCAGCATGGCCATCGCCAAGCTGGAGCAGCAGCTCGAATTGCGCCTGTTTGATCGACAGGATCGGGCGGTACGGCTCACCCCGGAGGGAGAGGTGCTCTGTCGCCATGCCGAGCGCTTGTTGTTGCAGATGCATCAGGCCGAGGCCGAGATGGCCGAGCTCAAGGGGCTGGAGCGGGGGGAAGTGCGGATCGGGATCCCCTACATGATGGGCTCCTACTATTTCCCCCCTCGTCTGATGGCCTTCAAGCATCGCTATCCCGGCCTCAAGATCCGGGTCGAAGAGGCCGGCACCCGTGAGCTGCTCAGCCGGATGGTGGATGGCTCCCTCGATCTGGCCATTCTCATCACCAGTGATCTCCCCCCCGCCATTGAGGGGGCACATCTGCTGAGCGAAGAGATGTTGATGGTGGTGGGGGACGATCACCCCTTGCGCGGCGAACCGGCCGTCACCCTCTCGCAGTTTTTCGCTCAGGAGTTGGCTTTGTTTCGCCGTGGTTTCTACCACCGGGAGCATATGGAGGCGCTGGCCCAGAGCCTGGGCGTTGAACCCGATATCGCCTTCGAGAGCAATCTTATCCCTCTGCTCAAGGCGGTGGTGCGGCAAGGCTTTGCGGTGACCACCTTCTTGCGGATGGTGCTGGAAGAGGAGCCGGATCTGAGTGGCGTACCCTTCGACCCGCCCATCTACCTAGACCTCTGTGTGGCGTGGCGGCGTGGTGATCCGCTCTCTATGGCCAACCGTGCCTTGCGCGATTTCCTACTCAAGGATCGCCCAGCCTGATGGCGGCGGGTCATTGCTGAAAGTTTGTTACTATTAACAGTGGGTTCGCTTGAGGGCTACACCATGAAACTGCAGCAATTGCGCTATATCGTCGAGGTGGCCAACCACAGGCTGAATCTGTCGGCCACCGCCGAGAGCCTCTTTACCTCCCAGCCCGGGATCAGCAAACAGGTGCGGATGCTGGAGGATGAGCTGGGGATCCAGATCTTCGAGCGCAGCGGTAAACACCTGACCCAGATCACCCCCATAGGTCGGGATGTGATCAAAGTGGCCGCCGAGGTGCTGGACAAGGTGGCCACCATCAAGGTGATGGCCAGGCAGCATGTGCATCCGGAGCAGGGAACCCTCACTATTGCCGCTACTCATCTACAAGCCCGTTATATTCTGCCCGCCATCCTCAAGGGATTCATGGCCCGCTTCCCCAAAGTTGCAGTAACTGTGATGCAAGGGAGTGCGGCGCAGTGCCGCGCAGCCGTGCATGATGGCGCTGCTGATCTGCTGCTGGCGGATGAACCGGAGGAGGGGAGCGATCTGCTCATGCTCCCCTCTTTTCAGTGGCAACGGGGCTTGGTGCTGCCCAAGGATCATCCGTTGGCCAAAGCAACATCGCTGACCCCGGCCGAGCTGGTGGAGTTTGCATTGGTGACCGATGGAAGGGCGCTCTCTGCTGCACATGGCACTGATTGCGCTCATGCCGAGAGCCGGATCGCCTGCTGTGCGAGCGACAGCGATGTGCTCAAGACCTATGTCAGACAAGGAATGGGCATCGGAGTGATGGCAACTTTTGCCTGGGAGCCCCAGCGCGATGGTGATCTGCTGCTCAAACAGGTGCCTTGGCTACCTAGTGGCGTTGCCGCTATCGGGTTGCGCAGAGGGGCGTTTTTGTGCGGCTATCTGTATGACCTGATTGGACGTCTCGCGCCGCAATTGACCCGGGAGCGTGTTGAACAATACTGTGCTGCCCGCACTGGCGAAGAGCTTGAAGCTATGCTGGCCAATTTGACCGTGCCACTTAGATAGCTTGGGTTGATGTGTGGTCATCCCAAGAAAAACGCCTCCCAATGGGAGGCGTTTGACAATCTGACATTCGTCAATTCAGGCTCACTTCTTCAGCATATGATCCAGCTTGTTGGCCTTGGTCGACAGATAGAACTCGTTGTGGGGATTGCGCCCTTCCTGCAACGGTACCCGTTCGGCCACCGGAATACCGAAGGATTCCATCGCTTTCATCTTGCGCGGGTTGTTGGTCATCAGTTTGAGAGACTTGACCTCAAGCTGCTTGAGCATATCGGCGCAGATGGTGTAGTCGCGCATATCGGCGGCGAAACCAAGGGCCACGTTGGCTTCCACGGTATCGGCTCCCTGATCCTGCAGGTGATAGGCGCGGATTTTGTTGAGCAAGCCGATGCCTCGGCCCTCTTGACGCACATACAGCAACACGCCACGACCGGCTTTGGCGATATTCTCCATGGCCGCCTGCAACTGGAAACCGCAGTCACAACGCAGGCTGAACAGGGCGTCGCCGGTCAGGCACTCTGAGTGGATCCGGCCCAGCACGGGCTCTTCACCGGTAATGTCGCCCATCACCAGTGCGGCGTGATCTTTGCCTGTGCCGGTTTCCTGAAAACCTACCAGCGTGAAGGTGCCCCAAGGGGTTGGCAATTTGGATTTGGCCACGAGGGTAACGCTGCTCATAGGTTGCTCCTTACTACTAACGGCTCAAAAAAGGGGGCCAGTTTAGCGCGCCTTGTCAGGAACGACCATAAGAACAAGTCCCTGCATTGCTTAATGAAATGTCCAAATGAGATACAAGCACAGCTGTCCGTCGGGGTTTTGGCCCTTTGTGCGGATTGATGACTGCCAGGCTCACCACATTCGGGTATAATCGGCGCCCATTAACCCACCCCTTCGGGATGGGAGCAACACAGTGCAGGAGAGAAGTTATGCCTCAGATGGCCCCCGTAATGACAATTGATGGCCCCAGTGGTGCAGGTAAAGGCACCTTGTGTCAGCTGCTTGCTGAGAAGCTGGGTTGGCACTTGCTGGACTCGGGCGCCATCTATCGGGTGTTGTCCCTGGCCGCCCTGCATCACGATGTAGAGCTGGACAGTGAAGCCTCACTGGTGCCGCTGGCCGCCAATCTGGATGTGCAATTTCAGGTTGAGGGCGATCTGGTCAAGGTGATCCTGGAAGGGGAAGATGTCTCCCGCACCATTCGCACTGAAGAAGTGGGTAATGCTGCCAGTAAAATCGCCGCCTTCCCCCGGGTGCGCGAAGCATTGTTGCGCCGTCAGCGGGCATTTCGTCAGGCCCCGGGTCTGATTGCCGATGGTCGTGACATGGGTACAGTTGTTTTCCCCGAGGCCGAGGTAAAGATTTTCCTCGACGCCAGTGCCGAAGAACGGGCCCAGCGTCGCTATAAGCAGTTGCAAGATAAGGGCTTTGATGTTAACTTTGAGCGTCTTTTAACCGAGATTCGGGAACGTGACGATCGCGACAGAAATCGCGCTACTGCACCCCTGAAACCGGCAGAAGATGCTCTGGTGGTAGACTCTACCGCCATGACCATAGATGAAGTGCTGGCAACAGTGCTCGCCTATGCAGAGCAACAACTTGGTGATGCCAGCGCAAGCTGACATCCGGTCGTCTGCACCAAGGATGGCGCAGATTATTTAAAACAGCCCCGCTTGTGCCGGATTGCAAGTGGATGTTTCATTTGTGACATAAACAATGATCGAATCTTTTGCTCAACTCTTTGAAGAGTCCCTGAACGCCGTTGAAACCCGTCAAGGTTCCATCGTCAAGGGTACTGTCGTTGCTATCGAGAACGGTTTCGTACTGGTTGACGCCGGTCTGAAATCCGAGTCCGCTATCCCGGCTGAAGAATTCAAGAACGCCATGGGCGAGCTGGAAATCAACGTCGGCGACACCGTTGACGTGGCTCTGGACTCTATCGAAGATGGTTTCGGCGAAACCAAGCTGTCCCGCGAAAAAGCCAAGCGCCACGAAGCCTGGCTGCAGCTTGAGAAGGCTTACGAAGAGCAAGCTACCGTTATCGGTATCATCAACGGCAAGGTCAAGGGTGGTTTCACCGTTGAACTGAACGGCATCCGTGCCTTCCTGCCGGGTTCTCTGGTTGACGTGCGTCCGATCCGTGACACCGCTCACCTGGAAAACAAAGAACTCGAGTTCAAAGTCATCAAACTGGACCAGAAGCGCAACAACGTTGTTGTTTCCCGTCGTGCCGTGATCGAGACCGAGAACACCTCCGAGCGCGAAAGCCTGCTGGCTAACCTGCAAGAAGGTCAAGAAGTTAAGGGTATCGTCAAGAACCTGACCGACTACGGTGCATTCGTAGATCTGGGCGGTGTTGACGGCCTGCTGCACATCACCGACATGGCGTGGAAGCGCGTTAAGCATCCTTCCGAAATCGTCAACGTTGGCGACGAGATCGCTGTCAAGGTTCTGAAGTTCGACCGCGAGCGTACCCGTGTATCCCTGGGTCTGAAGCAGCTGGGCGAAGATCCCTGGGTTGCTATCGCCAAGCGTTACCCGGAGACCACCCGTCTGTCTGGCCGCGTGACCAACCTGACCGACTACGGCTGCTTCGTTGAAATCGAAGAAGGCGTTGAAGGCCTGGTACACGTATCCGAGATGGATTGGACCAACAAGAACATCCACCCGTCCAAGGTTGTTAACGTTGGCGACGTGGTTGACGTGATGGTTCTGGACATCGACGAAGAGCGTCGTCGTATCTCCCTGGGTCTGAAGCAGTGCAAATCCAACCCGTGGCAGCTGTTTGCCGAAACTCACGCCAAAGGCGACCGTGTTTCCGGCAAGATCAAGTCCATCACTGACTTCGGTATCTTCATCGGTCTGGATGGCGGCATCGACGGCTTGGTTCACCTGTCTGACATCTCCTGGAACAACCAGGGCGAAGAAGCCGTGCGTGAATTCAAGAAAGGCGACGAGATCGAAGCCGTTGTTCTGCAAGTGGATCCGGAGCGTGAGCGCATCTCCCTGGGTGTCAAGCAGATCGAAGAAGACCCGTTCAACAAGTACCTGGCTGACAACAAGAAAGGTGCTATCGTGAAGGGTAAGGTTACCGAGGTTGATGCCAAAGGTGCCGTTATCGAACTGGCTGATGGCGTAGAAGGCTACCTGCGTGCCTCCGACGCTGCTCGTGACCGTGTAGAAGACGCCACTCTGGTGCTGTCTGTTGGTGACGAAGTTGAAGCTAAATTCATGGGCGTTGATCGTAAGAACCGCACCGTAAGCCTGTCTGTCCGTGCTAAGGACGAGGCTGATGAGCGTGTTGCTATCGATAACCTGAACCAGCAAGAAGAAGTTGTGTTCAGCAATGCTATGATGGAAGCGTTCAAAGCCGCCAAGGGTGAGTAATCCTTGATGCAAGAAAAGGGCGGCATTGCGCCGCCCTTTTTTATCCTGGCAAAATGAATATTGCATGTGATCGGGGAAGGAGATTTAACGTTATGACCAAATCAGATCTCATCGAACAACTGGCAGCCAGCCGCATGCATATGCCGGCCAAGGATGTCGAAGCCGCCATCAAGGAGATCCTTGAGCAGATGGCGTCGACCTTGCAAAACGGCGACCGGATTGAAATCCGCGGATTTGGCAGTTTTTCACTGCACTATCGTGCGCCCCGTGTGGGCCGCAACCCCAAGACTGGGGACAAGGTTGAACTGACCGGGAAATATGTCCCGCACTTCAAACCTGGCAAAGAGTTGCGCGAGCGCGTCAACATCATTGAATAATGCAGAAATGGGCATACCTCGGGTATGCCTTTTTTCTTTTTGGCACCGATTCCTGTGCCAATCGTCTTGTTTCTTAAACTCTTTTCTCATTCACTCTAGAGTCTGCCTGCGATTTTAAGGATAATCAGCCTCTCATTAGATACTGACAGGGAGCTCTTATGAAGCGTATTTTGGCCCTCATTCCGCTGGTGCTGGTGTTTGTTCTGACCCTGGCGCTGGGCTCACAAAATGGCCAGCTGGTTCAGTTCAATTACCTGATCGCTCAGGGTGAGTTTTCGCTTGCCATGCTGTTGGGCTTCTTCTTCGCTGGCGGTTTTTTGCTGGGCTGGCTGGTATTCGGCCTGCTGTTCCTGCGCCTGAAAATGCAAAACCGCACCCTCAACCGCACCATGCGTCGTCAATCCCGCGAGTTGGAGCTGGCCCGGTCACCGGGTAAGGAATAATGTTCCTCAATGCTTGAACTGCTTTTCCTGCTGTTACCCATCGCCGCCGGTTATGGCTGGTACATGGGTCGCAGGAGTGTTCGCCAGGACACCCAAAAACAGAGTAACCAGTTTTCCCGCCAGTATGTGGCGGGCCTCAACTATTTGCTGTCCGATGAATCCGACAAGGCGGTGGATCTCTTTATCCAACTGCTTGAGGTGGACAGTGAAACCATCGAAACACACCTCTCCCTCGGCAACCTGTTTCGCCAGCGTGGGGAGGTCGATCGTGCCATCAAGATCCACCAGAACCTGGTAACCCGCCAACTGACCCGGGAGCAGCGACAGCTTGCCCTGCAGGAGCTTGCGCGCGACTTTTTGGCTGCTGGTCTGCTGGACCGAGCTGAAGCGCTCTGGAATGAGCTGTGCGATGACAGCGACTATGAAGAGACGGCGCTGGCACAGCTGTTGATCATCCATCAGCAGTTGCGGGATTGGGATAAGGCCATCGATGTGGCGGTTCGTCTGCAAAAATTCCAGGGCAAGAAGCTGGCCGACCCCATCTCCCATTTCTATTGCGAGCAAGCCGAGATCGCGCTGCGTGAGGGCAATAAAGGGGAGGGGCTGGCCAAGCTCAAACGGGCGCTCAGTATCAATCCGGCATGTGCCCGAGCCAGTTTGCGCCTCGCTGAGCTCGCCATGGCAGAGGGGGAGTATGAGCAGGCCAGCAAGGAGCTGCTGCGGGTGTTCGAGCAGGATATCGACTTTGCCTCCGAGGCAATGCCCAAATTGCTCGAGTGCTATCAGCAGTTGGGGCGCACGCCTGCGTTGATCCCGCTGCTTGAGAAGGCTGTGGAAGATCACGCCGGTGTCAGCGTGACCCTGGCCCTTGCCAAGCTGGTTGAAGAGCGTGATGGCCTGAGCCAGGCCCGTTCGCTGGTGTTGCGTCAGCTGCGTCGTCATCCGTCGATGAAAGGTTTTTACCAGCTGGTGGGTTTTCAGCTGGCCAGTGCGGAAGAGGGGCCTGCCAAGGAGAGCCTCGAACTGCTGCAACAGCTGGTCGGCGAGCAAATAAAAATCAAGTCAACCCACAAGTGTCGGCAGTGCGGCTTTGCCACTCACTCGTTGTTCTGGCAGTGCCCGTCTTGTCGCCAGTGGGGTTCCATCAAGCCGATCCGTGGTCTGGACGGTGAATAACAAGCAATAGGATGTGAGATGCAAGATCCCAAAGTACTGGTAGCGCTGGATTATCAGCACGAGGCAGATGCCTTAGCGTTCGTTGAACGTATCTCTCCGGCCCAGTGCCGTCTCAAGGTAGGCAAGGAGATGTTTACCCTGTTTGGCCCGCAGTTTGTACGCCAGCTGGTGGCCAAGGGATTCGATGTCTTTCTGGATCTGAAATTTCACGATATTCCCAATACCGTTGCCAAAGCCGTGGCAGCCAGTGCCGAGCTCGGTGTCTGGATGGTCAACGTGCATGCCAGTGGTGGTGAGCGGATGATGCGTGCCGCCAAAGAGGCGCTGCTGCCTTATGGCGACAAGGCGCCATTGTTGATCGGGGTGACCGTACTGACCAGCATGGAGCAGTCCGACATGATCCCTCTTGGTCTGGATGTGAGCCCTGCCGAGCAGGTGATCCGGCTGGCTACCTTGACCAAGGCATCCGGCTTGGATGGGGTTGTCTGCTCTGCCAACGAGGCCCATGAGCTTAAAGCCTTGCTGGGTGATGAGTTCAAGCTGGTGACCCCGGGTATTCGCCCGACCGGTTCCGCGGCCGGGGATCAGCGCCGGGTGATGACACCCAAAGCGGCGGTCGAGGCGGGGTCCGATTATCTGGTTATCGGTCGCCCCATTACGCAGGCTGCCGATCCGGCCGCCATGCTGGCCAGCATCAATGCCGAGTTGGTTGGTGCGTAACAGGCTCACCCAGTGATACACGGTGCAGGCCGAGCAACAGGCCTGCACCGGCCCCGATAAGATGAGAGCCGATGTGTACCCTGGCATTGATCAGGGTGGAGATCGGGCTCTCTCCTGCGTTGTAGAAGTCCATCGCCAGCTTGAGCCCCATCCCTGCCAGCAGTAGCCAGCCCGATGTGCGGCGTCCGTGGCGAATATCCTGCATTGCCCCCCAGACAAACAGGCCATGCAGCGAGCCGGATAGCCCCATGTACCACTGGGTCTGCGGGCACCACCACCAGATCCCCAAGCCCACGGCCAACCAGAGCAGCAACATCAGCAGCGGCAGGCGAGCCCCACCCAGATAGTCGCGAAACAGGCTATAGAGGATGGCGAGGCCGCCCAGATTGAGCAGCAGGTGCCACAGATTGGTATGAGCCAGATTGCCTGTTATGATCCGCCACCCTTCGCCCCCGGCGATCAAGGGCCGATCGAAGGAGAGCTGAAGATTGGGAACGGTAAAGAAGAGTAGCAAGCTGGTGAGAGAGAGCGTGATAACCCAGAGCAATCCAGATTTGTCTGACAACATGAAACAGTCCAACGACAAGAACAGTCGATACTGTACACGTTGCACCCGAGCCCTCAAAGCCTGCCTGTGCGATTATATTGTGCCGGTTGACAATCACACGCCCCTCTACATCTTGCAGCACCCCAACGAGGTGGCACATCCCAAGGGGACCGCGGCACTGCTGGCGGCCTCTTTGCAACAGTGCGAGATCCATGTGGGGGAGGACTTTTCCCGCGATGAGTGGCTCAATGTGCTGCTGGCTGACCAATCCCGTCGTTATTATTTGCTCTGGCCGGATGAGGATGCCATTTCGCTGACCGATCTTCGCCAACAGTGGGAGAGTGAATCCTCTGGCTCCGCATCAGTCGCCTTTATCTTGCTTGACGGCACCTGGCGCAAAGCCTATCGCATGTTGCAGAGCAACCCGGCACTGGCCTGCTTGCCCCGCATCTGCATTGGTGCCATTGCCGGTCAATATGCCATTCGAAAGAAACCCTTTCCCGATGCCCTCTCTACCATAGAGGCGGGCTATCACCTCTTGTCCCGGTGGGAGGGGAGGCCGGAGCGCTATGCGCCCTTGCTGACCCTGTTCAATCGGTTGAATACCCAGTGGCAGGACTTTGCCGAAGGCCGCCGCGCGTGACAATTCAAGGAGTTATCAAGATGAAAAAAGCAGTCGTGGTTTTCAGCGGTGGTCAGGACAGCACTACTTGTCTGGTGCAGGCATTGGCCCGGTATGATGAAGTGCACGCCATCACCTTTGACTATGGCCAGCGCCATCGGGAAGAGATCGACACCGCGCGCCGTCTGGGCAGTGCACTGGGGATCGCCGCCCATAAGGTGATGGATGTGACGCTGCTCAATGAGCTGGCGGTCTCTGCCCTGACCCGTGACGACATCCCGGTCAGCTGCGAGCTGCAGGATAATGGCCTGCCCAACACCTTCGTGCCGGGTCGCAATATCCTGTTCCTGACCCTGGCTTCCATCTATGCCTATCAGGTGGGCGCCGAAGCGGTGATCACCGGTGTCTGCGAGACCGACTTCTCCGGCTATCCCGATTGCCGTGACGAGTTCGTCAAGGCCCTCAATCAGGCGGTGTCGCTGGGGTTGGATCGCGGCATCCGTTTTGAAACTCCCTTGATGTGGCTCGACAAGGCCGAGACTTGGGCACTGGCGGATCACTATGGTCACCTCGACACGGTGCGCCAGCAGACCCTGACCTGCTACAACGGCATTGCCGGTGACGGCTGCGGCACGTGTCCTGCGTGTGAACTGCGCAGTCGCGGCCTGAACAACTATCTGGCCGACAAGGCGGGCATCATGGCCAGACTGTTTGAGAAAACCGGGCTGGGCGAGAAAAGCGCAGAGTGAGCCTGCGTCTTGCCGTGGCTTGGGGTATAATCCGCGACTTTTGCAACAAGCCGTGATCGAGATGCACTACCCAATCAACGAGATTTTCCAGACCATCCAGGGGGAGGGCATCTTTACCGGCCTGCCCGCCATCTTTGTTCGCCTGCAGGGTTGCCCGGTGGGCTGCCCCTGGTGCGATACCCGTCATACCTGGGTTGTTGATCCGGCTCGTGAAGTGGGCAAGGAGGCGGTGCTGGATCGCTCCAACGAATCCGATTGTTGGAGCCAACTTAGCACCGCGCAGATTATCAAGAGCTTTACCGACCTGGGTTATCAGGCGCGCCATGTGGTGATCACCGGTGGCGAGCCCTGCCTCTATGATCTGCACGAACTCTCGTCAGCCCTGCTGGCGGCGGGTTATCAGGTGCAGATTGAAACCAGTGGCACCAGCGAGATCAAGACCCATGAGCAGACCTGGGTGACCGTCTCCCCCAAAATTGGCATGAAAGGGGGGCTGCCTGTGCTGGTCTCGGCGCTGGAGCGGGCCAACGAGATCAAGCATCCGGTGGCCACCGAGCACCATATTGAAGAGCTGGATACGCTGCTCGCTACTGCTACCCTGCGCCCTGATGTGGTCATTGCCTTGCAGCCGATCAGCCAGAAGCCAAGGGCCACCCAATTGGCGATGGATACCTGTATCGCGCGTAACTGGCGACTCTCAATCCAGACTCATAAATATCTGGATATCGATTAATATGGATTGGCTATCCGACGAACAGGTACTGCTGACCCTGACCAACAAGATGCCTTACGGTAAATATCAGGGGCGGCGTATCATCGATATTCCAGAGCCCTATCTGGTGTGGATGGCGCGCAGCGGTTTTCCGGTGGGTAAATTGGGCCAGACGCTGGCGTTGGCTTACGAAATCAAACTCAATGGACTCGAATCCATGATTATTCCCATTATTAACAGGATGTCGGTATGAGAATATATACGAGGCAGGGCGACAAGGGCATGACCCGGCTGGCCGATGGTATCCAGTTGCCAAAGGATCATTTGCGGGTCGAGACCTACGGTTATATCGATGAGCTCAACTCCCATATTGGCTTGCTGATTTGTGACGTCCCGCCGCAAGAGCTCTGCTTATTGGCTGATTTACAGCTGTTGCAACAGGAGTTGTTTGATCTGGGGGGGGAGTTGGCATTCTCCAGTGACGCCCAGAATGAATCGATTTGGCAGGTTAATGCTGCCTGGACAACTCGCCTTGAACAGCAGATAGATCGTTATAGTGAGCCATTGCCACCGCTGCGCCAATTTATATTGCCGGGTGGTTCCCGTGCCGCGGCGCAAGCGCATGTGGTGCGTACTCTGGTGCGTCATTGCGAGCGCTTGCTGCTGACATTGAGCCGGGAAGAGCGGGTCAATCCCGAGGTGCTGCCCTATCTGAACCGGATGAGTGACTGGTTCTTTACCGTTGCCCGCTATCTCATCTGCGTAGCAGGGGATCGTGAAGTGCTGTGGGTCAAGGCAGCAGATCGCCCGCAATCGGCTATCTGATATTTCACGTTTAAGCGGCAATAAAAAACCTCGCCTTGGCGAGGTTTTTTATTAGCAACGAGATTGAGATCAGATAGCAAAGTCTTCCAGTGATTTGCCTGCTGCCACTGCGCTGGCAATAGCCGAAGGCATACGGCCCTGGCCGGTCCAGGTTTTCTCTACGCCATTATCCTGATAGCGATATTTGGCAGGACGTGGCGCCCGCTTGGCTTTTTCTGATTTGCCGGGGTTGGTAGCGACAGCGCTTACCAATTCTGCCGGGTCAATACCGGCTGCTTTCAGCATTTCGCTATATTCGTTAATTTTCCGCAGATGCTCTTCACGGGCCTGACGCTCGGCAGCTTCATCCTGCTGACGTTCAGCAACGATAGTGGAGAGTTTTTCCAGTGCCTCTTCCAGTTGTTCCAGAGAAAGCTCGCGGCAGGTCGCACGCAGACTGCGGATATTAAGCAGTACCTTTAAAAATTCATTCATAGGAGTTACCACGTCGAGTCAGAGAAAAATATTATGTTCCAGCTGATTCTTGCTTGGTGATTTAAATAAGTCAAGCCGGGTTAAATATAATATCCGTGGGGAACATCAATACAGATATTTAATATGGCCTGCAATAGGCTTGGAGATTGGATGCCAATGAAACCGCAGTAGGTGAAAATAGCGTCAAAGCTGGCGTTGTTGCATCATTTGACTACCATTTTTCGACCTTGATATGTTTGTCATGACTATTTAATCAAAAAACTTGCTATAAGCTGCCATCTCGATAAAATGTGCGGCGAATACCTTTAAGTAGAGGCGCGCTGCCTATGAGTATTTGTGCGGAGGGTGATGCCTGTGATGCACAAGGAAAGGAGTCAGCGCCGAAGTGGCCAGGCCATCATACCGGGCTGCTGGTTTTGCATCTAATAGGTGCAGGACTGCCATAGTCATCCACTATGGAGCGCTACCTGAAGGGGCTGAGGAGTATGACCTCCCCATAGGTTTTGTTTCTTTAGATCCTCTCGGTAGATCTCCACCTGTAATCTTTAGGTGCAAAGAGATCATGGACATTAGTCATTTCGCCGACTCCGGTTGGTCCGTTCTTCCCCCCCTGTTGGCTGTCGCGCTGGCGATCATGACCCGCCGCGTGCTGCTGTCCCTTGGTGTGGGCATCGTCACCGGCAGTTTGCTGCTCAATCAGTTTTCACCCCTCGAATCCCTGCATTACATGTTGAATACCGTGCTCAAGATCTTCTGGGTCGATGGCGCGCTCAATCGTGACAACGTCAACATGATCCTGTTTATGCTGCTGCTGGGTGGCCTCATCAGCCTGATGAGCGTCTCCGGGGCGACCCGTGCCTTTGCCGAGTGGGCCGAGCGTCGTGCCAAGACCCGCAAGGGCGCCAAAGCCCTGACCGGCATGATGGTGTTTGCCTTCTTTATCGATGACTTCTTCCACAGCCTGTCGGTGGGGGCAATCTGCCGTCCGGTGACCGACCGCTTCCAGATCTCCCGTGCCAAACTGGCCTATCTGCTGGACTCCACCGCGGCGCCGGTCTGCGTGCTGATGCCCATCTCCTCCTGGGGCGCCTATATCATCGCCCTGGTGGGCGGCATCATGGCGGCCCACGGTCTGACCGAACAGAGCCCCATCGCGGCATTTGTCGAGATGATCCCGATGAACCTCTACGCCGTCTTCACCCTCATCATGGTGCTGGTGGTGATCGCCTGTCAGCTCGATATCGGCCCGATGCGTCAGCACGAAGCGTGGGCGCTGGAAGGCAAACTGTGGGATGAGTCCAAGGGCCGCCCCATCGGTCTGGATATGGAGAGCCCGGAGGAGAGCAACGGCGGCATGATCGACATGGTACTGCCGATCCTGACTCTGACCGCTGCCACCATCTATTTCATGATCGATTCCGGTGCTGCGGTGCTGAGCGAGAAAGGGCTGCCATTCAGCGTGCTCGGCTCGTTCGAAAATACCAACGTCGGTTCTTCGCTGGTCTACGGTGCCCTGTGCAGTCTGGTGGTCTCCATCGGTCTGGCGATGCGCCTGAAGCTGGGAGCCAAGAACTGGATCAAGGCCGCGCCGCAAGGCGTCATGGCCATGCTGCCAGCCATCAACATCCTGCTGTTCGCCTGGACCATCGGTGCCGTGGTGCGCGACGTGGAGACCGGCAAGTACCTGGCTTCGCTGGCTAACGGTAACCTGCCGATCGAAGTGCTGCCTGCTGTGGTCTTTATCCTCTCCTGTGCCATGGCGTTTGCTACCGGCACCAGTTGGGGTACCTTCGGCATCATGCTGCCGCTGGCCGGTGACATGGCCGCCGCCAGCGACATCAGCCTGATGCTGCCGATGCTGGCTGCGGTACTGGCTGGCTCGGTGTTCGGGGATCACAGCTCACCCATCTCCAGCACCAGCATCCTCTCTGCTACCGGTGCCGGTTGCCATCACATCGATCACGTGATGACCCAGCTGCCCTATGCACTGGCCATCGCCTTCGGTGCGGCCATCGGTTACCTGGCGATGGGCTTGATGCACTCCAGCCTGGCCGGTTTCAGTGTCAGCGCACTCTGGTTCGTGCTCTTTACCGGTTATCACCTGAAAAAGGCCAAAGCGCGGCCAGTGTTGGCCACCGCGTAACATTTATAGAGCAAGGGGCCCGCGGGCCCCTTGGTTTTGTCAGGGGCTTTGGTTAGCATGCGCCCCATAAATTCAGTTTCGGAACAGTATCATGGCTTCACTGCACTACAAATTTGCCACCATGAATTCAGGCAAATCCACCCAGCTCATTCAGGCGCACTTCAACTATCTGGAGCGGGGCATGCATCCTCTGGCGATGACGCCAGCCATCGATGACCGTTTCGGGGTCGGGGTGATCAGTGCCCGGGTTGGCCTTGAACTGAAGGTGGACGTGTTCAGCGACAGCTGTGATGTGTTTGAAATGGTGAAAGAGCGCCATGCAAAGAAACATATCGATGTCTTTATCGTGGACGAGGCCCAGTTCCTGACCCGTGAGCAGGTCTACCAGCTGGCCCGCATCGTCGATGAGCAGGATATTCCGGTGATGGCCTATGGCCTCAAGACCGATTTTCGCGGCGAGCTGTTCCCCGGTTCCTACCATCTGCTCTGTCTGGCCGACAAGTTTGAAGAGCTGAAGAGCATCTGCTGGTGTGGCAACAAGGCTCACATGAACTCCCGGGTCAACGAAGCGGGGCAGGTGATGCGTGATGGCGAACAGGTGGAGATCGGCGGCAACGATCGCTATGTGTCACTCTGTCGCAAACACTATCTCGAAGGTCGGGCCTACAAGTAATTCGGCTGCGATATTTGAATCGTTGAGCAGGGCGCCAATCTGGCGCCCTTTTTCTTTTCCTGCGTGCTTCTCTGCGGTTCAGTCGATCTCGATATCCACCGGCGCAATGATGGGGTCGGCCACCGGCAGGCGTTGAAACAGCTGGCGAAAATGGTGCTGTACCCGGCCGATATCCACCAGCGACATGCCGGAGGCAAAACCGAACCAGACATAGAGGCCGGTGAGATCGCGAAACATCGGCGGCAAATAGCGGGGTGCGGCAATCAGCCCCTCCAGATAGTGCTGATAGAGCACCGGAATGTCATCCAGTGTCACCTTGCCGACAAACAGCATCGGCAGGATTTCGGGCACCCCTTCCAGCACGGCGCTGCGGATAAAGTTGACCGTTTCCACATAGCCACGCACGTAGGAGAGATCCTTGGTAAAGCAGGCGCCGCCGCCCACCATGCCGCCACGAAAGACCCGCTGGGTGATCTTGTAGGCGTCGTGCTCGCTGGTGCCCTGCTGCACGAAGTGCTGAAACACCTCGATAAAATCGGCGCCGCGCTCGGCCATGTCGATGGCCATCACCCGATCGGAGATGCGCTTGGCCCGATCCGGAAAGGAGCTGAAGGTGAGGGTCTCTATCAGGACAGCCAGCCCCTCCTGACAGGCGGTGATCCGCGGTGAACCGGCGCTCAGCCAGGTGGCAAAGGGCTGCTGGCGACCGTTGAGGGTGGTGCCGACATGGACCCACCCCTCGTGTACCTCCAGCACCTGCAAGTCCAGCTCGGAGAAACGGGCGTGGGAGTTGAGCTTGATGTAGTCGCCACCGGCAGCGGCATCGGAGACAATCCCATCGCTCAGCTTCACCTGCACAGTGCCATCACTGAAGTAGCTCGACAGCTTGCCCTGCAG
Organism: Aeromonas sp. 603607; assembly: GCF_049171595.1. Lineage (NCBI taxonomy): Bacteria > Pseudomonadati > Pseudomonadota > Gammaproteobacteria > Aeromonadales > Aeromonadaceae > Aeromonas > Aeromonas sp. 603607. The sequence goes on from NZ_JAAKOV010000012.1 coordinate 138,031, forward strand.
TTTGGCGACCGCGGCCTCTCCTTCGAGCTCCTTGGGGTAGGGGCGCACCAGATGGCGGGCGCCGGGCAGGGAGAAGATATCGCACAGGCGGGCGCCCAGCTCCTTGAGGGTCTTGCGATCCCCGCGCAGGTGATCGCTGGCAGAGCCATAAAGCAGCTGGCTGTAACGCTGAAAATCGGGTTGGCCGCGCTGGCGCAGCATCTCGATCACCACCATGTACTGATCGACCGTCTCTTGCAGGATCCGGCCAAGATCGTCCTGTGGCCCCAGTTTTCTGCGGATCCGGTCCCGCAGCTCCTTGAGCTCCAGATACTTGTTGCGCGGATCGAAGCCGAGGGGGAGGGCATCATAGAAGTGCCTGTCGATAGCGGGCAGCTCCCTGCCACCGCTTGCCAGAAAGCGATCCTGCAGATGGCGTGGCCATTTGATGGCATCCAGAATGCGGATGGGTTTTTGCAGGGTGAGCAGCTCATCCGAGAGTGATTTCAGATGAAGGCGATACTTTTCTTGGATAGTCATGGGGCCCCCTGTGGGGCAAGCGTCGTCGTGGATTTGGCTGAGTATATGCATAGCGCTTGCCAAAAAGAAGCGAGCCGCAGGGTTATCGGATTGGCGTGCTTTTTGTTGATAGTAAATTGGTTTAGACTGCGCCCCTTGATCCCAATCTTGTCGTGGAAATGATGAATATCCCCAGCTCCGAAATGATAATGCGTTGGTTGCAACAGGCTCGTATCGAGCACTATGTCTGCGACCAGTGTCACGGTATCCACATTGTCTCTTTGCAGTCGGTCGACGGTATTCAGGAGAGCCGGATCTTCGTGGAAGAGGAAGGCCTGCTGTTCTCCTCCGAGCTGGAAGTGCGCCCCTCCGCAATGCTGCCGCTGGTTGCCGAACTGGGCCGACTCAATATGCAGTACCCCTCCCTCAAGGTGTTCCTCGATATCATCGATGACAACCTGCCGCGGCTGGTGGTCGGCCACACCGTCTTTACCAAGGCCGGACTCAGCGTCGAGCAGTTCCTGCTGTTCGTGCAAAGCACCATCGCTGCCACCCACGAACTGGTTGCCGAATGCGAACGTTCCGGCTTCCTCAACCTGCCGGAAATCCAGGTTGCACCGGAATCTGTGCATTAAGTGTTCGAACGGTTCGCCAGGTGAAAAAAGCCATTGACGCGGGCGGGGCTTTCCCCTAAATTACGCCCCGTTCCAGCGCAACAGCGTAGCGAACACCGTGTTGGCTGAACACGTTAAACCACAGACCAAAATTTGGTGAGGTGTCCGAGTGGCTGAAGGAGCACGCCTGGAAAGTGTGTATACGGCAACGTATCGAGGGTTCGAATCCCTCCCTCACCGCCACATTGCAAAGCCCTGATGGAAACATCGGGGCTTTTGTTTTATGGCGCAATCCCCTCGTGGTTGCTGGCATAGGAATGCAAATCTTCGTTCTTGATAGCGCATCTGGCTGAACCGCTTGGGCAATCGCAGTGAAAAGCCTCGGTGACTTTGACGCTACGGCCAACCCATTGGTCGATCCTTTTAAAGTTTCCGCCCAATTCAGTACAAGGGCCTCTCGCAAGAGAGGCCCTTTTCATTGCTCGCTGATTCGCCCTGATCGGTACTTGAAAGGCATTCCGTGGTGATACCGATTAATGCTCCACAGTCAGCGGATCCGGGGACAGGTTCAGAAGCTTGGTGACGGCCTGATAGAGCTGGGGGTAGTTATCGTCAAAATGGTGTCCTCCCGGTAGGGTGACGGTCGTGACGTTGGGTTGGTTGAGACGGGGGCAGAGGCGGTCGCCGTCATCGTCATCGGCACCTTGCAGGCAGAGCATCGGCAGGTCGCGGATGGTCTTCACCTGTGGTTCGGTCGGGTAGCTGCGGGCTTTGTGGGTCAGCATGTCGCTGACGTGGATCTCGAAATCCGAGCTGGTGGAGGGGGAGAGCATCACGGCCCCGACCAACCCCTGACGATAGTGCTCCGGCAACCGGTTGATGACGAAGGGGACAATCTCGGCACCAAACGAGAAACCGACCAGCAGCCAGCGGGGGCGCTGCCAGCGAGTCTGGTAATCATCGAGGATCCGCTCCAGATCGGCGGTCACCTGCTCCGGGGTTTTCTTCTTCCAGTAGTAGGTGAGGGAGCTCCAGCCCACGACCGGCATGCCGTTCAGCTGAAACTGGGCGCTCAGCCCCTTGTCGAGGGCCGCCCAGCCACCATCGCCGCTGAGAAAGATCACCATGGGGGTGTCGGATGACTGCTTGACCGGCAGCTCAATCAGGCTCAGGTCATCCTTGACCGGGGCGGCGTGCGCCGCAAAAGATGAAACGGGCAGTACGAGACTGAGTAACAGCAAAATCAAGGCTCTCATTGGCCATGCTCCTATTTCTTGAGCAGCCCCAGCGGGCCGCGGCTAATCAGGGTGATCAGGTGAGTCAGGGTTCTGGGCAGTACCAGCTTGCTGCTGCAGAGCAGGTAGCGGGGTTCCCAGCGGGGCGAAAATTTCTCCTTGTAGCGTCTGAGCCCCTGGAAGTTGTAAAAGCGGCTGCCACGGACGAACAGGGTATTGCCAAGGCGGGCCCAGTAGCTGCCGAGCGGGTGATCGTTGAACCCGGACATGGGGGCCATCCCCAGATTGAAGCTGGCGTACCCCTGCGCCTTGCCCCACAACAGCAGTTCGACAAAGAGAAAATCCATGATGGGGGCGGTGCCGGTATCCAGGCTGTAGCGCATCAGATCGATGGAGAGCGTCTCCTTGTTGTCGCTCACCCAGAGGTTGGCAAAGCCGACGATCTGCCCCTCGTGCCACACCAGCGCAGCCGGGCTCAAGGTCAGGTAGTCAGGCTCGAAGCGGCCGACCGAGAAGCCCTTCTCCTTGCCCATCTTGCTCTGCAGCCAGGTATCGGAGACGGTCTGCAACCTAGGCAGCAGGGGGGCCACGGCACTGGCCTCGACCACCTCGAAGGTCAACCCTTCCCGTTTGCCCTTGGCGTGGCTCTGGCGCAGGTTGCGCAGGCGGCTGCCCGCCAGATCGAAGGTAGCCAGATCGACCATCGCCTCTTCACCGAGCTTGAAGGGGATCAGCCCCAGCTCCAGATAGAGCGGAAGATAGCGGGCCGACACCTGATAAAAGACCGGATTGGCGTCGTGCTCGTCGCACCGCTCGCGAAATTGCCAGAGCAGCTCTTCGATCTGCTCGTGGTGGCCGATCGGATCCCCAATCACAATCCAGCTGTTGCCCTCGATGCCATACATCAGGAAGGCGTCGCCGGCGGGATGGAACAGCAGGGACTTGTCCTGCAACTGGGCCAGATAGCCGTGGATCCCCCCTTCGCGCACCACCAGCTCGTGAGCGCGCGCCAGCGTCTCCTTGTCCGGCTTTTCACCGACCACGCGCAGCGGTGCAAGCAGCTGGGCAACCCCGGCCACGGCCAGCACGGCCACCACGCTCCCCATGGCGCGCAGGCCGCGGGCAGCCCCGCCGTGGGGCGAGAAGTGGAACCAGAGGGCGTGGTCATACTCCACCTGACGGTAGGAGAAGAGCAGCAGCCACAGGGCTCCCAGCAGCACGGCGCCGACCGAAATGAGCCAGCCCGAGGTGTACTGGGGATAGAGCAGCGACCCCTTGCGATAGAAGAGGGCGCGGCAGGGGGTCATGATGAGCAGGAAGCTGCCGAGCAGCAGGGCTGACTCCCAGTCCCCCCCTTTGAGCAGGGAGAAGGCGATCCCCAGTGCCAGCAGTAGCTGGGTGATGCGAAACGCGGCGTCGTGACGGCGGTAGAGGCTGCGCGCCAGCAGGATCAGGAGGATACCGCTCACGCTGCCGAGCACGTGGGAGAGCTCCAGCAGATGGAGCGGCAACACCTGCAGCCACACTTCAATGTGGCTGCGCATGGTCGGGATCATCCCCGAGCAGAGCAGCAGGCTGCCGGCGGCAAAGGTGCCCATGCTGATAAGGGCAGGCAGAAATTCGCGCACCGCGCTCATCAGCCCCTGTAGCCGCTGCCAGCGCGCTTTTTGTTGCAGCATCTCCTGACTCGCAAAGAGCAGCAGGGCGCAGAGAAAAGGCAGCAGGTAATAGATGCAGCGATAGAGCAGCAGCGAGGCGAGCAGCTTGTCGGCTGGCAGGTAGTGAGCCAGCAGCAGGCTCATGCTCGCTTCGAACACGCCGATCCCACCCGGCACGTGGGCCAGTACCCCGAGGAAGCTGGCCAGCACGAAGGCACTGAGCAGCACAGGGTAGGGGACGCTATCTGCAGGCAACAGCACAAACAGCACGGCGGCGGCGGCCATCCAGTCGGCCAGCGCGACCAGCAGTTGCAACAGACGTATCCGAAAGCCTGGCAGGGTCAGGGGGTGTTTCCGCCAGGAGAGGCGTGGGGCGGGCCAGCAGAGGTAGTAGGCCACCAACAGCAGAGCCATGACGCCCGCCAGCCTGAGCAGGGTATCTGCCCACTGCGGCCAGTCAGGCAGCAGCTGTGATATATCGCAGGTCAGTAGGGCGCCACCTCCCCACGCCAGCAGGCCGAGGAAAAAGGTGATGGAGCAGAACAGCACCACTCGGGCTACCTCACCGGTCGCCAGACCGAGGGCTGAGTAGAGCCGATAGCGTACCGAGGTGCCGGTCAGCAGGGCAAATCCCAGGGTGTTGGAGAAGGTGTAGGCGATAAAGGAGGTGATGCTGACCTGTTGCCAGGGAAGGCGCTTGCCCAGCGCATGGAGCGCCAGCATGTCATAGCTGCAGAGGCAACCATAACTGAGCAGGGTCAGCAACAGGGCGCCCGCCAGTCGCGGCAGGGGTTGGGACCAGATGGCCACACGAATATCGTGCCAGTGCCATGCCTGAGTCAGGTGATACAGCACGGTCAGTGCGGTGCCGAGCAGCAGCAAGCTGCACAAGGGGCCTAGCCATTTAAGCAGATGACGCCACATGCCATGTTCCTGTGGTCATTGACCGTTTCCCACAAAGGGGGGAGCCGGGTCGTGGATCCGGTTTGGACGAGGGAGGCGCTCGTCAGGAAAATTTCGGGAAGAGATGGAAAGGGAGGCGTCAGCCTCCCTCTGTGTTATCCAGTGACCGGTTGGATCACTTGGTTTTCGGCGCGACTTTGACGGCTGGGGTCTTGGCGTGGGTGGCTTTATGGTGTTTTTTCACCACCTTGGTCTGGGTCGCCTGCGGTGTGGCTGTCTTGGTCGGAGTGGCCGCCATGGTGAAACCGGAAGTGAGGGCGAAGACGGCAGCCAGGGTCAGGGGAATGATCTTTTTCATGTTCAATTTCCTTATTCGGGTTGATGTTATGGAGCGTTCTCCATGACAGTCATCCTATGACGGTTGCGGCGGCCCTTCAGTGAGCGGTTGGTGACGGTTTGTATCCAAATGTACAGGCAGGGTGAGGCAGAAGCGGGCGCCGTGGTCACTGGCCAGCAGCGCCACATCCCCCCCGTGATGACGGGCAATGCTGCGCACGATGGCCAGCCCCAGTCCGGTGCCGCCGGTGCGACGATCCCGGCTCTGATCAAGGCGCACGAATGGTTCGAAGATCTGGGGCGCCAGCGCCGGATCGATCCCCGGTCCATCGTCGCTCACCTCCAGCAGATAGTTCTCCTGCAGCCGAGAGATAGAGAGGGTAACCTCGCTCTCGGCGTAGCGCAGGGCATTGCCGATGAGGTTCTCCACCGCGCGGGTCAGCAGACGCTGATCGCCGCACCAGGGCATGTGGCGTGGCAGCAGATCGAGGGTGAGCCTCTTTTCGGGTGCCAGCGCCTGCCAGTCGCCAAGATGCGCTTGTGCCCAGTGACTGAGTTCAAGCTCGTCGCGCTGCAACGGCAACTCGGGTCTATCCAGCTTGGCGTAGGTGAGCATCTCTTCGATCAGAGCGTCCAGCGCTCCCAGATCTCGCTCCAGCGCCTGCTGCTCCTGCTCGGCAGGGGCAGGTTCGAGCATGGCAAGCCGATAGCGCAACCGGACCAGCGGGGTGCGCAACTCGTGGGCGATGGCATCGGTCAGTTGCTTGCGGCTGGCAATCATGGCCTGCAATTGGGTCGCCATTTGATCGAAGGTGCGTCCCACCCGGGCCAGGCTGCTGTCCGGTGGCAGATTGGTTCGGCAGGAGAGATCCCCATCGCCTACGCGACGTGCGGTTTGCTCCAACTGCTGCAAGCCGCGCCAGTGGGGACGCAACCAGAGCAGAATGGGCAGGCCGAGAGAGAGGCCGATCACCAGCAGCAGTCCCACATCGACCCAGTGCAGCTCGTGCAGGTAGGAGAGGTAGGGTACAGGGCCGACAATCAGCACCCGATCGGTATCAGGGATACGTTGCAGGAAGGTGTCATCCTCCTCGACGATGACAATGTTGCCGGCGGCCAGAAAGGCTTGATCCTCGCTGGCCAGGGGCTGGCGCACCAGCTCACCGATCTTGAGGGGGAGGGTAAACTGGCTGCTCTGCTCGGCTAGTCGATCGGGCCAGCGCTCTGGCGGGGTTCTTGCCAACTCGCCGGTCAACAGGCCAAGAGAGCCCTGCATCATGCGTTCGAGATAGCGATCACCCGCCCGTTCGGCGGTCACCTGATAGACCACGCCCACCAGCAGGATGGCCAGGGTGAAGCAGCCGATCAGCAACAGATAGAACTGGATAAAGAGACGGCGCATGGCGGTGCTCCCGAAAGAGGGTTATTCCCAGGCGTGGGGGACGAAGAGGTAGCCTTTCTGGCGCACCGTCTTGATCCGGGTCGGGTTGTCGGGGTTATCACCCAGTTTGCGGCGCAGGCGGGAGATGGCCACATCCATGCTGCGATCCTGACCGTCGTACTCCCGGCCGCGCAAGCTGCGAAAAAGGGCTTCCCGACTCAAGATTTGGCCCGCGTGGCAGGCGAGCTCCCACAGCAGATCAAAGTCGGCGGTCGAGAGAGCAATGCTCTCGCCATCGAGCCGCACATCTCGCCCCGGACCATCCACTCGCAGCAGACCAAATTGCAGTTGCTGGGGAACGCTGCTGGTGGCTGCCGGTTGGGTTGATGCTTGCTGGTGCTGGCGAAACTGCACCCGAAGTCGGGCCAGCAGCACCGGTGGTGGTGTCGTTTTGAGGATGTAGTCGTTGGCGCCCAGCTCCAGACTCAGGATCTGGTTCATGTCGCTATCCAGCGAGGTGAGCATTACGATGGGGCCGTCGAAGCGTGGCCGAAGATCCCGACAGAGGGACATGCCATCTTGCCCCGGCAACATGATATCGAGCAGCACCAGATCGGGCTGTTCGGCCTCGACCCGGGCCAGCGCCATGTCCCCTCTGGGCTCGAGGATCACGTCCATATCGTGGCGACCGAGCCAACTGCTGATGAGCTGGCCAATCTCGGGATCATCTTCGACAAAAAGAATGCGTTGCATAGAAAAGCTCCAACGGGAAGCAGGAGAGAAGAAGAGCGATCAGCATATCAATGGCGCCTGGGAAATACAGAAAAAGAACCAGACAGGCTGATGTGTGGGGGAGTGTGGCTGTGTGTATCGATGGGGAGGCGCACATCGTGACAAATGGGCAGAGCCGCGTTTATCGATCTGGAGGATGATGGCCTTGCAGACAAGGTAAGGCGCTGTCGAGCGCAAAAACAAAAAAACCGGCCAAGGCCGGTTTTTCGCGGAGCAGACCAGAAGGTCACTGCACCAAGTCGATGGACATCACCTTGCGGCGATTATCGACAGAATAATGGGGTGGCTGATGGGGCTCGAACCCACGACAACCGGAATCACAATCCGGGACTCTACCAACTGAGCTACAGCCACCACTGAAATTTTCATCAACGCTCGCCAATCCAGAAGGATTGGGGAACATCAATGGCGCGCCCTGCAGGATTCGAACCTGCGACCCACGGCTTAGAAGGCCGTTGCTCTTCTAACCCCTTTACTTAGGTTACCACAAGTTACTACTAAGCGCTTTATGGTGCGGATGATAGGCTGATAAGTCGCATAAATCAACAAAATTTTATAGCTTATTGATTTGACCAACCCCCTATTAGATCTTACCATTAAGTTAACACATGGAACGTCATGTTAAAGGAGTGTTGCTTTGAGGTTGGGTGAGAATTCTCCAATAGGTAGGTCTCATGTTGTGATCATCCAGAAGTTGGCTGATGTCTCAACCATGAAGCTACCAATGTTATACTTGATTACTCCAAACGGGCTGTCTGTTTTCTGGCCTCTTGTTGAGTACTTCAAAGCTCGCCCAAATACTAGCTTGTCGTGGGCCAGACAAACGTCTAGAGCGCTGGGCCTGCTATATGATTTCTCCGTTGCTGTCGCCGATTTAGGTCTATCAAGACAAGAGCTTTTCCGGCGGTTCTCGCTGTCCCTTTGCCATGGCACTATTGATCCCGAGACCTATCAAGACAAGACAGGTCTTTATTGGGCCCCTGGTTCGGTTTCTGTGCAAAAAAAGATGTGCTCTAGCATAACTAGGTTTATCGCTTGGAAAGATGAAACCAGCAGGAAAGAGGATCCGGTTTTCCTTCGGTATTTAGAAGAAGTCCCACCTAGCCTAAGGAGGCTGCTGACGGCTAGTAAAATAATAGCCAGTAAATCCATGCTATATCACACCAAGGACGTCAACATGCTGGCGGAAGGGTTGGATAAGGCGAGGAAGTTTTTTGGTATGGAATTGGGTAATGATCCACGAGAGTCGATAGGTAACATTCGAACTGTCAACAACTTCCCTTCAGAGCTAATTCCTCAGCTAATAACACATGGCTTTATTCGTGATCCTCATGCAACTGATCCATTTGAACGAGAGGACATAACGGCCAAAATGATCACTATATTGCTTGCAGGCGGTGGGCTTAGAAAAGGGGAACCATTTCATCTCTGGTTTAATGATGTCGTGCCTGAACCTGCTAGAGGGTGCGCAGTAACCTTATTTCATCCCTCAGGCTCACAAACAGGTTTTAGAGGCAACAAACAAACCAGAGAGCAGTACCTAGCTCAGAGGAAAATGTTACCTAGAAATCGGAGTGGTGCTAGCAGAAGTCACCATGCTACTTGGAAATCTCTGGCCGTAGATAAAAAAACGCTGTCAGCGCCTGTTTATTTCATACATGAGTCGTACTCGTTCCTGTTTTGGGAAATGTATTTGCTCTACATGAACCGCTATCGTCCTTCACTAATGAAGAGTTACAAGGCTAATCACGGAACAGAACATCCATTTTTATTTGTATCTAATGGTGAAGATCGTGGGGCAGGCATCAGCTATCGAGGTGCTCCTTACTCAATGGCTGCATTCGATAAATCTTTTGAGAGGGCTCTAGGGCGGTTGGAGAAAAAACTTGGGCGGAAGTTGCCGCGTGGTCGAGATTATGGACTCAATCCGCATGCGTTACGGCACCACGTTGGACATGTAATGGCCGAAGCTGGAGTTGAGCCCCAGATAATTAAGGATGTAATGCACCATCGAACCATTGATGCTCAAGAAGTATACAAAAAACTACCACCAGATAAGGTTCAGAAGATCTTGGCCAGTTACACACTTAGCTCACAACTAAACAATATAGGAATGGTCAAATGAAATTGCGCGGTATCAGTGTAAGAAATGGCAACGCAATTGAACAAAATGATGAAATAACCCTATCTGTGATGATCATTTCTCCTTTTGCTGCATCCAAGGTTTCAAGAGAGGTTGAAAATGCGTTTGAGCGTTTGATAAAAAACTACAAAACGTGTAAATGGATGGTAACGTCTGAATTTTTTTACGCTAGATATGGGCAGTCGTACATGCCCAAAAATTTAAGAAGGCTACTTGTCCCAAAGTCAATAGTAGATAGGCTTGAAAAGGATATAGCCTCTCATGGGGTTGCTAATAGCCCAAAAAGTGAGCAAGCAAGAGCCACTCTCGTCAATAATATTATCACTGCTGCGAGTGAACTTCTTTTTCTGATGGAAAGGGAATACCTTAATGACGTCACTATGGAGGACTGGGAGGAGTTTTTAGCTCCTATAAGAACCGCCGACGGGGACCGGTATATTAATGATCTAAGCATTCATGATAAAGCAGGTTTAAAGGGGGTAGCTCAACTACTAACTTTAATGGTAGAAGGGTATAACTTCTCTAAGGCGATTCACGTAAAACGCTCAGATAAAGTCAACAAAGGCGAGGATCTTCTGGCTAAGCCGCCTGAGCATCTTGTTTCATGGGTTGAGCGTTGGAACCACTATATAGAATCAACTCGTAACTTTACGCTAAAAACTTATCATACTGCATTTCATCGATTTCGTATCTTCTTGGAAGATGTCTATTTTGGCACCCAAATACCATCGCCAGAAGAGTTCTTTAGCTCACAACCACCCGTAGATTTCATAGCATGGTCGGAAGCAAAGTTTCATGAAAAGTTATTTTCCAGTGAGGCCGCTCTCTGCGATTTTGTAAGATACAACACGAACTTTTCCAACTGGTTTATCGAAACCTATTTATCTGACACCGAAGAAAATGGTGATAAATTTTCTGCCGCATACCCATTAGTTCGTCCGCAAGCACTTAAATCTTTTTTTAATTCGCATAAAAGTGATTTGGATGTGCCAGGATCTTCTACCAAGGAGGTTATGCCATTATGGCTTAGAATGAGGTTAAGGGATTTGCTCTCAGGAGAAGATTATGCATGGCCAAAAACATTAAGTAGTGAATATAGTGACCATTTAACAAACGAACTAGGTGAGCCTCTCTGGTTACCTTCAGTTACATATATCTACCTGATGATGTTAGAAATTCCAGTTCGGCGTATCCAGTTGCTACGGTGTGATTCTGGAGAGGGCGATACTAAGCAATTCTCACCAGAGTTAAATAAATGGATTGCAAATAAATCAAGTACCGCTAATTTTTGGAAAAACGATCCTAAAGCTAGAGTTTATGACCGTGGTTTACTGAGAGAATCTCGCTCATTTGAAGAAAGTGACCAGAATCTGGTTCTTTACATAAACTCCAATAAAACAGCAGACAAAGATGTGGGGTTTAGTGAATTCTCTGGTTATGAAATTCCTTGGAAGCATCCCGAAATAATCCGTCTGGCAACAGAGTTAAGAGCATGGCAGGAAAAGTATAATCCGTGTTACAATCCTGTCTCTGCCAGAGAAATTCCAGATTCTGTATTTCCTCAAACAGCCAATCAGGCTATCGCAGATAGTATTCCTGACCGTTTTTATCTTTTCCGTTCGGGCATAAACTCGAAACGAAGTGCTGCAACTAGCATGGTCCCTCCAACTGAGCGTTCTCTAGTTCAGTATTGGAATCTGGCAATGGCTGAACTGGAAAAACAGCTTAATGAAGAGGGACTGGATATCCAACTTGTTCTTAATTGGAATGAGGTTGGACAACCCCAATTAGTATTCTTTACACCTCACGGATTAAGGGTTGCGGGACTAACCTCACTGGCAGAACAAGGGGTTCCAATTGATGTGCTTAGTAAGCTTGTTGCTGGGCACAAAAGCTTGACCATGACCCTCTATTACATAAAACATTCGGTAGCTCACGTCACAGAAATACTGAATGAGGCCAGTCACAATATCCTGCTAAGGGAACAGGAAGACTTTGCTCGGTGGATTAAGAGTTCTTCGTGGGATGAGGTGAAAAAATATGCAGCATACAATAGTGAAGATGCTGCAATCGCATTAAGCAGAAATTGTACTGCCATTGTCGGTATTTGGAATGCAACCCATCTAGGAATTTGCCCATACGGTGGTACGAGGTGTTACGATGGTGGAGAAGTTATTCGTAAAAATGGGAAAACTAATACTTATGGAGCGGTTTCAGATAAAGACTGTATTAATTGCCGTCATTTCATTACCGGTTCTCCTTGGAAAATGGAGTTGATAGTACACGGAAACAAATTACTACTTGAGATAGAGAAAAAGATAAAGGCAACTCAAGATGCCACCGAAAATGTGAATAAACTTCAGGTTAATTTGAGAACCGCCGTGAAGGCTGGAGAAAAGCCTGATGCAAAATTGAGGACTGATATTAACAAATTACACTCAATAATTGAGCGCCTTAGTAATGAAACAGATACTCTGATCCGTTCGCTTCATGCGACTCATAATCTCATCAGTAAAATTCGTCAGATACCAGATGGAAGTCCTGAAGGGGGGATTGATCTTGTTGTGCACTCACAAAGCCACTTCGATATAGAATATGCTGAGTCACCTAGCAATTTCAAAACACTAGATCTCGTTGTTCAGGCTAGCAGAATTTATATCAATGACCGTGATGAAAACTATGAGCGAGAACGTGATGAGGTGATGAATATTATCCTTCTAAACAACGGATATAAGCCGCTCATGATGCTACCGCTGACAATAGATGAAAAACGGAGAGTCGCAGATAGCCTGGCAAAACTGCTTGTAACTAGAGCCACAGGAGAGGAGATAGTAGCATTGCAATCAGGTAGTGTGACCCTAGAAGAGCTTGGCTTTACCCCTAGTATGCCGCGTGAAATGGCAAGACTACAGTTATCTAGTCAGATTTTGCACAAGGAAAATGATCAATGACACCCGTAACAATTAGCCAAGTAGAGGATTTGTATCAGGAATTATCAAAAAATAGAAAAGCAGACCAAAGGAAAATGCTTGCGAATATCCATGAGGTTTGTGCAAAGCTGGTAAAACAGGGTTCAACGCCTTCTGCTGCATCTGTAGTAAAAATATTAGGAACACAAGGGTATAAGATCTCGACTAGAACAATTTACAACAAACGTAATGGCCAAAATCCTTATCCCATTTTAATCGATGCTTGGATAGAGGTTCTGGCGGCGAAGAAGGTTAAGATTACTGAGACAATTGATAATGGAGTAATCCAAATTGATGAACAAGATCTAGCAAAAATTAGTGATCCAGTTCTTCAGCATAAAATGATGATATTCATTGGCCAAGTCCGCTCGCTAAAGGCTCAAAATGACGCATTGAGAAACATCGAGAAATTACCAGTTGTATCTATGGATATAGGGACTACTAATTTGGTAGCAACAATATTGAGTGAGTTGAATCGGGAAGTTATCTCAAACCTGCTCAATCAATCTAACCCGAGTTTGTCTTTCAACAATGATGGGTGTCTGATAGCTAAGCGGCCGATTCCAGCAGGAACAGTACTTTCAGATCCAGGATTAGCAGAGGCGTTGGAAGCAATTCTGGACAGTCAAGATTTAGACTATAAGCAGAAATGACTTGTACAGTTCTAGTTATCACAAGACACCGACCTCAAACCGGAGTCTTGTTTTGGCTACTTTCGGGCATACTGCCATTGGCATCAATTTTAGAGCCTATTCAATGTGCTGTAGGGTACGGCCCCTCGATCATCTAGCATAATGGTCAGTCCGCTTCTACAAATCCTCTAAAGTTCAATGAGCTCGCCTGGTTAGGAAGTAATCGATATCCCCTTTGCAACCGAGCAACCTGTCGAGACAGCCATTGCTTACATAAGTCTGATGATTGCGTAGAACTGCTAACTGCCATCGCTGACTACCACCACTTCTTAAGTGGGTCATCAAAATGGCAATCTCTTCTAGCCTTGTTCATTAACTCCCTTTTCTCTTGTTCATTCAAACTAACCAAATTATTTGAAACTACATTAAAAAACAGTTCAGGATGAAGAATGTAGTTTGTTGAATCAAGAAATTCTTGATTTACACGAAGTGATAGGTACTCAAACCGTTCTACGAAGCGCTCGTAAACTGAGCCACTTTTATCGTTATTTTTTCTAGCTTTGTTCGCAAGAACCTCTATCTCTCGCGTCAAGAATGAGTTAACCAGCTCAGCCTGGGCAGGAGCATTTGCACACAATGTTTTAAATGAATCAACCCACCACCGCTTAAACGGAATAGAGGAAAATGCACAACTACCGCCAAGCCAGGGTGACCGATATCCAATCTCTAAATTTCGAGTCGCCTTGTTTGAAGACAAAGGGAAAAATTTTTCAATACTATCGAGTCGTGAGCTGAGACTGAAGCCTGCTGTCCCCTCTGCTTCGTATACCTCACCAGTGTTGTAGCTGCCAATATGGTGGTATAGAACCGTACCAAAGGGGGCGCTACGTTGGTCTTCTACTAACTGGTATAAAGCAAAAGACCTACAATCTCCCAGATCCCACCCAACTTTTAAATCTTCACACAGGCTAGCGTTGGTAGAAAACGTACTATTGAATTCATTTATGATTTCGGAATACGTATCCATATGTTCCCCTACCTTAACTCACGTAATTAGCTATCATAAGCCTGCCTTGACCTTGATGGTAACCTTGCACTGGTCATCCTTAATCCCATAACCAGTACATCCCCAAAAGTCACCATACTGACCATTACGGATTTTCATTGGTCGTCCGCACTCAGGGCATATTTTAATTTTGCAACCACAAAGCGAATTATTGCAAACACTCTCATTCCTTGTATCGATTGAGGGTGAGTGGCATTTTTCACACACTCTAGCCTTTCCTACAGGACAGCCAAAACCTGTGCTACAAGCATAGAAATCACTATACGGCCCCTTGACCAACCTTAGATAGCCATCTGTACAGTATGGGCACTTGAACCTTTTTTTTGATTCCTCACTGAATGCTTTTGAAACAACATTTATCTTGTATTTTGGCGAGAGTAACTCCGTCACAAAATCGGATGGTGCTGTAGGATTGGCAATAATGTAGACTTTCTTCCTTGCTCGGGTAATGCCTACATACAGGAGACGCCTTTCCTCAGAATGAGGATATGGGTCTAGAGATGGCAGCAGGGATTCAACTATAAGGTTGTCTTTATTTTCATTAGGGAATCCCATCTTTCCTTGAAAGAAGCCGATTAAAATTACATAGTCTGCCTCTAACCCCTTAGATTTATGGAAACTCCAGAAGTTAACATTGCGCAAATTATTCGTCTGTTTTAATGCACTATTAGCCTCATTTAAAAGATAGTTATAACGAGCAATAACGGCGATGCTTCCAGTCGCATCATTTTTTCTAATCTTTTGAACAACCTCAGCGACTCTTTTATTCAAACCTCCTTTTTCTGGGGATTTGTCATCAAGCAGATAAATCTGTGAATCCTCAACCACAGTATGCGTTTCTATATACTTTTTATACTGTTCAGGATTTTCCATAATGAACTGACCAGCAGTATCAGCAATACTATTGTTATAGCGGAAGGTCTTTTGTAGCTTAGTAAGCGTATAGCTACCAACGATTTCACCAAAGCGAGTTGTTAGCTCTAACTTTCCACCATTAAATCTATAAATTGACTGCCAATCATCACCAACGACAGTTAGTGATGGCTGTGGCCCATTTTTAATGATGGTCTGGATGAACTCCATTCGAGCTGTTGATATATCCTGGAACTCATCAACCAGTATGTATCGCCATTCAGGAATATATTTTCCAGCATTAACCTCTTGAATTGCTCTGATTATCATGTCATCAAAATCAATTGCATTCTGTTCTCTGAGCTCACTGATATATGCATGATGAAGCAAATCCAAGATTTCTGAGAGCTTCTTGGAATGATGCACTCCAGTAGTCTCGAACCTACTCTGTATGGACTCTTTCGTGAGGCGTTCAACTCGAATGGATTGGAGGGCTTTTGTCAAAAGCTCACCCCAGCCTGTGATATGACCCATATCACGCAGCTTGTTGAACAGTTCATCAGAAGATAATGGATTAAGAACGACACCATTATCTAACAGCTTTTTCTTGAGGTTTTCCAGTAAAACACCCTCTATCCATTCATAATGGAATGTCTCAATTAAAACAGTTTCACATTCATTATGCAGCATTCTTTTATTATTAATGGACTGATTATAAGAAACACGATCTATATCCGGCCTGGTTCTTCCATTACGGTCTATACCAAAATGTTCAATATAAAGTTCAGGTTCTATGATTTTAAAGTCTGGGCGATAGTCAAAACCAATATCGATGCGCCGTTTGGTCACATATGGAGACTCATACTTATACTCAACACCATTCTCATAAAGGAAATTTGCTATAAGGAGTTCCTGGTAACCCTTAACGAGATCACTGTTGAGGGTTCTAAATTCGTTGTCCCTGATATACGCTTCATATTCTGATTTCGACTTAAAATCAAAAGGGTTAACGGGTTCTGGGAACATGTTTATAAAGTCATAAATTCTATCGATATCTGATGATAAATACTCTTCAAGCCATGAGGTGACCCATAATTTTAGCTTTACGTCATCCTCAGTAAAAATAGATATATTGGTATCAACGTTTGAATTACGTAGAATCATCCTTCCTAACGCATGGAAAGTAGCAATATCTGGAGTCGATTCTAGCTCAATATTAGACTTCTTAGCTTTATCTTCTAGGCGTTCACTTAGTTCGCCCGCAGCAGTCTTATTATATGCAAGAACCAAGATCTCCGATGGCTTCGCTAATCCTCGGTCTATCAAATCGAGGGTCTTAGCAACCATGACGGATGTTTTTCCAGTACCAGCTGCTGCAAGTACCATATTCCTATCATTTGAACGTAATACGCCTAAACGCTGTTCATTAGTTAATGGATTTGATTCTACTACATCAAAGAACTCTTTTCTTTTTATAAGTTGATACTCTTCGTGCTGCTCGCGTATGTAGTCAATATTAAGAGGATGGTAT
Organism: Aeromonas sp. 603607; assembly: GCF_049171595.1. NCBI lineage: Bacteria > Pseudomonadati > Pseudomonadota > Gammaproteobacteria > Aeromonadales > Aeromonadaceae > Aeromonas > Aeromonas sp. 603607. Next base: position 154,641 of record NZ_JAAKOV010000012.1, read on the forward strand.
GATATTAGGTTTTTTACCTTCTCTATTAGTTCAGGATTTAAATATCTTTCCCATTGTTCGCTCTGGGCCTCATAGTCGCGGCTCAATGACATACATATCTGAGCAAGATTGATCACCCAAGAATCTCTTGGGTACTCGTCAAAAGCAAGACTATTAAACTCAGTAACTTTCTGCTCTATTGTTGTTGTAATGTGTTTTGCTATTAAAGTATTTAGCGACTCAACGAAGCTATCTGAATCAGCGCATCTAATAAATTTGTGTTTCTTAGTCTTACTTCCAATTTTGTAGGTAAGTATTCCGCCTAGGAGTTTTCGTTCAAAAGTTGCAAAACTCCTGAAATCGGATGCAGAGTCATTTTCTAAAATAGTATCTTTTTTTGAGGATACTAAATTATCTCCCTGCACAACAATAGTATCTGAGCCAAGGATTTTCCCAATGAAGTTAAATGAGAGCTTGGCTATGGAATCATTCATTAACAACTCTCTAATTAATGCGTCATGCGACTTATTTACTTGCCCACAAGTTGTGGTGCCAAATGAGTGATATCGTAACAGATTACAGGCGTTGTTTGGTCACAAACCTATGAGTAGAGAAAACTAGATGAGAGGGCGATCACACGGAGCTGCATCTAAGTTGTGGTTTGGGCTTGTGAAGACCTGGTGTTGTTTGACCTCAAGAGCATGTGACATAGCGTACAAGTCCCATGGGACTGGCAACAATGTAGCGCTCCATGCGGCCAAGTTGGCGACAAGCGGGAAAGCAGCTGGCTAGAGTTATGGTTGTATACAAGTTGATAGGGTTTGGTATGCCTGTTCTCAAGCCAGTGAATAAAGGGGGCAACTGATTGGGTAAGGGTGATCTGACTTCGATTTTGATAAACAACGTTGAGTTGTATTCGGTTCTTACTAGTGGTTTGATATGTGTATCAATTAGCTCATGTATTCTAAACACATCTTCATTATGGAGCACACAAATGGCATCACCGTCAATAGAGGTTTTCCCCGTAGGTAACGGAGACATGACCTTAATCACCACTAAAAATAACAAAAAGATTTTGATTGACTGCTATCGAAGAGCAGGTAAAGAGTACGATTACCTAGAAGATCGTCTGAGAGAGCGCCTGAACACTGACGAGGATGGCCGCCTTTATGTGGATGTGTTTGTTCTTACCCACCCTGATGCAGACCACATAACCGGATTTGACACCATGTTCCATACTGGTGTTCCAGATGGCTGGAGTGATAAGTCCAACAAAATTATCATCAACGAAATTTGGTCATCACCTCGTGTATTCCGCCGAGCGACAGCAAAAGGGGCAGATGGCAACAACCCCCTTTGTGATGATGCCCGAGTATTCAATACAGAAGCTAAGCGTCGAGTTCAACTCTATCGGGATAGCAAGCACATTGGCGATGCAGGCAATCGTATTATCATCCTTTCTTCAGATGAAGATGGCAAAACAGATGATATCCAGCCAATTGTTGCCGATCTTTATACATTGTTCGGTGATATGTCCGGTATAGATGACAACTCTCTTAATGCTTTCTTGCTTGCTCCTGCCGATAAACAGGAGGTTGCCGAAGACGAAGAAGAGCTTACAAAGAACAACTCCAGCGCAATCATTCGCTTTGACTTGACTAATACTATCTACAATGACGAACTTGCTTGCAATATCACCCACACGCACTCAGTTCTCATCGGCGGCGATGCAGAAGTTAAGTGCTGGGAAGTTCTTCATGACAAACTGAAGGCTACGGGTCAACTTGATGAGCTTGCCTATGATGTTCTTCTGGCTCCACACCACTGCTCTTGGCGCTCACTCTCTAATGACAGCGAATCGCAATGCGAAGATCCTCAACTGAATGAGTCCGCCCATGCTGCCTTGAGCTTCGCAAACCCAAGCGCATTAATTCTATGTAGCAGCCAAGAATTTGGTGAAAAGACACCTCCATCACAACGTGCTAGGGATGAATACGAAAAAATTCTTAAGGACAAAAAAGGAGGCGAGTTTTTGGCCGTAGTGGAGCAAGGTGAGGATGCTGATGGCAATCCGAATTCACTCATGATCACTTTCACTGAAGGCAAGCCAAAGAAAACAAAAAAAACACAAAAGCGTGACTTCTCGACGGTTGCTAACCCCGCAGCGGTTTCTAAGAGCGGAAAAAGTACGTATGCCTAATGTTCAGCTGACCTCAATTGAGGTACTAAGCGAGTACCTTTCTGACAGGTATTCGGCTGAGCGACTATCTGAAGGAGAGTTGCGGGGCTTGGGGATTACCTCAAGCCCCTATGCAGCCAGTTGGCGTATCCAAACTGACATCAGGCACCCAGACTGTGGTAATGAGATTCAATTGATTGTTGCGGCTAGACCTACTTTTCCCTTCAGTGTTCCGCACATCTATACTCACCCCAAACTGGAAGTCTTAAAGTACCCTCATGTTGAAGAGCAAGGTAGGCTTTGTGTATGGGGGGATGAGGTTTCCTTTGACCCGCAAGACATTGCTTATGTTGAACACCTAATCAACGATAGTCACTCTTTGGTAGAAAAAACAATCTCAGGTGAACTCGATGAGGACTTCTACACTGGTTTGTTAAGTTACTGGGCTCGTTCTTATACCCCCTCACCAAAGGAAGAGAAGGCTACCTGTTTATGTAACGTCAAGATCCTTACATCTAGACAGGTTCATGTAGCTTATGACAGCACCAAAGGCGTCATATTTGCTGACACCAAAGATGAGCTCAATGCTTGGCTGAAAAACATTGGCCTCAAGCCGAGCCACAAACACTGTTCTACCACACTCCTTATTAATCTGACTGAAGCTTGGCGGCCATCGGAATATCCAACGACACTTGGTAATATTTTGTCGATACTGGAAGCCCAATGTGTCAATCACAACCAAGCGTTAGATGCAATCGCATGTATCTTGGGTTCTAGTCTCAATAATCCTGCATTCTTAGTACAAACCAATACAGTCAACGGTGCAATTATCACTGCGATGAGGTGCGTGGGTGGCATTAGTACAAGAGGTCATGCCGGACAAGAAAATCTGCCCAAAGCAAAAGCTGGAAATGGTTTTAGAGATAACCGTATCCCTTTACAATACCTAAAAGCTAGATGTTCGCAAATTGCTATCCGTGGAATAGACGTAGAACGCAGAGACGCATCATGGGTTCTAGGTAGAGACTCGAACCCATGCCTCCCAATAACCAGTGCAACTACTATTGGTATTATCGGGCTTGGCTCTGTAGGTTCAAGTCTTATCCCTCTACTTATTAAAGCTGGGTTCAGTCAGTTTGTTTTATGTGATGGTGACTCGCTTGAGGCTGCAAATGTCGGCAGACACCTTCTTGGCATGAACTACATAGGCACCAATAAAGCGGAAGCTTGCAAAAGTTATATTCAGAAGAGCTACCCATGGGTAAATGTTTTGTATGCAGGGTGTCGTAAATGGTTTGACGACGAGAAGGCTATAGAAGCACTTACAACAAAATGTGATTTGGTCATAAGTGCAACAGCAGAATGGGCATCAGATAAAGCCATACAGGAAATGATAGAAAATGACAGACTATTATGTAGTGTTGTCTTCTGTTTTACCGAAGCACATGCTGTAGCTACCCATTGCTATGTAAATATGGCCGGTAGCTTTAGCTATGGGTCTCTATTTGATAACACAGGGAAACTCCAAGAGAGCTGCGCCAAGTTTGACCATCAAACCACTAAGAAAACACATTTTTGTGGTGGCGTATTCCAGCCATACGGCGGTGTAGAACTTAGCTTCGGGCATAGCATGATAGCTGAAACTGTCACTGAGCTTGCTTGTGAAGGCATTTATGAAGATTGCTATCGTGTATGGGTAGGGAGCCGAAAGCTTCTGCAATCAGTAGATGGCACATGGAATCCAGGTTGGGAAGAAAAGTATGGAGAGATTGGCGATGGCTCTAGAATCCTCAGCGTTATCTAGTCAGGCTGCGTCTATTGAGTTCACATCCCTCTCTTTACATGGGCTATCAGTGAATTTTTCGGAAAACGCGATCAACCAATTATACCAGCACAAACAAACTGGTAAAAAAGATGAAGCTGGTGGTTTTCTGTTTGGAGAAATCGATTCCGGTGTGGTGACGGTCTTATCTGTATCCTCCCCCAGCAGCGCTGATAAGAGGTCTCGCTTTGGCTTTTCATGGAATAAACGAGAAGCCAACAAAACAATACAGGAGAGATTCAATATGGGATTACACTACCTCGGTGATTGGCATACTCACCCTTGTTGTAATCCAACCCCTTCTTGGGATGACACCCAATCGATCCGAAGTACCTTTCTAGAATCTGAACATCAGCTTAATTATTTCATCATGCTGATTCTTGGAACTGCGGGGATCGAACAAAGTTATGTCGCTTTAACCGACGGTAAAAAGGAATATCGATTTAATGCAAAATGAAATTATACAAGAGCAGCTAAACACCAGAAAAGAGCTGCCCATACAACCGAAAGCCTACACAAAAAGAGATTTTTTCTGTGCTATCGCTGTTGGCATCTATCTTCTTTTGCTACTAATGCCTTCCATTGGGTACTGGTACATGGTCACAACTAATGCCCCCCCTCCTTGGGTTGTGTCGATTAAGCAAGTTATCGAGTGCGTGCTGGTAGCAGTTAGTGGTGGCGTACTGTATTGCTTGCGGGCGGTGTATTTGAATTATAGTGTCAGAAAGCAATGGGATGAGGTCTGGGTTGTTTGGTATTTATTACGACCATTTGCGTCAGGCCTGATGGGTTTCGCCACTTATTTGATTATCTCTGCTGGTCTTGTGGCTGTTGGTTCGCCTTCAGCTGAGCACCCAGAGAAATTACTTTATGTCCTATCATTTTTTGCAGGTCTGAATGTAGATGGATTTTTGAAAAAATTTGAGGGACAGGTGTCCAGTTCGGTAAAGGTTAAGGAAAGCAGACAAACACAAGGTTCGTAACCTTCAGCCAAACGTTGCTTGACCTTAACCTCTTGCCGCCCACCACCTAGGGTGGGTAAAGCTCTATCGGCACACGGCAAGTGATGAAGATTGCAACTGATGCTGACTATCGCAGTTACCTCTCACTCACCTACGAAGGCCAAGACCAAGCGTATGACCCAGTGAACCCTGTTGTTCGGCATACCAGAGAATATATGTGGTATTTATGATGTATATACAACATTTATTATTTCCACCATGATATGTGCATCGTATGTACAGATCTAGTTATCACCTTACACAAATCTAAAACTGGTGTCTTTTTTACGCTACTTTCGTGCGCCCTTCCTTTGGTATCAATTTCAGAGTCTTCCACCGTACTGCATCCATTCCCCCTCCCTGATTACCAGTCCGCTCCTACGCACCCTCTAAAGCTCAATGAGCTCACCTGGGGAGTGGTCATACATCTAAATCCAATTGGAACTTGACGAAGTTCAAAACAATCAAATGTAAGTGTATGATTTTTCATGAAAGTGTTGTAACTACTGATGTAGTTAAAGCATCCAATTTAACTGAATAAACTGATGTGCTTTTATACATAGATCCATTTGTGGGTAGGATAGAGATGGCAAGAATCCTGATGACTCGCGCCCTTGACGACAACGGCCATATAGTTGATGTCAAAGAGGTTGTGAGTGGCAAAGGATGCAATTGCACATGCATAGGTTGTCAGGGCGTTGTCTGGGCAATGAAGGGGCAAGTTAAAGCCCATTATTTCTCTCATGAGCCTAATTCAGTCGAACAGAATGCCTGTACCTGGAAGCCGGAAACGGAAATACATATCCTAGCTAAAGAGGTTTTAGCAACGGATAGGCAGTTGTTACTGCCTATTGGAACTATAAATCCAATACATCAAAATATAGCCTTTGATGAGATGGTATGTGAGGTTTATGAAGGCAGAGTTATACCTGATGTTATTGGGTTCATCGAGGGAGAGAAGGTTCTCATCGAAATTGCAGTTACGCATTTTTGTGATCGAGGGAAAGTTAAAGAATTAAAGAGGGTGAATGCAACCTGCATTGAACTTGACCTGAGTGGATTTCGTGTGAAAGGAGAGATAATATCAAAAGAAGAGATAAGAGATTATCTAAAAAAATGCCCCAAAAAATGGGTGTCTGTAGCCCCTGTAGGCAACTTCTCCGAAATGATTTACTCCCATAATAGACAACAATTATTATCTTTACAGCATCAGTATTCATCTTTGAGTTCAAAGCACCAGACAGAGGTTAAAAAACTTAATGCAGAATTCGAAGCGATAAAAAATACGCGCGAATCAGAACTAAGCGATATGCAAAGAGTGATTCAACAGTCTCGGCATGCAGAAGGCAAGGCTAACGCCATTTTAAAAAGATGGGAGAGAGTGTTAAAAGAAAAAGAGTCGTCCATTTTAGAGGCACAGGAAAAAATAATCCTATTGGAAGATCAATACAGAAGCTTTGAAATGGAATTGAAAGACCGTCTCTATCATATACAATATGAAGTTGATCAAAAGCAAGATTTACTACGTGACCTTCTTAATTTAGATGAACTTAAGGCAGAGTTTTATTCACAGGTTGATGATATAAATAGAACAATTAAAGCTAAAGAGGCTCAGCTTGATGCTGGTGAAGTCGAAATACGTAGGCGTTCAGCCTCCTTAGACCTAATACAGAAGAATTTAAATGATAGCCTCATCTCGCTGCAAGAACGAGAAGAGGCTCTAACAGAAAAATCAAAAGACTTGGCAAGCATCATTGATATTAAAGCAAGAGAGCTGGCTAAAGTAATGTTTGAGCAGTTGTTGAAAGAAAAATCAAATGAGATAAAAGCACTAGAGGAAAAAGAAAGGAAAGCAAAAAAAGATATTGATGATTTAAGGCGAAAATATAGTTCATATATCAAAATTCCATGATTTTCAAATACTGATTGTGTAGGTGTGGTTCTCACCTGAAAACCATTTTTTATCTAACCATTGACTGACAGCACTTGATCTCAAGAGCACGCCACATAGCGTACAAGCTCTATGGGCTCTATGGGCTCTATGGGCTCTATGGGACAGCAACAATCAAGCCTCATGCTGCCGTGTATGGCGACAAGCGGGAGAGTTCGGCGTATCAACGTTCAGCACCATCCTTGACGATACAGAAAACCAGAAATTTCTACGTTAGTAGGTTTACGAAAGCGCATACGTATGCCAATATTTTCTTGTGAAGATGTTAGTGTTGCTGACTAATCGCCGCACTATGGTTTATATCAGTATAATAGAGAGGTGAAATTGCCATGAAAAGGATTCTTCTAATACTCATCTCTTTTATTATATCTGTCGATGTAACTGCAAAAGAGACAATCCATTGGGTTCAATATGATATCCCTCCATTTTATATTAAGGATGGTAGCTATTCAGGTAGAGGTGTGGTTGATGTTACTGACGCTATGATCAGAGCTGAATTGCCCCAGTATAACCATGTGATCATATGGGCTAACATCGCCAGGATCCGGCATATGATGGAGCAAGGACAGAAAGTTGTTTGTGGAAATATGATAAAGACACCTGAAAGAGAGAAGTATCAAACATTTTCTACTTTTCATAAAACACTATCAACTGCACCACATGTAATCATACCATCCAGTGAGCTTAACACTTATAAGCAGTATATAATTGATGGAGACGGTGTTGATTTGCTTCGGTTGATTCAATCGAAGGATAAACTTGGCTATTTCATAGCATCTCGTTCATATGGAAGTAAATTTGACCTCGCAATTAAAGATAAAACAAATAAGAGAGTTAACTACTCTCTCAATGCTCCGATGGGTAATGTCCTGGATATGCTATTAAAAGATGTAAATGGTTTTACCGTCGCATACCCAGAGGAAATTATCTATTACACAGAAAGTAAGTTTGGGTATGGCTCATCAACAGTATCTGATTTAAATAAAAAGGCTTATCTAGGGAAGTTCAAAGTTCTTCCGATAGCTGGACAGCCAAAAGAAATATCAACTTATGTTGCTGCACCGAAAACTGAGTGGGGTTATAGAGTTATATCTGATATCAATGAAGCGCTATCAAAGTTAAAATCTAATCCAGCATATATTAATGAAGGCTATATGTGGCGTGACTTACCTAACCATGATATGCGTTAGGGAAGGTGCGAACAAGTCCCTGATATGAGATCATGTTTGTCATCTGGAGCCATGAAAAAGGGTTCATCATGAGTCATCAGCTCACCTTCGCCGACAATGAATTCAGCAGTAAGCGCCGTCAGACCAGAAAAGAGATTTTCTTGTCCCGCATGGAGCAGATTCTGCCATGGCAAAACATGGTGGAAGTCATCGAGCCGTTTTACCCCAAGGCTGGTAATGGCCGGCGACCTTATCCGCTGGAAACCATGCTACGTATTCACTGCATGCAGCATTGGTACAACCTGAGCGATGGCGCGATGGAAGATGCTCTGTACGAAATCGCCTCCATGCG
>NZ_JAAKOV010000013.1:0-145555 GCF_049171595.1 Aeromonas sp. 603607
CGTTTAGCTCAGCTGGGAGAGCACCTCCCTTACAAGGAGGGGGTCACTGGTTCGATCCCAGTAACGACCACCATATTCGCAAGCGAGCCTGAGATATCAGCTGCGGTTGCAGAGAAAGTCCCCACTAAGATGGGGTTTTTTTTTGCCCTCAATTCAGTACTCCAGCTTCTTCTGTTGCCGTTGTGGCGAGCCGAACGCCACCTCTTATTGTGCCACTCTGCCACTCTGCCACTCTGCCACTCTGCCACTCTGCCACTCCGATCCTTCTTCATCCTGCTCTTCCGAGATTGTTCGACGGCCACTGACTTCACTCCTGTCCATCGTGATGCTGCTCATATGAACGCCTGTAATAAAGCAAACGCCAGCAATAAAAAGGGCAGGCCAAGGCCTGCCCGCACGGATTCGCAAAGCGTTACATGATCCCGCGGATCAGGATCCCGCTGATCAGCAGCGGCGCCACCACGCGCCAGCACCAGAGCAGCGCCAGACGCAGGGTGGGTGACAGGCCCGCAGGCAATATGGCATCACCCAGTCGCCAACCCAGCAGCAGGGTCAGCACCAGACCAAACAGCGGCATCATCAGGTTGGAGGTGAGATAGTCGAGCAGCTCGAAGATGGTCTTGCCAAACAGGGTCAGATCACTCCAGGGGCCGAACGACAGACTCACCGGAATGCCGGAGGCCATGATGAGCAGGGTCAACACCCGGCAGGCGCCACGACGCGACCAGCCCCACTCCTCGGTGGTAAAGCGCACCAGATGCTCAAGCATGGAGATAGAGGAGGAGAGGGCAGCGACCAGCAGCAACAGGAAGAAGACCACCCCCAGCCCCTGACCGAACGGCAGATGACTGAACACGGCAGGCATGGTCATAAAGGTGAGCCCGGGCCCTGCGGTAGGGTCGATACCGGTGGAGGCCAGCGCCGGGAAGATCATCAGCCCAGCCAGTACCGAGATCAGGCTTGCCAGGGTGACGACCCAGACCCCGGAGCGCAGTACCCCTTCGCTATTGGGCAGGTAGGCGCCATAGGTCGTGTGTACCCCTAGCCCGATGGAGAGGGAGAAGAAGGCCAGTCCCAGCGCGTCCAGCACGCTCTGGCCGGTCAGCATGGAGAAGTCCGGCAGCAGCAGCTGGCGTACACCCGCCATGGAGCCCGGCATGGAGAGACCGACCCCAACCAGCAGCAACATCATGATGAAGAGCGCGGGCATCATCCAGCGCAGTGCCCGCTCAACCCCTTTCTGAATACCCCCCTGCACGAACCACCAGGTCAGGCCTGCGAAAATCAGATGGGTCAGCACCGGCCACCAGGGGTTGCTGACATAGCCGTTGAACAGGGCGGTGAGGGCACTCCCCTCGCTCAGGTTGAGCTTGCCAGCCATCGCCAGCGCGGCGTAACCCACGGTCCAGCCGCCCACCACGCTGTAGAAGCTGTAGATAAAGAAGCCGCAGGCGATCCCCATATACCCCATCCAGCGCCAGTTCGGCCCCACCAGTTTGCGAAAAGCGCCGAGCACCCCGCGCTGGCTATGGCTGCCGAGCAGGGTTTCGCCGACCTGTACCGCTACCCCCAGGGTGAAGCTGAACAGCAGAAACACCAGCAGAAAGGCGCCACCGCCATTGGTGGCGGTCACATAGGGAAACTTCCAGATGGCACCAAGGCCAATCGCTGTGCCTGCTGCGGCCAGCACATGACCGAGACGGGAAGACCACTGAACCTGGCTCATACAACCTCCGGGTAACACGACATCGAAGCAATACTCCTCTGTAGCAATAAACGACAGACCATAAAAAAGGCCGCCTGAGGCGACCTTTGCAATGAACATTCAGAAAAACTGTGCGTGCAAGGTCACCTCTCTTGCGAGCTAAAAAATCGACCAAACAGCACGAGGATGACAGACATGAGGTGGCAACCTGACTAATGAATGAGGGAACAGCCTAAACCATGGAAAGAATAATTGACACATAAAATCAAAAATTTTTTATGTGTGCCGCTGTCACCACTCTGACTGTACGTACAACTCAATGTGGGGAACCTCGCAGGGCAGCATCTTTTCTACCTTGTGGCTATTTACTGGGCGATAATCGACGTAGCTTCTTCTGGAACTAGTGACCGCGACATGGCACTGACGGGGACAACGATGAGACAGGATGTCGTATGAGATGGATGGTGCTGCCCTGGTTACTGATCAGCCTGAGTGTGTCGGCGCAGCCCGGATTAACCCTGCTGAGTCACGATTTACCCCCCTTTACCGAATACCGCGACGGCAAGCTCGACGGATTTGCCATTCGCCTGATCGATGAGGTGCAGGAGGAGCTTGGCACCCGTTATCCGGTGCGGATTTACCCGCTCAAGCGGGCGCTGGCGTTGGCACGGGTCGAGCCCGGCTATGGATTGTTCGTGGTACAGCGGCTCCCGGAGCGGGAGTCCCATTTCAAATGGGTTGGCCCGCTCTTTATCAATCGGGTCTTTATCTATCAGGCGCCAGATAGTCGCCACCCGCTGACCTCGCTGGCACAGTTGCGAGATCTGCCCAGAGTGGGGGTGGTGCTGGGCAATGCCGATGATGTGCGGCTGACCCATGAGGGCTACACCAATCTGGTGCGCTACAAGACAGTCGGGGAGGCGATAGAGCGGCTGATGCTGGGCAAGATCGATGCCTTGCCGATGGCGGAGCTGGTGATGGAGGCCACCCTCGACAAGATGGGGTTATCCCGGCGCAGCATCGTCAGCAGTGACGTGCTGCTCCATCAGGCCGGTCTCTATATCGTCTTCTCCAAGGGAACGGATGATGCCGAGATCACCCGCTGGCAGCATGCCCTGGATGCCGTCAGAGCCGCACAGGGGCGGGCCGATGGGCCCACCCGCGAAGAGTAACCGTCACACCAGACCGCGAATCAAGATCCCGCCGATCAGCAAGGGGGCAATCCAGCGCCAGCAGTTCATCAGCAGGTGATGCCAATGGCTGGCAATCCCCTGCGGCAACGCCTTGCGTCCCAGCTTCCAGCCCAGCAGCAGCGTCAGCATCAGGCCGAACAGCGGCATCATCAGGTTGGAGGTGACAAAGTCCAGCAGCTCGAAAATGGTTTTGCCAAACAGGGTGGCGTGTTGCAGCGAACCAAACGACAGGCTGACCGGAACACCGCTAACCATGACGAATCCAGTGATGGCGCTGCAGGCCGTGCGGCGTGACCAGCCCCAGGTCTCGCACAGGAAGCACTGCAAATGCTCCAGCAGGGAGATGGCCGAGGAGAGCGCCGCAAAGACCAGCAGGGCGAAGAAGATCACCTCAAGCACCTGACCGAAGGGCAGCAGCTGAAATACTGCCGGCATGGTCATAAAGGTGAGACCGGGACCGGATGCCGGGTCGATACCGGTCGAGGCCAGCACCGGGAAAATCATCAGCCCCGCCAGTACGGCCACCATGCTGGCCAGCAGCACCACCCAGAGGCTGGAGCGACCAACCCCTTCGCTGGTCGGCAGATAGGCGCCGTAGGTGGTGTGGATGCCAAGACCGATGGAGAGGGAGAAGAAGGCCAGCCCCATGGCATCGAGCACGCCGGACATCCCCAGCTTGCTGAAGTCGGGCATCAGGAAGTGACGTACCCCCGCCATCGCATTGGGCAGGGTAAGGCCAAAGGCGACCAGCATCAGGATCATCAGGAACAGGGCCGGCATCATCCAGCGCAGGGTGCGCTCCACCCCTTTCTGAATGCCGCCTTGCACCACCATCCAGGTGAGGGCGGCAAACAGCAGATGGGTGAGAATGGGCCAGACGTCGCCGCTGACATAGTCATTGAAGCGGGCGGTGAGGGCCGCCGCATCGCCATGGTTGAGCTGACCGGAGATGGCCATGCCGGTATAACCCAGGGTCCAGCCGCCCACCACGCTGTAGAAGCAGTAGATGAGCAGGGTAGAGATCACCCCCATTACCCCAACCCAGCGCCACTGTTTGCCGAGCAGATCGGAGAAGGCTCCCACTACCCCGCGGCGACTCATGCTGCCGAGCAGGGTTTCCCCCATCAGTACCGCAACCCCCAGCGTGAAGCTGAACAGCAGAAAGACCAGCAGGAAGGCGCCGCCGCCGTTGACGGCGGTGACATAGGGGAATTTCCAGATTGCGCCGATACCGACCGCGGAACCCGCTGCGGCGAGGATGTAGCCGAGTCGGGATGACCATTGGGACTGCTTCATAAGAACTCCAATCGCGCGCCCCTTGGCAGGGGCAGAATGGCGCTCATGTTACGGAGGTCACGGCGCAATCACTACTACGGTTATCAGGCATAAATGCGATTTATTGGCACGATTGGCTAATTTAATTCTGTTTTTTGCCCAATCCTGCCACCAAATAAAAACCGGAGCGAGATTGCTCCGGTTTGGTCTCTGACAACTGCTCGTCGGCGGACTAGATCACCCCGAGCTCCCGCAGCCGCTCCATCAGGTAGCTGTGGGCGGTATGACGCTCGGAGAGCACCACATCTGGGCGCGGGTGGAGGAACAGCGGTAGGGAGATACGTGACTTGGCGGCACTGCCACCGGTCGGGTTGATGACGCGGTGAGTGGTGGAGGGATAGTAGCCGCGAGAGGCCTCCTGCAGCATGTCGCCGATATTGATGATGAGGGTGCCAAAGTCACACGGCACATCCATCCATTCGCCGTCGGAACCCTTCACCTGCAGCCCTGGCTCGTTGGCGGCGGGCAGAATGGTGAGCAGGTTGATATCTTCGTGGGCGGCGGCACGGATGGCGCCCGGCTCCTCGGTGCCATCGAACGGCGGATAGTGCAGCACCCGCAGCAGGGTCTTCTGGCTCTCTTCGATCATCGAGGAGAGGGAGCAGCTGTAGTGAGCGGCGATATCGGCCGGGGTGTACTGCTCCACCCAGCCCAGCAGCTCGGCGGCCAGACCGTTGGCGAGACGGTAGTACTCCATCGCCTGCTCTTTCAGCTCTTCCGGCATCTGGCCCCAGGGGTAGATGTGGAAGTACTCTTTGATGTCTTTCTGGCTATGGCCCTTGGCCACCTCGGAGACCGACGGCGGGAAGTAGCCATCCTGAGTCTCGCGGTTGAACAGGAAATCCTGCTTTTGCTCGCTCATGAAGAAGCGATACCAGTTGTCGTAGATGGACTGCACCAGCTCTTTCGGGATGGGGTGGTTGGTCAGCACGCCAAAGCCGGTGGTTCGCAGGGATTCGGTGAAGCGTTGGGCCGCATCGGGTGAGCGGTAATCGACGGTCAGGACTTTCATTGTTTTTGTTGCGCGCCAGTTAAAAGATGGCGCAGTTTACCTTGCGCCTGATAACAAGGAAAGCGGGTTGGCCGCCCGTCTGGCACGGCGTTGAATAGTGACAAAAGCATCAAATAAACCGCACCAGACCGCACGGGAGCGCATCCCTTGTTATGGCCTTTTATCCTCTCTAGAATGCCGCTCACTATCTTTTCCGGAGTCTGTTCATGTCCCCCAAAATCCTGTTGCTGACCCTGCCGGTATTGCTGGCGGGATGCAGTGCCCTGTCAGAAGATGAGTGCCGCACCATGAGTTGGTACAACCTAGGTTATCAGGATGGATCGGAAGGCAAAACCCGTCAGGCGACCCGCGATTACGTTTCGTCTTGCAGCGAATATGGCCTCAAAGTGGATGAAGCCGAGTGGAAACGTGGCTACGACAAGGGGCTGGAGCTCTACTGCATTCCCGAGCTGGCTTACAGCAAGGGCAAGGAGGGGCAGGCTTATCTGGGGGTATGCCCCAATGACGCCAGCTTCCTCAAGCAGTATCAGCGTGGCTACGAAGAGTACAAACTGGCTGCCCGCATGCGGGAGATCAGCGACGAGCTGGAGCGTACCGAGCGTGATATCGATACGCTGGAGCGCAGCATCCGCAACGAAACCAACACGGAACAGCGCGACTACTACCGTGCCAAGCGCGATCGGGCCATTCGCCACTACGAATCCCTGCGCCGGGAGTACAACCGTCTGCGTTATCCGGATCGGGTGATCCAGTTCTCCTTCGGCGGTTAATCCCTCTCTTCATGGCCAGCCCGCGTGCTGGCCATGTTGCATCTTGTCAGCTCAGGGCAGAACCCAGCGCTGCAGCGCCAGTGCGATACCATCTTCGTTGTGGTCGGCCGTGACCCGATGGGCATGGCTCTGGATCTGCGGGGCCGCATTACCCATGGCCACAGCCAGCCCCACCTGCTCGAACATGCTGATGTCGTTGTTGTTGTCACCAAACGCCACCACCTGCTCCATCGCAATCCCTTCGCTGGCGGCCCACTGGGCAAGCCGGTTGCCCTTGCTGCAACCGGGCTGTACCAGCTCTACCGCATAGGGGGCCGCCCAGTCACGGGTAAAGGGCATCTGCTCGACCACCTCGCCCATAAAGGTGTGCAGGCGTGCCGGATCCTGATTGAACAACTCCAGCTTCCAGACCGGGTTGTCGAGCCAGCCTGCCAGCTCCTCGACCGGGTGGAGGGCGATCTTGAGGTGGTCCGGCTGATTGGCCGACCAGTGGCGGATGCGGGTGACATGCTCTTCACAGCCGATGTAGCCAATGCCCTCGCTCAGGTGGAACAGGGCGCCCATCTGCTGCGCCTCGACCGCGGCCAGCAGCTCGGTAAGCGGGGCGGCCGCCAGCGGGTCGCCGCTGAGGATCCGGTTCTGCACCGGATCATAGAGATAGGCGCCGTTGCTGCAGATGAGGGGGGTGTCGAGGGCCAGCTCGTGGTGGAAGGGACGCGCCGTCATGTAGTGGCGCCCCGTGACCAGCAGCACCTTGATGCCGTGGGCGCGGGCTTGCGCCAGGGCTGCCCGGGTGGCCGACGAGATCTTGTGATCCCGGGTCAGCAGGGTGCCATCCATATCGAGCGCGATGGCCTTGTACTCACTCATAGCTCCTCCAGCATCGAACAAATCCGCAAAGAGCCTTACCGTCCCAGACCCAGCGCCCCGATGCAAGTCTTGCCCGCGGCCGAAGCACCGAACTGTGATCCCTTCGTGGCTCAGGTGCAGCTGGCCAGCTGTTGACGACGGTCGGCACGGCGGCGCAGCAGATAGAAACCGGCGGCACTGGCAAGGGAGCAGAGGGTGGCGAGATAGAAGGGCCACTCGGTACCGGCCAGCAGCACCAGACTGCCGAGCAGCACCGCCAGGATCTCGCTGCCCACGGCGAGGGCGCGGTAGAGCCCCATCGCCTGCCCCTGCTGCTCCGGGTGACTGCGGTTGGAGATCGCCACCGAAGTGGCCAGCTCCCCCAGACTCATGCCGATGCCAGCGGGAACGAAGGTAAGCGCCAGCCCCCACCAGTGCACGGGCAGGATAAAGAGCAGCATGCCGCTCGCCATCACCAGATGGCCGACAATCCCGAGGGAGCTGCCGCGCCAGTGGCGGGCGATGCGAGAGCCGAGCCAGGAGCCCGCCATCATGGGCAGGCTCACCAGCACCGCCGCCTGCGCCAGCTGGGTCGGATCCCAAGACAGCCGCTCCACCAGCCAGATATTGAAGTAGGTGAAATAGAGCTGCACGGCGCCATAGCTGATCAGGGTGAGTGCGAAGTAGGGGAGCAGGGCCGGTTGCAGCAACAGCTGGCGGCTGGAGAGGGTCGGGGCCTGCCGGGCGGCCGCCACCGGCGGACGATAGGGGATCAACCAGTAGACCAGCAGCAGGTTGAGCAGGGTCATTCCTACCGCCAGCCAGGCGGCCAGACTGTAATCCCCCGAGATCACCGCGGCGTAGCCCCCGATCATCGGCCCCACGACCCAGCCCAGATTCATGCCGATGTTGATCCAGGCGAAGCTGCGGGTCTTGTGCTCCTTGCCAGCGAGATCCGCCGCCATCGCCTGCACGATGGCGATGTTGCCGTTGCATAGCCCCTCCACAATCCGGCTGAGCAGCAACAGGGGGAGGGAGCGCCAGGCGATACCGAGTGCCATCAGGGCATAGCCTGCCAGCACTCCCGCCAGCGATAGCAACAGCAGTGGCTTGCGGCCATAGCGGTCGGAGAGGCGACCGAGCCAGGGGCTGCCCACTAGCTGGAACAGGGGATAGAGCCCCATGATGACCCCCAGCCACACCTTGCGGCTCCAGTCGGAGGCTTCCGGCGTCAGCATGCCGTGGGCCGGATCCAGCAGCAAAGGAGCCAACACCGGGGAGGGGAGACTGAAGCCTGCAACTGCCAGCGTGACCGTCATGACCAGCACCCAGAGGGGATTTTTGTGCCCGTGTTTCTCCATGTTGCACCCATTAAGTAAAGTTATTGGTTTATTTATGCTGGTTCATAGACGGGATTAAGTAAAGTGAATTATTGATTTAATAAAGGTGGCTCCCCATAATGAGATCATGAACGCAAGCACCGACAAGATCCTGTTTCTGCTCAAGAGCCATGGCCCGCAGAGCGCCGCCGCGCTGGGGGAGCAGTTGCAGATGACCTCCATGGGCGCCCGCCAGCACCTGTTCGCACTGGAGCAGGAGGGGTGGGTCACATTCAGCGACGAGGCGCGCGGGCGCGGTCGTCCCGTGCGGCTGTGGCAGCTCACCGAGCAGGCTTGGCAGCGCTTCCCCGATAGCCATAGCGACCTGACCGTGCAGCTGATCGACAACGTGCGCGAGCTGTTTGGCGAGGAGGGGATGGAACGGCTGATCCAGCAGCGGGAGCAGCAGATGCTTGCTCGCTATCAGGAGGCGCTGGGGTTCCATGGCTTATCTGGCCGGTTGGCGGCGCTCAAGGAGCTGCGTACTCGCGAGGGCTATATGGCGGAGATCCTTCGCGAAGAGGATGGCAGTTGGCTGCTGTGGGAGAGCCACTGCCCCATCTGTGCGGCAGCGCGTACCTGCCGCGGTTTCTGTCGCAGCGAACTGGCGCTGTTTCGCCAGCTGCTGGCACCGGCGACGGTGGAGCGGGAGCAGTATCTGCTGGAGGGGGCGCACCGCTGCCTCTATCGCATCACGCCGCCCGCGTTCTGATTGCGCCAAACGCCCAAAAACAACAAAGCAGGCGCCGGGATGCCTGCTTTGTTGCCTTCGGGGAGGGGGTTCTCTCGTTCCAGCCCGTCATTTCCCGATAAGGTAAGACGGCTGATGGGGCTCTTGACCCGGTAAGGTCCTTCACCGCAGAGACCCGGTCAGGTATCTGCTTTGCCACCGGAAGATGTAACCATAGTATCCCTCCCGTGCCGGTGAGTGGTTGCAAAGTAACCACTTATTTCGGTTGTTTTTGCAATAGTTCACCCTTAATCTAGGAAAAGTGGATTAGTCATTGCAACGAGGAAGGGTAAATGCTGAAACTTGATCGCATAGACAGACATATTCTCGAGCTGATGCAGGAGAATGGCCGCATCAGCAATCTGGAACTGGCCGAGCTGGTCGGGCTCTCGCCGTCCCCCTGCTCCCGCCGGGTCAAGGCGCTGGAGGATGCCGGTCTCATCGACACCCACGTTACTTTGCTCAACGCCCGCCAGCTTGGCCTCACCCTCACCGCCTACATTCACATTTCCATGGACAGACACACGCCCGAGCGGTTCGAAAATTTCGATCGCGCCATCAGCGAACTGCCCGAAGTGCTGGAGTGTGACCTCATCACCGGCAATGATGCCGATTACCAGCTCAAGGTGGTGGTGCGCGACATGGAGCACTATCAGCACTTCCTGCTGGACAAGCTGACCCATATTCCGGGGGTGACCGGGGTGCGCTCCAGCTTCGTGCTGCGCCGCATCAAGCACAAGACGGCGCTGCCGCTCAACCATCTGGGTTGAGGCTGCGCAAACCGCTTCAAACCGCTTATAGAAACAGAAAGAGGAGGCCAGTGGCCTCCTCTTTCTGTTATGCGGTATTGGTTATTCGGTTCTGGATTAGTTGTCGCGGTGACGGGGAATGGCGACTGCTGTGGTCAGACGCTGACCTGGCTGATATCTTCCACCTGCAGCAGCCAGCCGCTCTGCTCCTGCTGCGGTTCGCCGCTGACCCGCAGCCGCTCGCCGGTCGGCACCCACTGCCCCTCGGGCAGGGAGACCAGCAGGCTCTCGCTGCCGTTGTCGAACAACCAGCGATCTTCGCCAAGCGATTCAATCAGATAACCTTCCATCTCCACTCTGGACTCGGCTTGCCAGGATGGCGCAACGGAATCACGGCTCTCGATGAAATCCCCCTGAACACCAAAACTGGCTAGCCCCCACAGAATGGAGAGCCCGACGATGGATGTTTGCATCTTGTCTCTCCTCTTTTGGAACTGTAGGGCCAGTATGGGAACAGAAAACTGAGCGCACCATGAACAAGGTGGCAAAGTGCTGGCGAGATCGCGAAAAAATCCGGCCAATTGGCCGGTAGTGTCATTTTATGGTGCCTGGATCACACTATTTGGCGGCTTCTTCTGCCATCCGTTCAGCTCTTGGCTTATTCATCCACATGGCTACCCCGCGATGATCCCCACAGATCCCCTCTGCTACCACGGCGCGAACCCGGGTGCCATCTTTGCAAATGGCCTGCCAGGCGTCGGCATCATCGATGGCGAGCGAGTTGGGGGGCGGCGTGGTTTGGCAAGCCGTGAGCAGCAGGGCGCACAGGGGGAGCAATTTTTTCATGGCGGACTCCTCGGGGTGATGGGGGACTGAGAGGATTGGGATGACCTCTCCATCCGGGCTTCACTCCCCCAGCATCAGTGATAACCGGTTAAGGGGCAAGGGGAGAGGTCACCGACAGGTGCAGGTGCCGTGCAGCCGGGGCTTGCCCTGTGCCCTCCTTGGGCCTAAGGTGGGGCCGTTTTACTGCCTGATTGAAGGAGCGTTTTCATGTCCACTCTCTATCCCCGCGTCGGGGTCGGCGTCATCCTGACCAACGCCCAAGGCCAGGTGCTGTTTGGCAAACGCAAAGGGAGCCATGCCCCCTACTGGTCGATCCCGGGTGGTCATCTGGAGTTGGGGGAGAGCTTCGAGTCGGCGGCGATCCGCGAGGTGGCCGAGGAGACGGGACTTGGGATCCATGGGCCCGAGGTGGTAGCGGTGACCAACAACCTGGAGACCTGGCGCGAGAGCGGGCTGCACTATATCTCGGTGACGCTGCACGCTAAGGCCGATGGTGAGCCGCAACTGCTGGAGCCGGAGAAGTGCGAAGGCTGGGTCTGGTGCGATCCGCGCGCGTTGCCCGAGCCCCACTTCGACGCCAGCCGTCAGTCCATCGCCTGCTGGCTGGCGGGACGCTGCTATCTGCCGGGTGATGTGCCCATGGTGTCGGCCTAATCAGTCTGATTGTCATAAAACGATCATCGCGCTGTCATAATATCTCCTCTCCATCGGGAGGAGAGGGATGAGGGAGAAGAGCGTGGGACAGGTATTTATTCAGTTTTTATGGCTGGGATGCATCAGTTTTGGTGGTCCGGCCGCTCATATCGGTTATTTCCAGCGCACCTTCGTCCAGCGGCTCGGCTGGCTGACACAGGCCGAATTTGCCCGCTTGCTGGCGCTGTGCCAGCTGCTGCCGGGACCCGCCTCCAGCCAGCTTGGTTTCGCCATCGGTCGTCATCGCGCCGGTCTGGGCGGGGCGCTCTCTGCTTTTGTTGGCTTCACGCTGCCCTCATTTCTGCTGCTACTGGCGGCCGCGATCGGTATCGGTCAGCTGGGCAGCAATTTGTGGCTCGATGCGGCGCTGCATGGCCTTAAACTGCTGGCGCTTATCGTGGTGGCCGATGCGGTGCTCACCATGAGTCGTCAGTTCTGTGCCACGGGAATGACCCAAGGGATTATGGTGGTGACCGCTGCTGCACTCTGGTGGCAGCCCAGTCTGCTGACTCAACTGTTGATGCTGGCGGGAGCGGCGCTGATCTGCGCCCGCAGCCAGCGCGGGGCGGGTAGTCGCCCTGCCACCGCCGAGCTGCCTGCTGCCGCTGCCAGTCAGCCTCATTGGCCGACCCTGCTGCTGTTTGGCATCTTTTTTATCGGCCTGCCGCTGCTCGCTAGCCCGCTTGGCCAGCTGGTTGCCGACTTCTATCGCGCCGGTAGTCTGGTGTTTGGCGGTGGCCATGTGGTGCTGCCGCTGCTGCAAGAGAGCGTGGGACACACTCTCAACGAGCAGCAGTTTCTGACCGGTTACAGCCTGGCCCAGTTGGTGCCGGGCCCCATGTTTACCCTTGCCACCTATCTTGGCGCCCAGCTGCAGCCCGAGATGCCGATGATCGGGGCCCTGTTGGCGACCCTGGCGCTCTTTGCACCCGGCTTTCTGCTGCTTTGGGCGGTGGGCCCCTGCTGGCAACAGTGGCTGGCCCAGCCCCGTCTGGCGGGGGCCGTCACCGGAATCAACGCCGCCGTGGTGGGCTTGTTGTTGGCGGCCCTCTATCAGCCGGTGTGGCAGAGCGCGGTGCTGGCGCCGACCGATCTGGCGCTGGCGGCCATCGGCTTTTATCTGCTGCGGGTGGTGAAGCTGCCGATACCGGCCATTGCGGCCCTGCTGGTGATGGCCGCCATCCTGCTGGCGTGAATGCGGTGAAATCCCGATAAAAAAACGGCGCCTCCATAACGGAGGCGCCGTTTTTATTGCAATGGGCAAGACGTTCAGACCTCGGGATCGAAATCCAGACTCAGGCTGTTGACGCAGTAGCGCTGGCCGGTCTCGGTCGGTCCGTCGGGGAAGACGTGACCGAGGTGAGAGCCGCACTGGCGGCAGGTGATCTCCACTCGCTTCATGCCGTGGCTGTTGTCTTCGGTGTACTCCACCGTCCCCTCGATGGCCTTGTCGAACGAGGGCCAGCCGCAGCCGGAATCAAACTTGGCTCCTGAGTGAAACAGCACGCTCTTGCAGCAGACACAGAGGTAGTCGCCGCTCTTGCGATTGTGGAGCAGGGCGCCGCTGTAGGGGCGCTCGGTGCCCTTCTCCCAGCAGACGTGAAACTGCTCGGCGGTCAGTTTGCTGCGCCACTGTTCCGGATTGTTACTGCTCATACCGACTCCTTGCCATCCATACCGGAGCCCAGCATAGCGGCTCCGTAAAGCTGACTCCAGCATGCCTGTTATGGTTTGCCTGTATCTGTGATCGAGGTGGCAACCATCTCCTCACCGGATGCAGGGAGAATTTCCTGCTGCGGTGGTTGGGCATCCTCCGCCGTGCTGGCCAGCGCCACCCGCTCCAGCAGTTTGAGGGAGTGGGCCCGGCCGACTGCCACCTGCCGTTTGATGTCATCGGGCAGGAAGGGCAGCCCATCGTTGGTGGCGGTGTCGATAGTCTGGATCCACTCCAGCCCTTCCCCCGGAGGCGGCAGGCGGAACTGGATATCGTAGTCGCTGGCGTTGAACAGCACGTACCAGCGCTCGCCAACACAGTTGATCATGCCGATATCCATGGCGAATGCCTGCCCCATGGGGGCGTGCCAATCCTGATCGGTGAGCTGGTGGCCGTCCGGGTGATACCAGTTGACCTGATGGCAGCTGGACGGGGTGCCATTCCAACTGTCGTCGCTCAGTTGCAGGTTGGAGAAGACGCAGGACTCCGCCCGCAGCGCCATCATCTGCTGGGTGAAGGCGAACAGCCGCTCATCCTCCGGTCGCCACTGCCAGTTGACCCAGCTGATCTGGTTGTCCTGACAGTAGGCGTTGTTGTTGCCAAGCTGACTGCGGCCCATCTCGTCGCCGGCGAGGAAGTGGGGAGTGCCTTGGGAGAGCAGCAGGGTGGCAATCAGATTGCGTTTCTGCTGCTGGCGCAGGCTGTTGACTCGCGGATCCAGGGTCGGCCCCTCAACCCCGTGGTTATAGGAGAGGTTGTTGCCGTGGCCGTCCCGATTGTCTTCACCGTTGGCCTGATTGTGGCGCTGGTTGTAGGAGACCAGATCCTCCAGGGTGAAACCGTCGTGATAGCAGAGGTAGTTGACGCTGGTGTGAGGCGAGCGCCAGTTCTTCGGGAAGATATCCCGCGAGCCTACCAAACGGGTGGCAAAGTCCCCCATCTTGCCCGCATCACCGCGCCAGAAGGCGCGCACCGTGTCGCGGTAGCGGTCATTGATCTCCTGCCACTGGCTCGGGAATTGACCCAGCCGGTAGCCGAAGGGACCGATATCCCAGGGTTCGGCGATGAGCTTGACCTGTGACAGCACAGGGTCGGCCATCACGGCTTTGAAGAAGGCGCCCATTGGCTCGAACTCCCCCGCTTCCCGCGCCAGCGTCACCGCCAGATCGAAACGGAAGCCATCCACCTGCATCTCGGTGACCCAGTAGCGCAGGGCATCGAGCACCAGTCGCAGGGTGTTGGGGTGATCCAGATTGACGCTGTTGCCACAGCCGGTCACGTTGGCGTGACGGGTGTAGTCCGGGCCGTGGGGGCCCGCTTCGAAGGCGTAGTAACCAGCGTTGTCAAAGCCCTTGAACGAGAGGGTGGGACCGTCGAAGCCAGAGGCGGCAGTGTGGTTGTAGACCACATCCAGGATCACCTCGAGCCCGGCCCGGTGCAGCTCGCGCACCATGGTCTTGAACTCGGTCACCGCCTCGTCGGCCTTGGTGCTGTAGCGCGGCTCTGGGGCGAAGAAGGCGATGGGGTTGTAGCCCCAGTAGTTGGTCAGTCCCAGCTGTTCCAGCCGCGGTTCCGACATGAAGGCGGCCACCGGCATCAGCTGCACCGAGGTGATGCCGAGGCTCTTCATGTGCTCGATGACCAGCGGGTGACTGATGCCAAGGTAGGTGCCCTGCAGCGCTTTGGGGATCCCCGGGTGCTGCTTGGTAAAGCCCTTGACGTGGGTCTCGTAGATAATGGTGCGGGCCGGACTGATCCCGGCTTTGCCAACCCCTTGCCAGTCAAAACTGTCATCCACCACCACCGACTTGGCAATCATCCCGGCACTGTCCCCCTGATAGAGGGCTTCATCCCAGTAGGTGGGACGACTGAGCGCCTTGGCGTAGGGGTCGATGAGCAGTTTTTGCGGATCGAACAGCATCCCCTCCTGCGGGGTGCCATAGACCCGATAGCCGTAGCGCTGACCGGCCTTTACACCGCGCACGTAGCCAAAGCGATATTGGCCACGGCGGCCGGGCAACTCCAGCCGCATCAGCTCCTGCTCCTGCTCGTCGTACAGGCAGATCTCCACCTTGTCCGACTGGGGGGCCCAGACGCAGAAGTGGCAACCGTTCTCGTCAAGGCGGGCCCCCAGCGGGTGGCCCACCCCTTTTTCCATTACAAGCATCAAGACTCCTGTTTGATAAACAAGGTCGCCAGCGGCGGCAGATCCAGCACTATGCTGTGCGCCATCCCCTGCCAGGGGGTCGGCTCGGCAGCGAACACCAGACCTACATCATAGTTACTGCCCCAGTAATACTCGCTGTCGGTGTTGAGCACCACCCGATAGTGGCCCGCCGCAGGGACGCCGATCCGATATTCGAGACGGGGCACCGGGGTGAAGTTGCAAGCCACCACAATAGTCTGCTTGCCCTCTTTGTCCGCCCGCAGCCAGGCAAAGATGCTGTTGTCGGCATCGTTATGATCCAGCCAGCGGAAGCCGGTCTGCTCATAATCGGCCTGATACAAGGCAGGCTCATGACGGTAGAGGTGGTTGAGATCGTGGATCAGCCGCTGCTGACCGGCATGCTTGGGATATTGCAGCAGATGCCATGGCAGCTGGGCATCGTGGTTCCACTCGTTGCTCTGGGCGATCTCGGTGCCCATGAAGTTGAGCTTCTTGCCCGGGTGGGCGTACATGAAGCCCATGTAGGCCCGCAGGTTGGCGGCTTGCTGCCACTCGTCGCCCGGCATCTTGTAGAGCATGGAGTGCTTGCCGTGCACCACCTCGTCGTGGGAGAGCGATAGGATGAAGTTCTCGTCATAGTGGTAAACCATGGAGAAGGTCATGTCGTTGTGGTGGTAGCGGCGGTGGATCGGCTCTTTCTGCATGTAGGTTAGGGTGTCGTGCATCCAGCCCATATTCCACTTGAAGCCAAAGCCGAGGCCGCCGAGGAAGGTGGGGCGGGAGACACCGGCAAAGGCGGTGGACTCTTCGGCTATGGTCATGGCGTGGGGATACTTGCCGTAGACCTCCTCGTTGGTCCACTTGAGCAGGCTGATCGCCTCGTAGTTGTGGTTGCCGCCATCGACGTTCGGTACCCACTCACCGGCGTTGCGGGAGTAGTCCAGATAGAGCATGGAGGCGACTGCATCCACCCGCAGGCCGTCGATGTGAAACTTGTCGAGCCAGAACAGGGCGCTCGCCACCAGGAACTGGCGCACTGTGTCGCGGCCAAAGTCGTAGATGTAGGAGTTCCAGTCCGGGTGCCAGCCACGGCGCGGATCTTCATATTCGTAGAGCGGGGTGCCATCGAAACGGGCCAGGCCGTGGGCATCGGACGGGAAGTGGGCGGGCACCCAGTCCAGAATGATGCCGATCCCGGCCTGGTGGCACTGGTCGACGAAGTATTTGAAATCATCTGCGGTGCCGTAGCGGCTGGTGGGGGAGAACATGCCCACCGGCTGGTAGCCCCAGGAGCCGCTGAAGGGGTGCTCGGAGACCGGCAGCAGCTCGATGTGGGTGTACTCCATCTCCTTGACGTAGGCGACCAGCTCCACTGCCAGCTCGCGCCAGCTCAGGCTGTCGCCGTTGGGGTGGCGCTTCCAGGAGCCGACGTGCAGCTCATAGATGGAGAGCGGCTGCTCGCGTTTGTCGTTGTGCTGGTTGGCAATCCACTCGGCATCCTGCCACTGGTACTGGGCGTGGTCATAGACCACGGAGGCGAACGACGGATACTGCTCGCAATAGAAGCCGACAGGATCGCTCTTGTGGGGCAGCCGGTTGCCCATGGGGTCCTTGAGCTCGAACTTGTAGCGATCCCCGGCCTTGAGGCCCGGCACAAACAGCACCCAGTGACCGCACAGGCTGCGCTGCATCGGGTGGCGGCGGCCATCCCAGAAGTTGAAATCGCCGATGAGGCTCACGGCGGTGGCGCTCGGCGCATAGACCGCAAAACGCACCCCTTCCACCTGCTGGCCAAGATGCTCCACGGTGCGCAGCTGGGCGCCAAGGGTGTGGTAGAGGTTTTCCGGCTGGGCGGTCAGTTCGGCCAGGCCTGCCCAGGCGGCATCCTGAAACTGATAGGGGTCGATGACCTCGGTGGTGGCATCTTGGTAGCTGGCGATCAGCTGATAGGGGAAGGAGTTTTTGCGGCGGGTGAAAACAGTTTCAAAAAGACCCGATTCATCGGTGGGCGCCAGGGTGGCAACGACTTTGCCCGACTTGAGATCCTTGACGCGGACTTCGAGGGCATCAGGCAACCAGGCGGTCAGTTTGAGGCCGGGCCCATCCGGATTGGCCTGCAGGCCTAAGTGAGAGAAGGGATCGGAACAGCGGGCAGCAACCAAACGTTCAACGAGCATCGAGATTTCCTTTCATGACAGAGCATCCACTCCGGCCGAAGCCGGAGTGGATTTAGGTGAGAGCGCTGTGGGAGACAGCGTCTCAACGACTGGCCTCATCACGGGCTTGGCTCATCTTGCCAGCCAGTGCCTTGAGTGCCTCATTGGCAAAAATATCTTCCAGATCAGCGGAAAGCTTGCGGCGCCAGTTGGGGTATTCGTAACTGGTGCCCGGTACGTTGACCGGCTTGTCCATCTCCAGCCAGTCTTCCAGCTGGGTACTGAACAGGGCGCAGCTGCCGCGGGACATGTGGATCTGCAGACCGTGGTTGAGTTCGGTGTTCATGCCGACCCAGTTGACGTCATGACTGATGTTGTCAGAGATGACCTTGTGGGCATGCAGGCTGTCGAGGATCCGCTGTTTGGCCTGGTGACGATCAGCATACAGAGTCTTCAATACATCTTCATCCGGATACAGACCCAGTTGACGGCCGAGCGCCAAGTCATCGCAGTGCCAGAAGCCTTTGAGGGTCGGCATGTCGTGGGTGGTCAGGGCCGACATCGCCTGCTCGGTGTAGTGCGCCGGGGAGATAAAGCCACCATCTTCCTTGGAGCGTTCGAAGAAGAACACCTTGTAGGAGTGAACGCCGTTCTCTTTCAGGGTCACGTCGATCCCCTCCGGCACGGTGCCCAGATCCTCGCCGATCAGTAGGCACTGATTGCGGTGGGATTCGAGTGCCAGAATACCCAGCAGATCGTTGACCGGATAGTAGATGTAGGCGCCCTTGGCGGCAGACGCTCCGGGCGGTACCCACCACAGGCGCAGCAAGGCCATCACGTGGTCGATGCGCAGTGCGCCGCAGGAGCGCATGTTGGCACGGAACAAGTCCACCATCGGCTGATAGGCCGCTTCAAACAGCTTGTTCGGGTTCATCGGGGGCAGGCCCCAGTTCTGACCAAGCGGGCCGAGGATATCGGGCGGCGCACCGACCGAGGCTTTCGGGCAGTAGAGATCCTGGTTGGCCCAGATCTCGGTGGAGCCTTCGGAGACGCCCACCGCCAGATCCCGATAGATCCCCATCACCATGCCGGCAGCCTTGGCGCGGGCATCGGCTTGCGCCAGTTGTTCGTCAGCCAGGAACTGCAGATAGAGGTAGAAGTTGACATCTTGCGGGTGCTCGGCCATCCAGGCGGCAACGGCAGGGTTGTGGTAATCGCGCAGCTCCTGCGGCCATACCGGCCAGCCCCAGGCATTTTCGCCTTTGGCATAGAAGTGGGCCTGCAGGGCATCAAATGCTGCCTGCTGTTGCAGGCTGTCGCCACCGGCGGCCACGAAGGCATCAAAGGCGGCCTGACGCTCGACACTCAGGGTGGCTTCGTCGAACACCTGACGCAGCATGCCGAGTTTGGTCTGGAGCACGCCGGTGTAATCGACGTTCTCTTTGACGCGCAGATCGGCCAGATGTTGCTGGAAGGCAGGGCTTGCCACTTCCGCTTTCAGGCGATCGCTCTGCTGGAATTCGGGCACCGCTTCCACATTGATATAGGCCACGTTGAGCCAGCGACGGGAAGAGGGGCTGTAGGGACTGGCGCTCTCCGGATTGGCCGGATAGAGGGCGTGGATAGGGTTGAGGCCGACGAAGTGGGCACCCCAGGCGGCCGCTTTCTCGACCAGCTGGCCCAGATCGCTGAAGTCACCGATACCCCAGTTATGGCGGCTGCGCAGGCAGTAAAGCTGCACGCTCGGACCCCATACCTTGCGGCCATCGGCAATCGGCGCCTGCTTGTAGCAGGCCTTGGGGGCAACGATGAGGCGCATGGTGGCCAGCGGCTCGTCATTGCCCTCTTCCAGCAACACCAGCTGGTGATAACCCAGCTCCGGGGCCATATCCAGCGTGACGCGATAGGCCTGGCACTCCATCTCTTCAAATTCGGCCACGCCGACCAGCTCACCCTCGATGGGGGTGAATTGACCGGACAGCACTGCACCCTGCTCCTGCTGGAGCTGCCAGGTGAGGGCGTCGTTGACGAATTCGATGGGGAGGCGAACCTCAAGGGTAACGGCGTCGCCGGTGCGAACCACCATCACAGGATCCAGCGCCCGCAGCCAGTGCTGGCGATGCTCCTCTTCCAGCTGCTGCACCAGTGCGGCCTCGTCATCGACGCGGTAGCCCATGGCGCCCAGCATGGCGGCCTTGCTCTCTTCTGATACCTGGGCCGGGTGGCCCCAGGCATCGACATACTCGCTGGCGATACCTTTTGCGGCAGCCAGCTGTTCAATCAGGGTGGTCATAGTTTGAGAATTCCCGCTGTGGATTCTATCTATACTATTTTGTTTGATTTTTATGGGGTGGTACTTGAACAGTGGCTCTTTGGCCATGCTAAACCGCGCACATTTTTACATATCTCTGTGAATGGTTGTGTGACCGAGTAGGCACTATTGTTGATATCTGCGCGATGCCACGATCTGGCACTTTTTTCGTCAAAACGTGGTAATCAGTTACATAAACAGAAAATTAATTTCACAGTTTTTCATGATATAGCGCAATTTCAGACAGAATGTTGGTTGACTCACCGGAGAGTTCTAGTAAATTTACAAGCGGAATTTTCTTTGACTACTGAACAGTTAGGTAACTAAATATGACTATCAAAGTAGGTATTAACGGTTTTGGCCGTATCGGTCGTTTCGTATTCCGTCTGGCTTGCGAGCGTGCAGACATCGAAGTTGTTGGTATCAACGACCTGATCGATGTTGACTACATGGCTTACATGCTGAAGTACGATTCAACTCACGGTCGTTTCAACGGTACCGTTGAAGTTAAAGACGGCAACCTGGTTGTAAACGGCAAAACCGTACGTGTTACCGCTGAGCGTGACCCGGCCAACCTGAAGTGGGGCGAAATCGGTGTTGACGTTGTTGCTGAAGCTACCGGTCTGTTCCTGACCGACGAGACTGCTCGTAAGCACATCGCTGCTGGTGCCAAGAAAGTTGTTCTGACTGGCCCGTCCAAAGACGCTACCCCGATGTTCGTAATGGGTGTTAACGACTCTACCTACGCTGGCCAGGACATCGTTTCCAACGCTTCCTGCACCACCAACTGCCTGGCACCGATCGCCAAGGTTCTGAACGATACCTTCGGTATCGAGTCTGGCCTGATGACCACCGTTCACGCTACCACTGCTACCCAGAAGACCGTTGATGGTCCGTCTGCCAAAGACTGGCGCGGTGGCCGCGGTGCGGCTCAGAACATCATCCCGTCCTCTACCGGTGCTGCCAAAGCTGTTGGCGTAGTTATCCCGGAACTGAAAGGCTTGCTGACCGGTATGGCTTTCCGTGTTCCGACTCCGGACGTGTCTGTTGTTGACCTGACCGTTAACCTGAAGAAAGCTGCCACCTACGCAGAAATCTGCGAAGCGATGAAAGCTGCTTCCGAAGGCGCTATGAAAGGCGTTCTGGGCTACACCGAAGACGAAGTTGTATCTACCGACTTCCTGGGTGAGCGTCAGACCTCCGTATTCGACGCCAAGGCTGGTATCCAGCTGAACGACAAATTCGTTAAAGTTGTATCCTGGTACGACAACGAAATGGGCTACTCCAGCAAAGTTCTGGACCTGATCGCTCACATCTCCAAGTAATTTGGGATGCGCAATCGCGTAGCTTGAAAAAGGCGGCCATTGGCCGCCTTTTTGTTTTTCGGTTTCCCCTGATGACAGGAGTCCACATGCAATCCATTCGTCCCCTGACAGCCAATTGCAGGCTTGCCAACAATGCGGCCGGTCTGCCGGTTCTCACCATTAATAACGACTATGCCAAGGCCGAAATCAGCCTGTTTGGCGCCCATGTGCTGAGCTATCAGCGTCATGGCGAGCCGGCCTCCATCTGGTTGAGTGACAAGGCGGTGCTGGATGGCAGCAAGCCTGTTCGCGGTGGTATCCCGATCTGCTGGCCCTGGTTTGGCCCGGCGCCCGCCCGCGTCGGTAGCGGCAAACCCTCCCACGGTTTTGCCCGTACCACCCTCTGGATGCTGGACGGGGTCTCCGATCACGCCGATGGCACGCTCGTTCATCTCTCCCTGCGCGACAGCGACGCAACCCGTGCCCTGTGGGATCACTCCTTCGAGCTGGAACTGGACGTGCTGGTGGGCAAAGAGCTTTCGCTGGTGCTGACCACTCGCAACACAGGTGCTCAGCCGTTGACCTATAGCGGTGCGCTGCACACCTATTTGCAGATCAGCGCACCGGAGGCGGTAAGCGTCACCGGCCTGGGCGAGCCCTATGCCGACAAGCTGACCGGACAGGATGCCAAGCAGCAGGGGGCATTGACCCTGAGCGGGCCGCTGGATCGGGTTTACTGGCAGCCAGAGGCGCTGGTGAGCGTGCAGGATGGTGAGCGCGAGACTCGGGTTGTCAGTGGCAACCACGACAGCGTGGTGGTCTGGACCCCCTGGCTGGAAGGGGCTACCGCCATGGCCGACATGAGCGACGATGGCTATCGCACCATGCTCTGCGTTGAAGCGGCCATCGCCGGTGATACGGGAGTGACCGTTGCGCCGGATGAAGAGCACAGTCTCTCCACCGTGATCATCTGAGCAGGATGAGGTTCAGATAAATAAAGAGGGCTCCCGCGGGAGCCCTCTTTGCATCTCATGACGGCGGCAATCAGGCGTTGCCCTGGGTCTTGAGCTTGAGTTCGGCTGCGAAATTGAGCATGCGATCGAGGGGGATCAAGGCTTTGACCCGCAGATCTTCATCGACATGGATCTCGTGGCGCTCGGCACCGTCGGTGAGCGCCTCCTTGATCGCCACCAGACCGTTCATCGCCATCCAGGGGCAGTGGGCGCAGCTGCGGCAGGTAGCGCCATCGCCACCGGTCGGTGCTTCCACCATCTCTTTCTCCGGACAGGCCTGCTGCATCTTGTAGAAGATGCCCCGATCGGTCGCCACGATCAGCTTCTGCTGGGGCAGCTCTTTGGCCGCCTTGATCAGCTGGCTGGTGGAGCCCACCGCATCGGCCAGCTCGATCACCGAGGCGGGGGATTCCGGATGAACCAGCACGGCGGCGTCCGGATTCTGCTCTTTCAGCTCGCGCAGGGCACGGGCCTTGAACTCGTCATGGACGATGCAGTGGCCCTGCCAGCGCAGCATCTGCGCCCCGGTTTTCTTCTCGATATAGGCACCCAGATGGCGATCCGGGCCCCAGATGATCTTGTGACCCAGGCTGTCGAGGTGCTCGACGATCTCCAGCGCGATGCTGGAGGTCACCACCCAGTCCGCCCGCGCTTTGACGGCGGCCGAGGTATTGGCATAGACCACCACGGTATGGTCGGGATTGGCATCGCAGAAGGCGGAAAACTGCTCGATGGGACAGCCCAGATCGAGGGAGCATTCGGCCTCCAGAGTCGGCATCAGCACCCGTTTGTGGGGGCTCAGGATCTTGGAGGTCTCCCCCATGAAGCGCACCCCGGCGACGATCAGGGTCTGCGCCTCGTGATCGCGGCCAAAGCGGGCCATCTCCAGCGAGTCACCGACGAAACCGCCGGTGGCTTCGGCTAGCGCCTGGATCTCGGGATCCGTGTAGTAGTGGGCGACCAGTACCGCTTTGCGCTCCTTGAGTAGCGCCTTGATTTCTGTGGTCAAGGTCGTTCTCTGCTCGGCACTCAGGGGAAGAGGTTTGGCCGGAAAGGGGTAGTCCATCGCGACTACCGGCGGGACACTGCTCAGTGCATTGCTCATTGCGACTGTTCCATCAACGCTCGGGAAGGCCAAAATTATAACCAGAAGCCGGTGACAAACCCATCACAAATCCGGTGTGCTGCAAGTGGACGAATATACTCAACTTATTCGTTGTCATATTGCCATAAGGAGTTGTCGTATGAAGCAACGTTCCCTCAAGTTCAAGTTGTTGTCTCTGACCATGGGGTTGTTTCTGTTGACCGGGCTGGCCATGACCCTGTTGCAATCGGCTTCTTTCAGTTCCCTTCGCAATATGGTGATGACCCAGACCAGCGATGCACTGGAAGAGGAGGTCTCCCGCAGTCTGCAGTATCAGGCAGAGCGCTATGCCATCCAGATTGCTTCGCTGATGCAGAACTCCTATCAGATCCCCCTGAACGTGACCGCCCAGATTGAAGCAGCCATGGCCAAACCGGAACAGCGCTTGTCGCGGCCTCAAGTGGAGTCGTTGCTCGGCAGCAGCCTGCAGCAGGCGAGCGGGATCAGCTCCATCTATGCCCAGTTTGAACCGAACGGCTACGATGGCGAGGATGGCAACTGGCTGGGCGGGGCCAGCCACTCGGTGGCAGGCAAGGGGAGTCTGGAGGTCTATTTCACCAAGGATCAGGGAGGGGCCATCGCCCAGCAAGCGGTGGACGCCGCCGCCAGCGAGGCCAAGTTTGATACCTCCCTCAACGAGTTCGGCATTCGCAACAGCGAGTGGTATCTCTGTGGTCGCGATACCCGTCAGCCCTGCCTGATGGAGCCTTACCTTTACGAAATCAGTCCGGGAAACAAGATGCTGATGACCAGTCTCACGGTGCCCGTGCTGCGTGACGGCAAGTTTGTCGGGCTGGCCGGGGTGGATATGAACCTGCCCATCTTCCAGCAACTGGCTGAAAACCTTGGCAAGAGCCTCTATGACAACAAGGCGGATGTGACCCTGGTCAGCAAGATGGGGCTGATTGTGGGCAGCAACCGCTATGCCGACAAGCTGGGCCGTCCACTCAAGGAGGTGGGCCTGACCCTGCCTGACGGTCGGCCGGTCAGCAGCGACAGTGACTTCATTCTTCATCAGCCCATTCGGGTTGAAGCAGCCAATACCCAGTGGTGGTTGATGATCAAGGTGCCCAAGGCGCTGGCGCTCGGCAAGGCGCACGCCATCAGCAATGAACTGGGCGCCCTGCTGGTGGATGGCCAGCGGCAGCAGATCATCGCCATGGGCGGTATCACCCTGCTGGTGCTGGGGCTGCTGGTCTGGTTTATCCAGACCATTACTGCGCCACTTTCTCTTATCAGCCGCCATGTGGGTCATCTCTCCAGCAACGAGGGTGACCTGACCCAGCAGATGGAGATCGACACCCATCAGGAGCTGATCGATCTGGGTTCTCAGCTCAATGCCTTCCTCGGCAAGCTGCGGGGCATGGTGCAAATGAGCAAGGGGATTGGCCAGCAGGTCTACCAGCAGGCGCGGGAGATGAAACATACCGCCGACACCATGCGCAACAGTCTGGACGAGCAGAATCTGGAGCTGGAGAGCGTGGTAAGCGCCATGCATCAGATGAGCACCACGGCAGTCAGCGTGGCGGGTTATGCCGAGCAGGCGGCGCAGGAGTCGGAAGCGGCGACCCACCACATCAATACCGCCCAGCAGACCCTCAGCAATGCCCGCAACGAGATCCATACTCTGGTCGGCGATATGCATGAGGCGGACAAGGCGGTGGCGCTGGTGGCCCAGCGCAGCACCAATATCAGCCGGATCCTCGATGTGATCCGCGCCATTGCCGAGCAGACCAATCTGCTGGCCCTCAACGCCGCCATCGAGGCCGCACGGGCAGGGGACATGGGCCGCGGCTTTGCAGTGGTGGCAGACGAGGTGCGGGCGCTGGCCAACAAGACTCGTGAATCGACCGACGAGATCGGCCAGCTGATTGGTAGCCTGCAGACCGAGGTGAGCAGCAGTCAGCGTCTGATGAATACCGGCATCGAGCGCTCCACCACCACGGTGCAGGGCACCGAGCAGGCGTTCGAGGCGCTCAATCGGGTGGTGGCCCAGATCCAGCAGATCCACGACCACATCAGTCAGGTCGCCACCGCCGCCGAGCAGCAGAGCGCCGTCAGTGACGATATCAACAAGAATTTGATGCGGATTGGTGATACCGCCAACGTGATTGGGCAGGAGGCCAGCTCCAGCCATCAACTGAGCGAAGCGCTGGAGCAAGCGGCCACGGCGTTGGCCAGTCAGCTCGATCGGCTGCGTACCTGAGTAGCCGCCAGAGAGACAAAAGCCCGCGAGCGATCGCGGGCTTTTTTATGACTCGATGGCAGAGTTGCGTCAGTTGCGGGGTTCAACCAGCAGGATGTGGGAGTCGGCCCCCACCACCCTGACCTTGCTGCCCGCAGGCAGCGACTCGTCGCAGCGCACCGTCCAGACTGTGTCGTCCAGATGCACCCGGCTGGTGCCCTGGGTGACATCATCCAGCAGGGTCAGCTCGCGGCCCATATAGCTCTGCATCCGCTCGTTGATGGTGCTGGCGGCATCCTGACCCGAGTTGTCACGCTGGTGTTGCCAGCGCCACCAGGCCCAGGTGGTGAGCAGGGATTGCACCGCAAATAGCAGCAACTGCGCCTGCCAGCCAAAGGGCCAGATCAGCAGCAGCAGGCCCACTTCCAGCGCGGCGATGCCGGTCCAGAGCAAAAAGCCCACCGAGCCGAGCACCTCGATGGCCAGCAGAATGAAGCCGAGCCCCAGCCAGTGCCAGTGGGTCAGCCCCTCTAACAGGGCAGTCATGACTTGCTGCCCTTGCCATCTTTGTTGAACAGCTCGGCCATGCCAGCCACAGAGCCAATCAGGCTGCCCGCTTCCAGCGGCATCATGATGATCTTGCTGTTGGGGCCTTCACCGATGCGGGCCAGTGCCTCGGTATATTTCTGAGCCACGAAGTAGTTGATGGCCTGCAGGTCTCCTTCCGCAATTGCCTGGGAAACCATATGGGTCGCCTTTGCTTCCGCCTCGGCAGCACGCTCCCGCGCTTCGGCGGCGAGGAAGGCGGCCTGACGCTCACCTTCGGCTTTGAGGATCTGGGACTGCTTCTCCCCTTCCGCTTTCAGGATCTTGGACTGGCGCACCCCTTCGGCCTCCAGTACCTCGGCCCGTTTCTGGCGCTCGGCCTTCATCTGGGCGTTCATCGCCTCGACCAGTGCCAGCGGCGGGCGCACATCTTTAATTTCGATGCGGGTCACCTTGATGCCCCAGGGGGCGGTGGCGGCATCCATGGTGCGCAGCAGTTTCTCGTTGATGGTGTCGCGCTGGGAGAGCATCTCGTCCAGCTCCATGGCGCCGAGCACAGTCCGCATATTGGTCATGGTGAGATTGCGGATGGCGCTGGTGAGATCGTTGACCTCGTAGCCCGCTTTGCGGGCATCCACCACCTGCACAAAGCTGATGGCGTCGATGGTGACGTTGGCGTTGTCGCGGGAGATCACCTCTTGTGCCGGGATGTCCAGCACCTGCTCCATCATGATGATCTTGTGGCCGACCCTATCCACATAGGGGATCAACAGGTTGAGGCCTGGGGTCAGGGTGCGGGTGTAGCGGCCGAAGCGCTCCACCGTCCAGTTGTAGCCCTGGGGCACGATCTTGATGCCCGCGCTCAGGGTGGCGAGCACCAGGAACACGAAAATCCCTAGCACAATCAATGATTCGTTCATCATTTAGCTCCTTATGAAACACAGCCCCTAGCCTATGGTCTGGCGTCAGGTACCACAAGTGACTTCGTACGCCTTTGTCATGAATTGGCTTTGCTAATTACCAAAACACATTAAAAAGCATTTTTTATTATTTTGAGGGATAAGCTGCCCTGCCTATAGTCGCCCCATATTAGTCGTGTTCCGAGGGATGGGCCGAAATGGATTATTTACCTATGTTTGCCAAGTTGGAAGGCCGCCCGGTACTGCTGGTGGGCGGGGGTGAGGTTGCCCTGCGCAAGGCGCGCCTGCTGCTGGCGGCCGGTGCCCGGCTGACCCTGGTCTCCCCGGAGCTTGAACCGGAATTTGCGGAATTCACCGGTCGTTTCACCCATCTTGCCGAGCACTTCACTCCGGCCCATCTGGCTGGTCAGATTTTGGTGGTGGCGGCGACCGACAACCTCGAAGTCAATGCGCTGGTTTATCAGAGTGCCAACCAGCTGGGTCTGTTCGTCAACGTGGTGGATGACCCCAAGCGCTCCAGCTTTATCTTCCCCTCGATCATCGATCGCTCGCCGCTGATGGTGGCGGTCTCCAGCGGCGGCAAGGCGCCGGTACTGGTGCGCCTGCTGCGCGAGCGGCTGGAGAGCCTGCTGCCGCGCCATCTCGGCGGGCTGACCGAGCTCTCCGGCCGGGTCCGTGACAAGGCCAAGCGGGTGCTCTCTTCCATATCCGACCGTCGCCGCTTCTGGGAGCGTGCCTTTGCCTCCAACACCCTCGCCAGCCTGATTGAAAAAGAGGATTGGCAAGGTGCCGAGCAGTGGCTGAGTGATGGCCTCGACCAGGCGAAAAGCGAAGTGGGCGAGGTGGTATTGGTGGGGGCGGGCCCCGGCGATCCGGGCCTGTTGACCCTCAAGGCGCTGCAACAGATTCAACAGGCTGAAGTGGTGCTTTACGACCAGCTGGTCTCCGCCGAGATCCTCGATCTGGTGCGCCGCGACGCCACTCTGGTGTCGGTCGGCAAGAAGGCGGGTGCCCACAGCGTGCCGCAGGAGGAGACCAATCGCCTGCTGGTGGAATACGCCAAGGCGGGCAACCGGGTAGTGCGGCTGAAAGGGGGCGATCCCTTTATGTTTGGCCGGGGCGGCGAGGAGCTGGAAGTGCTGGCCGATGAAGGCATCCCCTTCACGGTGGTGCCCGGCATCACGGCCGCTGCCGGTGCCACCGCCTATGCCGGTATTCCGCTCACTCACCGTGATTACGCCCAGAGCGCTGTTTTTATTACCGGCCACTGCCAGATCGATGGCAAGGAGCCTGACTGGCAGCAGCTCGCCGCCACCAGTCAGACCCTGGTCATCTACATGGGGCTGATGCGCTCCGAGCATATCCAGCAGCAGCTGGTGGATCACGGCCGAAGCCAAGCCACTCCCATCGCCATCAT
Organism: Aeromonas sp. 603607; assembly: GCF_049171595.1. Lineage (NCBI taxonomy): Bacteria > Pseudomonadati > Pseudomonadota > Gammaproteobacteria > Aeromonadales > Aeromonadaceae > Aeromonas > Aeromonas sp. 603607. Next base: position 28,139 of record NZ_JAAKOV010000013.1, read on the forward strand.
CGAGCGCGGCACCACATCCCGCCAGCGGGTGCTGACCGGCACCTTGGCCGACTTGGCCGAGCTGGCCAAACAGGCGGTGAGCCCGTCCCTTATCGTCATCGGCGAAGTGGTTGCCCTGCGCGATCGGCTCGCCTGGTTTGGGGAACAGGGCGGCGATCAGCAGCGCGCTAACCCGGATCTCGACGGCTGCGACCTCAAGCTGGTGCAGCTGGCCTGACCCGGAAAGAGATATTTGATGCGGCTGCCGGTGCGGCCGCGCACTGAACCACCCAGCGCCTTGAGCAGGCGCATAAGCAATGACCCGAGGACCAACATGGACCGTGAAAGATTGACGCACTTGCAGCAGCTGGAAGCCGAGAGCATCCATATCATCCGCGAGGTGGCTGCCGAATTTGAAAACCCGGTGATGATGTACTCCATCGGCAAGGACTCCTCCGTCATGCTGCATCTGGCCCGCAAGGCCTTCTATCCGGGCAAGATCCCGTTCCCCTTGCTTCACGTCGATACCGACTGGAAGTTCAAGGAGATGATCAAGTTCCGCGACGAGACCGCCAAAAAGTACGGGCTGGATCTGATCGTCCACAAGAACCCGGAAGGGCTCGCCATGGGCATCAACCCCTTCGTCCACGGCAGCGGCAAGCACACCGACATCATGAAGACTGAGGCGCTCAAGCAGGCGCTCAACAAATACGGCTTCGACGCCGCCTTCGGTGGCGCCCGCCGCGACGAGGAGAAGTCCCGCGCCAAGGAGCGGGTCTACTCCTTCCGCGACAAGTCCCACCGCTGGGATCCGAAAAACCAGCGCCCGGAGCTGTGGCGCGTCTACAACAGCCAGGTCAACAAGGGGGAGAGCATCCGGGTGTTCCCGCTCTCCAACTGGACCGAGCTGGATATCTGGCAATACATCTATCTGGAAAAGATCGACATAGTGCCGCTCTACTTCGCCGCTTACCGTCCGGTGGTGGAGCGCAACGGCATCAAGATCATGGTGGATGACGAGCGTATGCCCATCGGCCCGGAAGACGAAGTGAAGCAGGAGCTGGTGCGCTTCCGCACCCTCGGCTGCTACCCGCTGACCGGGGCCATCGAATCCGATGCCACCACCTTGCCGGAAATTATTGAAGAGATGCTGCTCACCACTTCGAGCGAGCGGCAAGGGCGGCTGATTGACCACGATCAGGCCGGCTCCATGGAGCAGAAGAAGCGTCAGGGATATTTCTAAGGAGTCGTCAGCATGAACAGCCATATTCAGACCGCCATCACCGAACAGGGCATCGAAGCCTATCTGCACGCCCAGCAGCACAAGAGTCTGCTGCGTTTTCTCACCTGCGGCAGCGTGGATGACGGCAAGAGCACCCTTATCGGTCGCCTGCTGCACGACTCCCAGCAGATTTATGAAGATCAGCTCAAAGCGCTGGAGTCCGACAGCCAGAAGCTCGGCACCACCGGCGAGAAGCTGGATCTGGCGCTCTTGGTAGACGGCCTGCAGGCGGAGCGTGAGCAGGGCATCACCATCGACGTGGCCTACCGCTATTTCTCCACCGCCAAGCGCAAATTTATCATCTCGGATACCCCGGGCCACGAGCAGTACACCCGCAACATGGCCACCGGCGCTTCCACCTGCGATCTGGCCATTATCCTGATCGATGCCCGCAAAGGGGTGCTGGATCAGACCCGCCGCCACAGTTTTATCGCGAGCCTCTTGGGCATCAAGCAGTTCGTGGTGGCGGTCAACAAGATGGATCTGGTGGAGTTCAGCCAAGAGGTGTTCGAGCGCATCAGTGCCGATTACCGCGAGTTCGCCAAGAAGCTCAGCGTCGACACCATCCATATCGTGCCGGTCTCGGCGCTGGACGGTGACAACGTGGTTAACCAGAGCGACAAGCTGGCTTGGTACGAAGGCGAAACCCTGCTTGCGCTGCTGGAATCCGCCGAGGTGGAGCGCGAGCTGGAGCGCCATCCGGTGCGCCTGCCGGTGCAGTATGTGAACCGCCCCAATCTCGATTTTCGCGGCTTCGCAGGCACGCTCGCCTCCGGCATCCTGCGGGTGGGCGACAAGCTGGCGGTGCTGCCGTCGGGCAAGGAGAGCACAGTGACCCGCATCGTCACCTTCGACGGCGATCTGGAGTACGCCCTGCCGGGTCAGGCCATCACGGTCACCTTCGCCGACGAGATCGACATCAGCCGCGGCGACCTGCTGGTGGATGCCGCCAAGCAGCCGCAAGTGACCCAGAATCTGCTGGCCCATATCGTCTGGATGGGGGAGGAGTCCCTGCAACCGGGTCGGGTCTACGACGTCAAACTGGCCACCAAGAAGAGTCGCGGTCAGGTGGAGGCCATCCGCCACCGCATCGAGATCAACAAGCTGGATGAGTTGGACGCAAGCGAGCTCAAGCTCAACGAGATCGGCCTGTGCGAGCTGAGCCTCACCGACCCGGTGGCGTTCGACCCGTATCAGGAGATCCGTGATACCGGCAGCTTTATCCTGATCGACCGGCTGACCAACGTCACCGTCGGCGCCGGCATGATAGTGGAAGGCTTGGCCGCCAAAGCGGTAAATCTTGCGGGTAGAGCAGGGCACTACAGCGAGTTTGAAATCGAGCTCAATGCGCTGGTGCGCAAGCACTTCCCGCACTGGCAAGCCCTTGCCATCGGTAACGACACAAGCAAGGAGTAAGCCCATGACCTGGCAACAATTCCTGGTGCTGGGTCTGCTGGCTGCTCTCGTGGCCCTGCTGATCCAGGGCAAACTCCGCCCGGCGCTGCTCTTCTCGGGCGCCGTGCTCATCACCTACCTGAGCGGGTTGGCGGATATCAACGCCGTGGCGGCGGGCTACACCAACAGTGCCCTGCTGACGCTGGTGCTGTTGCTGCTGGTGTCGCTGGCGGTGGAGAAGACCCGCATCATGAGCTGGTTCGCCAATCTGGTGGGCACGGGTTCATTCAACAAGGTGCTGGTGAAGGTGTGGTTCTCCACCGCCTTCCTGTCTGCCTTCGTCAATAACACCGCCGTGGTGGCCTCCATGCTGGGAGCGATCAAACGCAACCCCAACCATGCGCCGTCGCGACTGCTGCTGCCCATGTGCTTCGCGGCCACCTTTGGCGGGGTGCTGACCCTGATCGGCACCTCCACCAACCTTATCGTCAACAGCTTCCTCATCAAGATGGGGGCGCCGCCGCTCGGCATGTTCGACTTCTTTATGGTGGGGGCGGGCACTTTGCTGACCGGTCTGGTGGCCGTGCTGCTGTTTGCCCGTCACCTGCCGGTGCAGGATACCGAGATGAGCCGCGAATCCGGCTACTTTCTCGAAGCCAAGGTGGGCGCCGGTTCACCGCTGGCGGGGCGCAGCGTCAAGGAGAACGGCCTGCGCAGCCTGAAAAGCCTCTATCTGGCGGAAATCATTCGCGGCGATCAGGTGATCTGCCCGGTGCAGCCGGAACACGAGCTGCACGAAGGGGATGTGCTGCTGTTTTGCGGCGATGTGGAGAGCGTCGGCGTGTTGCAGGAGATGAAGGGGCTGGATCTCTACGGTCAGCACCGCCTCAACGGCCAGCATCTGGTGGAGGTGATCGTCAGCCACAGCTCGCGGCTGGTGGGTCAGACCATCAAGGATGCCGAATTTCGCACCCACTTCGATGCGGTGGTGCTGGCGGTGCGCCGAGGCGAAACCCAGCTCACCGGTGGCCTCGGCCAGATTGAACTGCACGCCGGCGATACCCTGCTTGCGCTGCTGGAATCCGCCGAGGTGGAGCGCGAGCTGGAGCGCCATCCGGTGCGCCTGCCGGTGCAGTATGTGAACCGCCCCAATCTCGATTTTCGCGGCTTCGCAGGCACGCTCGCCTCCGGCATCCTGCGGGTGGGCGACAAGCTGGCGGTGCTGCCGTCGGGCAAGGAGAGCACAGTGACCCGCATCGTCACCTTCGACGGCGATCTGGAGTACGCCCTGCCGGGTCAGGCCATCACGGTCACCTTCGCCGACGAGATCGACATCAGCCGCGGCGACCTGCTGGTGGATGCCGCCAAGCAGCCGCAAGTGACCCAGAATCTGCTGGCCCATATCGTCTGGATGGGGGAGGAGTCCCTGCAACCGGGTCGGGTCTACGACGTCAAACTGGCCACCAAGAAGAGTCGCGGTCAGGTGGAGGCCATCCGCCACCGCATCGAGATCAACAAGCTGGATGAGTTGGACGCAAGCGAGCTCAAGCTCAACGAGATCGGCCTGTGCGAGCTGAGCCTCACCGACCCGGTGGCGTTCGACCCGTATCAGGAGATCCGTGATACCGGCAGCTTTATCCTGATCGACCGGCTGACCAACGTCACCGTCGGCGCCGGCATGATAGTGGAAGGCTTGGCCGCCAAAGCGGTAAATCTTGCGGGTAGAGCAGGGCACTACAGCGAGTTTGAAATCGAGCTCAATGCGCTGGTGCGCAAGCACTTCCCGCACTGGCAAGCCCTTGCCATCGGTAACGACACAAGCAAGGAGTAAGCCCATGACCTGGCAACAATTCCTGGTGCTGGGTCTGCTGGCTGCTCTCGTGGCCCTGCTGATCCAGGGCAAACTCCGCCCGGCGCTGCTCTTCTCGGGCGCCGTGCTCATCACCTACCTGAGCGGGTTGGCGGATATCAACGCCGTGGCGGCGGGCTACACCAACAGTGCCCTGCTGACGCTGGTGCTGTTGCTGCTGGTGTCGCTGGCGGTGGAGAAGACCCGCATCATGAGCTGGTTCGCCAATCTGGTGGGCACGGGTTCATTCAACAAGGTGCTGGTGAAGGTGTGGTTCTCCACCGCCTTCCTGTCTGCCTTCGTCAATAACACCGCCGTGGTGGCCTCCATGCTGGGAGCGATCAAACGCAACCCCAACCATGCGCCGTCGCGACTGCTGCTGCCCATGTGCTTCGCGGCCACCTTTGGCGGGGTGCTGACCCTGATCGGCACCTCCACCAACCTTATCGTCAACAGCTTCCTCATCAAGATGGGGGCGCCGCCGCTCGGCATGTTCGACTTCTTTATGGTGGGGGCGGGCACTTTGCTGACCGGTCTGGTGGCCGTGCTGCTGTTTGCCCGTCACCTGCCGGTGCAGGATACCGAGATGAGCCGCGAATCCGGCTACTTTCTCGAAGCCAAGGTGGGCGCCGGTTCACCGCTGGCGGGGCGCAGCGTCAAGGAGAACGGCCTGCGCAGCCTGAAAAGCCTCTATCTGGCGGAAATCATTCGCGGCGATCAGGTGATCTGCCCGGTGCAGCCGGAACACGAGCTGCACGAAGGGGATGTGCTGCTGTTTTGCGGCGATGTGGAGAGCGTCGGCGTGTTGCAGGAGATGAAGGGGCTGGATCTCTACGGTCAGCACCGCCTCAACGGCCAGCATCTGGTGGAGGTGATCGTCAGCCACAGCTCGCGGCTGGTGGGTCAGACCATCAAGGATGCCGAATTTCGCACCCACTTCGATGCGGTGGTGCTGGCGGTGCGCCGAGGCGAAACCCAGCTCACCGGTGGCCTCGGCCAGATTGAACTGCACGCCGGCGATACCCTGCTGCTGGCCCCCGGCCCCCAGTTTGCCCGCAACAAGTCGCTGGGACGGGAGTTTGTGGTGGTGAGCGGGCTGGAAGCCTCTACCCGCCTCGATGGCAAGCGCAGCGCCGCCGTGGTGCTGGGGTTTCTCGGGGTGCTGGCGCTCTCGGTATTCGATCTGGTGCCGCTGTTCAAGGGGTTGCTGCTGATGCTGGTGGCGCTGCTGCTCACCCGCATTCTGACCTTGGACGAGATCCGCCGCCGCTTCCCGCTCGATATTTGGCTGGTGGTGGGTGGGGCGCTGGCCATCGCCGATCAGCTGGAAAAGAGCGGGCTGGCCAAGCTTATCGCCGACTGGCTGATGGGGGAGTTCAACGGTGCCAGCCCCATCATCGCCTTTATCGGTATCTATGTGTTTACGCTGGTGCTGACCGAGCTGATGAGCAACAACGCAGCGGCCGCGCTGGCCTTCCCCATGGGTTACCAGCTGGCGCTCAGCATGGATGTCTCGACCATGCCGTTTATTCTGGCGGTGCTGTTCGGGGCGAGCTCCAGCTTTATCCTGCCCTACGGCTACCAGACCAACCTGATGGTCTATGCCGCGGGCAACTACAAGATGCCGGACTACCTCAAGCTGGCCCTGCCGGTCTCGCTGGCCTATAGCCTCGGGGTGATTGTGATGGTGCCCCTGCTGTTTCCGTTTTAAGGCGTGAGCGCCAATCAAGGGGTGTTGGGTGAGCAATACCATGGCATCAGCAAGCTGACGGCTGATAGTCCGAGGCGGCTCCCCGTGGTGCCGGACCGTTTAAGTTTTGAGGCGTAAGTGCCAAGCAAGGAGTGTGGGATGAGCAATGCCATGGCACCAGCACGTTGTCGGCTGATAGTCCGAGGTGGCTCCCAGTGGTGCCGGACAGTTTTAGTTTTGAGGCGTGAGCGCCAATCAAGGAGTGTGGGATGAGCAATATCGTGTGGCACAAACATGCCGTCGACAAACAGAGCCGGGCCGAATTGAAAGGGCAAAAACCGCTGGTGATCTGGTTTACCGGGCTCTCCGGGGCGGGTAAATCGACCCTGGCGGGGGCGCTGGAGCAGGCGCTGGCGGCACAAGGCAAGCACACCTATCTGCTGGATGGGGACAATGTGCGCCACGGCCTGTGCGGGGATCTCGGTTTCGATGATGCAGCGCGGCAGGAGAATATCCGCCGGGTCGGCGAAGTGGCGAAACTGATGGTGGATGCGGGCCTTATCGTGCTCACCGCCTTTATCTCGCCATTTCGTGCCGAGCGGGCGCTGGTGCGCAGCCTCTTGGGTGAAGGTGAGTTTGTCGAGGTGTTTGTCGATGCGCCGCTCGCAATCTGCGAAGAGCGCGACCCCAAGGGGCTCTATAAAAAAGCGCGGGCAGGGGAAATTCGCAACTTTACCGGTATCGACTCTGCCTACGAGGCGCCGGAACAGCCGGAAATCCATCTGCTTAACGCCGGCAAGCCGGTCGCTGCACTGGTGGATGAGCTGCTGACCGCCCTGCGGCAGGGGAACTATCTGTAATTGGATCGGAAGAACCTATAACAAGCGCCCGGCAGCCGGTCAGTTGGCTACCACGGGCGCTGCTGGGCAGGCGGCAGCCACTATAAGAAAAAGTTGGATCATAATCGGAAAACCCATAAATCCAGCTTATAGTGGCACCGGCGAGCCTTGAACCACTCCAAAGCCTCCGATAGCAACCTCGCAAAGGGATCTTCTGATCCTTGTTTATATCGCGGCGGGGTTATTCGCGATTATCCGAATGTGTGGCACTATTCGAAGTCGTTGACTGTATTGCGCCCAAGACTATGGGGCGAAAATCAGATTTTTTTGAGTTTATTTGTAATGCTTTGAGATATTTTAGTCATTTCGAAAACAAATTCTTTCTCAAGATGATTATTTAAAAACGAGGGTTTGATATTATCTGATTTCCTCCATGCATCATGTTTATAGATGAAATCAAGATAGTTTTTAAGTAAAGCTTGGTTGGTTGTTTTTCTTGACAGCTGCTTTTTTAGTGACTCAACCGTCAGCTTTGATTTATATGAGTGGTGCTTATCATACTCTATAACGAAATCATTAAGACTCCATCCGATTTTTGACATTTCCGCTTTGATTATTATGGCGAAGTTATCTGGTTTCATCTTTGTCCCCAAATGTCCCCCCAATTATCGCTAACATTTACATGTCCAGACTGATTCTGGATATGTTAACTAATATATGGAGTGTTTAAAAATGGCAAAAGGTAGTGTTTCACATACAGGTAATTCAGGTAAGGGCGGTAGTAGTCGAGGTCCTTCTTCACACACAGGAACCGGTGGTAATTGGCCTTCAACGACTGGTAACCCCTCTGGGGGAGGAAGAGGAAACGCACCCTCAAAAAGTGGCAAGTAACTCTAAATAAAAAGGGGCGGTGAAGCTAGCCTTCCCGCCTTATACACTCATTAGTATTTTTTTGAAAAGCTGATAAGAAACTTTTTTTATCAACATTGTATCGAATGTATGAAATTTCATTCATGGTATCTTTCATTGCGCATAAACAAACGTCTTTTCTGTGAAGATAAATAGTTTTACTTACCAACTCCTGATCTGCGTTTGTGCATGAATCAACAATAGAATACTCTACTGACATAGGGTAGCGATTATCAAGTAAAGCGTAATCAGCAACTTGCCCACCTATGAGGCCAATCGCTAATATTGTGCCACCTGACATAATCTTTTTTTTGAAAGTGTGCCCTGTTAGTTCCTCTTGACAATGGCCACATTTTACCTTTGCTTCTATATGTAAATCATTTTTTTTAGAACACTTTGGGCATTCAATTATCATATCTGTTCCATGATAAATAATTAATTAATTTATTGGATCCGTAGTAAACTCAGGCTATCACTACTTTCATTCTGATAGGCTTTTTGCTGCCAGCCATTGTTGCCTCATATAATCCGAATGGAGGTCGCAATAAAGTGCCACCAGTGGCAATGACTCATTCGTCAAGTCAGAAAAATAGACGGATTTAGTTGACCGTCATGACAAGCGCTTGTGAGCTGGCGGGAGCCACTATAAGCAAATATTGGGTTATTATCGGAAACCCCATAAATCCAACTTATAGTAGCGCTGACGAGAGCCTCTCCACGGCTGCCGAGTGCAACCCCACAAGAGGATATTCCGGTCCTTGCTTATATCGCGGCGGGGTTATTCGCGATTGTCCGAATACGTTGCGCTATTCGAACCTACGGGTTCTTAAGTCGTCCATTATATTTCAAGCACTATAGGGTCAATAGACAACTTTGAGTTATTGGAAATATCATCTACCAACTCAGCCCAAGAACCTCTCTCGACTCTTCGACTGCAATAATGTGAAGCGGCTCTAATGAATCCTGTGGCTACGTCGTATAAATCTTGGATAAACTCTTCTATCGTAGCTTTGTTATTATCGCCGTACGATAAAAATATAGAGTCACGATAATTCGCTTTGCCACGGTATCTAAAAGACTGAATAAGGAAATTAACTTGTCCTTTTTCTAGTGCATGATCGCGAACTTCACGAGCAGCTCTTGTGCGAAAGTTATCAACACCAAGAGCTTTGAATTCACGAGAAGTCCTTACTCTCTTTTCTGTTTCCCCCTTTTGATAGCCATGGGTTCCCTTAAGATAGGAAACCAGTGCACCATGAGCAGTTTCATTATCATAAGCTCTGTCATTTAAATCGAACGAGTTTTCGCCTCTATAAGCAGCGATCTCAGTATCAGCAGTGTTGGTAACCAAACTAGTTAAAATAAGGTTGAATGGATATGGAATCAGTTCTTTCTCAGCTATATCCGAATGCCAAACTTTTGCGGTGGCTGTATGTGTTTCTTGAATAGAACCAGAAGATGCTGCAACCATCGCACTAGCGGAAAAATAGATGCTGTAATACCAAGAAACAATTGCGGAGCGACATATGTCATATTTATCTTCGATATTTTCATTCATGCTCTTCAAGGATGATAGATTATGTAAAGCCATTAATGTATTCTCGAACACAAGTGTATCCGCTTCACGATTGACGGGTCTACGTTGTACCCGAGCATATAAATTATTTAATTCACCATCCGCACAAGCACCATTATTAACGACCTCAGCAAGAGCTCTCATCCAATTTACAGTTCCCTGAAACGCAAAACGGGGTTCTGCTTGGTCACCAGTTTCAAATAGTCTATCTAATAGCCACTTACTCATGATGCACCTCCGAAAACATAATACTTTATTTTATCTAGTATGTTGGGCTAAACATCGTAGGTTGGTGCTGAACGAAGTGAAGCCCAACGTTTACCGTGAAACGTATCTCTAAATCTTTTTACCGAACAACCCAATCCAAATATATCTAGCTCAGGTTGGCGTAATAATTCTCGTTTGTTGGACTTAGTTACGCGCTGTGCCAACTTACAAAAACCACGCTACCGCCCCTGAATTTCAGCCTCCAGTCTGCTGCTTGTTACCTGCGTTTTGGTACTGGCTTGGCTCATGGCTGACTCCTGCGAGAGGTTGCCAAGCGGCTATGTTACCGAACGGGGCTGGGGTGAAAAGCGCAAGCGGGCCGTTTCCTGAGCAAGATCAATAAATTAATCAATAACGGGCAGCGATGTGCTCGTGCAAGAACAGCCGCCTATCAGTGCAGAGGGAAATCGGACAGTGAAACGGCAGTGTCGCCTTTTGCTGGCGGGCATTAAAAAACCCTATGGGCCCAAAGGCCCATAGGGTTTTTCTGCGGTGATTGTTTGGGTAGTGGTTATCTGGCTTGGCGAACCGGCACGGCGCGGGTAGCGGCCACTTCGTAGCGGCTTTGGCTTGTCGGAGCCCCTTTCTGGAACTGGCGTACCAGCCGGTCGAGATCGCTTAACTGGTTGACCAGCTGGGTGATGCCGTGTACGGCGTGCTGGCTGCCGACGCTGGAGTCATCGGCCAGGGTCTTGATGCTGAGCACGTTGCGGTTGATCTCGGCGGTAACGTGGGACTGCTCCTGCACCGCCTGGGCAATCTGGCTACTGCCGGAGGCGACCTGCTGCAACATGTTATTGATCTGCTGGAGTATGGTGCCGGTCGCGGTGGCCTTCTGCTGGCAACTGTCGGCAAGTTGGCAGCCCTTCTCCATCGCCTGCTCAGCCTCGCCAGAGCTGTTTTGCAGCTCGGTGATCATCTTCTGGATCTCGCTGGTCGAGGATTGGGTCTTGATGGCGAGGGTGCGGATCTCGTCAGCCACCACCGAGAAGCCGCGACCCGCTTCGCCAGCCCGGGCCGCTTCGATGGCGGCGTTGAGGGCCAGCAGGTTGGTCTGGTTGGCGATGTTGTTGATCACATCGAGGATGCCGTCGATATCGCGGCAGTGGCCGACCAGCGCACTGATCACGCTCTTGGAGGTGATCAGCTCGCTGTTCATGCCTGCCACGGCAGCCACGGTTTCGGCCACGCTACTGTTGCCGCTTTTGAACAGCACGGCCGTTTCATCCAGCAGGCTGGAGGAGTCAGTCGAGCTTTGTGACACCTCGCGAATGGATTCCGACATTTCGGTCACGGCAGTGGCGACCTGATTGGTTTCGGCCTGCTGCTGTTGCAGGTTGTCGGTGATGGATTCGGCGTTGCGCAGATCCCCTTCGGCGGCTTGCAGGATCTTGCTGCAAGTCTGCTGGGTGCGGGCCAGCACGGCGTTGAACTCGGCCTGATTCATCACCATCGAGAGTTCGATGGCGGCGATGTTGTCCACCTTGTTGGTGTAGAGCAGCTGCATCAGCGGGTTGTCAAAGCGGCTGCGGGCCATCTTGTTGAGCTTGCCGAGCCGGCGGGAGAGGGCATTCAGGGTGATGGCCGCTATCGCCAGCGGCAGGGCGACCAGCGCCAGTTGCCAGTTCATGTCGTGGTTGTAGCCCAGCGCAAACATGGCGAGCAGGCTCAGCAGCAGACAGAGGTTGATGGCCAGGGTATGGGAGAAGGTGGGCAACTTGAGCGCCAGCGGCAGCTTGTTGTTGCGAAGGTCGGCATAGACCTTCTCGGCCCGCTGTTTGATCTCCTCGCTCGGGGCGGTGCGCACTGACTGATACTCCACCACCCGGCCGCTGGCATCCTTGATGGGGGTGACAAAGGCGCTGACCCAGTAGTGATCACCGTTCTTGCAGCGATTTTTCACCGGTCCCATCCAGCTCTTGCCATCCCTGATGTGACCCCACAGATCGGCAAAGGCCTGTTTCGGCATGTCAGGATGGCGCACCAGATTGTGGTGTTCCCCCTTCAGCTCGTCGAGCGAGAAGCCTGCAATATCGCAGAACTCATCGTTGGCGTAGGTGATGCGGCTCTCCAGATCCGTGGTGGAGATCAGGCTCTGGTGGTCTGGATAGAGACGTTCTCTTTGGGTAACCGGTTGATTGATTCTCATGGCCTTGCTCCCGAGCTGTGGTGGTTAAATTTTGATCTGCATCAAGACATGTGCAAGGGGCGGGCCAGCTGGCAAAAACTAATGATTGATGTGTTATTAGTGCCGTTTTGGCAGGAAAAGATCGTTGCTGTTTGCAATATGCAACGGAGCAGACGGGGTGTGCCTCTGCGGCATCTGCAATTTGCAACCTATTCTGGACAAGCCCATAAGCTTGGAGCCAGCAGCTTGATGCGAAGGAGCCACGAACCGACGGGGCATCCGCTGCCCCGCCAGAGATCAGGGGAGAGTGTCGGGAGCGGGTGAGGAGGGGGCGCTGACGAGCTGCATCACTTCAATCTGGATCCCCTGCACCAGCACGGTTTTCAGATCCTGCAGGTACTCCTCCAGTGGCGACTCTTGCAGCAGCTGGGCGAGCTCGTTGCCCACCGGGGTGAGGCGGTAGTAGAGCAGGGTGATGTTGTTCTGCTTGCACTGCAGTCGCCAGCGCTGGTTGCCGAACTCCAGCTCGACCCCATCGGCGGGCAGCGGGCCGGACTCCAGCTCCGCGCGATGCAGCAGCCCGAGCTCAAACAGTTGCAGCAGGGCGTTGTAGGGCAGTCGGTATTTGCCAAGGCCAAGGCGCGTTGCCTTGGCACGACTCAGCAGGCTGGCCCCCTTGTGCAGCCCCAGCAGCAGTCGCTGCTCGTCGCTGCCGGTGTAGTGGCAAGTCAGTGAGCAGATACGTTGGAACAGCTGGGCCTCGCGCTGGGTCATCTCTTTGAGGGTGGCGAGCGCCCGAATGGAGAAGCGGCCCGGGGTGGCGACTTCCAGCGCGAAGATCCGCCCCCACAGCTGCTGCATCGGCACCATGCTGATATCTTCCGCCAGTTGCAGGAAGCGGGTCAGCCAATCACTGTCCATCTCGCCGCCAGCCGCGGTCTCTTCGCAGTGGCGGGAGGCCATCACCATGATGGCTTCCAGATTGCGCTGGCGGGCGGCCTGATCCGCCAGATGGCGAAAGGTGGCGCGCTGCTCGAAGGTGCTGTCGGTATTGCGGGTGAGCATGCCGTCGATGCCGCGGCTGCGGGCCAGGCGCAGGGTCTGCTCCTGGCTGCTCAGGATCGAACTCTCTTTTTTCGGGGGGGGGAGGTCTGCCATGCTGACTCCATTCGCACAGGTTCTGGAGCTGAATGTTACTCCAACCGGGATGCCAAGATAACAAAGCGGCCTCCGTGGAGGCCGCTTTTTTTGCAACGGGAGGATTACTCCTCGTAGACACTCACCTCGACCGCTTCCATCGAATAGGAGGCGGTGGCCATCTCGTGGCTGGAGCTGACCGTGCGCATCTTGCCCTTTACCCAGATGGCATCCCACAGATCATCCACCGGCGCACCCTTGGGGTAGCTCACATAGATCACCTGATTGGTGGGGGGCGGCGGCACATGGATGCAGGCGCCGAAGTAGGGTACCAGCAGGAAGGCGGTGATCTTCTTGGCATCCCCTTCCAGCGGCACTACGAAGCCCGGAATGCGCACATCCTGGTTGTCCAGCTTCTTGTTTACCCCACCCACCGGTTGCGGAACCGACATGGGATCTTCGTGATTGACCTGGGGCGGTGGCAGCAGTTTCTCCCCTTCCGGGATGAGCACATCCCAGTCGATGGTCTTGTAATCGGCGGCCAGGGCGGGCAGCACCAGCAGGCTGGCGAGCAGCGCCACAATTTTCCACTTCATCATCTGTCCTTCTGTTTCGATTTTGGGCGTCTCGCTAGACGCGAATGCTCATGCCATCGCTCAAGCTGTAGCGGTAAGCGCGTGCAGCAGGGAGCAGGCCAATCACCATGCCTGCCAGCCAGACTACCCCCAGCAACTGCCACTCGTAGGCGCTCGGAAGCCCCAGACTCAGTTGCAGGCCATAGTGGCTGAGCAGCCAGGGCGAGGCAAGCCCCTGCCCCAGATAGAGCACGGCGACCCCGAGAGTAATGCCGACCGTGGTCAGCGCCATCGCCTCCAGCGCCAGCAGCAGGAACAGGTGGGCAGGGCCTGCGCCGAGGGATCGCAAGATGGCGAGCTCCCGGCGCCGCTCGTTAAGCCCCGCCAGCAGGGTAGTCAGCATGCCGATCAGGCCCGCGACTACCACAAAACCGGCGATCACCGACAGCGCGGTTTCCGCCACGCTCATCAGGCTCCACAGCTCCTGCAGGGCGGCCCCCGGCAGGATCGCCATCAGCGGCTCCTTGGGATAGGTGTTGACGCTGCGTTGCAGCTGGAACGCCAGGATCCGGTTGCTCAAGCCCACCATAAAGGCGGTGATGGTTTTCGGGGTGAGATCCTGCGCCAGCGCCTGCTCAGGTGTTACGTTCTTGCTGTGGCGGCCGGTATCCCAGCCCAGATGGATCGCCTCTATCCCCGCCAGCGGCACATGGATGGTGCGATCGATGGGCGTACCGGTCGGCGCCAGAATACCCACCACCTTGAATGGCAGATTGTCGTGCTGGCTGAACGAGGTGTTGCCAGCGCCGTGGGCGATGACGATGGATTGATCAAGGTGATAGCCGAGCTTCTCGGCCACCTGGGCGCCGAGTACCGCTTCAAACGGCGTGTCGAAAGGCCGTCCTTCGCGCAGTTGCAGCGACTGCTGCTGACCGTACTTCAGGTGGGTGAAGTAGTCGCCATTGGTGCCGAGCACCCGAAATCCCTTGTGGGAGTCACCAAGGGAAAGCGGGATGGTCCAGGCGACGCCCGGTTTCTGCTTGATGGCCTGATAGGAGTCCCATCCCACGTTGTTGGTGGGGTTGCCGATGCGAAACACCGAGTAGAGCAGCAGGTTCACCTGGCCGGAGCGGGCGCCGACGATGAGATCGGTCCCCGAGACGGTGTTGGAGAAGCTTTCACGGGCCTGGGTGCGCACCCGCTCCACCCCGAGCAGCAGGGTGACGCTGATGGCGACGGCCAGCAGGGTGAGCCCGGCGGTGAGGCGGCGGGCCCAGAGACTTTGCAGGGCTAGCTTTAGCATGATGCCCTCCGGTTGAGCTGTTGCAGGTTTTCGACCCGCGGGAACAGGGGTTCGAGATAAGGGTCGTGACTGACGAAGATCAGAGTCGAGCCCTGCTTGTCGCACTCCTCGAACAACAGCTTGATAAAGGCCGCCCGGTTGTCGGTATCGAGGGCGGAGGTGGGCTCGTCGGCGATCACCAGTGGCGGCGAGCCGATCAGCGCTCGTGCGGCAGCCACCCGCTGCTGCTGGCCAATGCTGAGGGCATGGACGGGACGATGCAGTGCGTCATCCGGCAGTTGCAGCTCCGCCAGCAGACGGCGCGCCTCCTGCTCCGGACTCCCTTGCAGGCGGGCCCGTTTGGCGGGCGAGAAGGTGAGGGCCGCGGTCACGTTGTCCTGCACCGAGAGAAAAGGCAGCAGATTGAACTGCTGGAAGATATAACCCAGATTGGCCGCCCGGAAGTGGTCACGGGCACGGCCAGAGAGCCGGGCCAACGGTTGGCCCAGCACCTCCAGGGTGCCGTGGTTGGCGGTCTGGATCCCGGCCAGCAACCCGAGCAGGGTCGATTTGCCGGAGCCCGACGGGCCCTTGATAAAGACCCGCTCACCCTCGCGGATGGTGAGGGCGGGCAGATCGAGTACAGCGTCGCCACCTGGCCAGGCAAAGGCCAGATCGCGGATCTCAACCACGGCTTTTTTCATGGCGTTACCAGCTCAGCTTGTTAGCGGACGGGGTCAGCTCGCCAGCGGTCTGGCCAGTGGGCAGGATCCCCTGCACGCTCAGCTTCTCAAGGCTCGGATAGACGCTGAACAGGGTCGCCTCAAGGCCGGTCAGTTTGGTCGGCGTGGCGCAGGTGTAGGTGTACATGGCGCCCATATCGGCGTGACCCGCTTCGTCATGATCATGGTGGTCTTCATGTTTGTCGCTGGCAGCCTTGTCATGGTCATGGTCATGGTCATGGTCGTGATCATGCTCTTCTTTGGCGGCTTGCAACTCCTGCTGGGTCAGTTTGCAGCCAGCGGCCGGGTCGAAGCGGAACAGGGCATCAGGCTGCTGGAGGCGGGCGATGGCTTTGGCGTATTGCGCCTTCTCTTCATCGCTCTTGGCTGTGTGCTCGAAGCCTACCAGATCGGCGGCAGGTGCCTGCAGTTCGATCATCAGCTGGTCGCCATCGACCACCAGATTGAGGTGGCCGTGGCCATGCTCGTGGGCGCCATGGCTGTGGCTCTCGTGTTCGTCGTGATTTGCGTGTGCGCCAAAGGCCGCAGCGGCCAGCAACAGAGTAACTGCTTTCATCTTTAATCCTTTTTTCAAAACAAATAGCGAAATTAAACAAAGGGATAGAGAAAAGCAGAGGCGGGCGGCGCACGGATGGCATAGCTGTGAAGCGTGGCGGTATCCGCCGAGCGTTGCATGGTTGCAACAGCGGGCAAAACAGAGGTCGAACCGGGGAAACAATAGGGGGTGGCGGTGATGACCTGTTTGCCATCCAAATGGAGGGCGCAGACCAGACAGTGATGGTCGTCGTGGCCGGGCAGGGCGGATTCAAACTGGTGCCGGGCAAGGGCAGGCTGCAGCCATAACCAGCCCAGCAGCAAGATCCAGATTTTCAGCTTGATACGACCCATAGACCCTTATGGAAAGGGCGCCATCAGCGCCCTTTCTCTCTGACTTAGAGATGGGACTTGATGAGCCCCATCACGGTAGCAATGTTGTTGGCATCGAGCTGGCCATCTTTGGCAAACAGCACCTTGCCCTCTTTATCCAGCAGGATGATCGCCGAGCTTTCCGGCGTCAGATCCCAGGCGTTGCGCGCCATGCCCTTGGCATCCAGCACCATGGCGGACCAGGGGAACTCTTTCTTGCTGTCCTCGGCACTGCTCTTCACGAAGCCGGAGGTGCCCCAGATGGCGTCATTGCTGTTGATGACGGTAACGGTCTGGTACTTGTCTTGCGGCAGTTTGGCGGCCTTGATCGCCTCGATCATCGGGGCGTTCAGCTCCTTGGCACTGGAGCGACCGGCAATATGCTGGATCAGGAACACCTTGCCGGTGAGCGAGGTGCTCTGCCACGGCTGGTAGCCGATCTCCTTGCCGTTCAGTACCAGCTCACCCTTGTCGCTGACATTGACCAGAGGCACCGGGTTGCCATCCTTGAAGTTGTGAGCAAAGACCAGAGATGGCAGCAGCGCCAAAGTAAGTACGAGATGTTTCATCCTGATGACACTCCATTTGTTATGTTATAACGAGTTTCGGATTGAGGGAATGGGCGAGCTTCATCCTAAACTGATCGGATCTGTTTAAAAAGTGTTAAATAAGATCGCAATTCAGAAGCGTCGGCGCCCCGCCAGTCAGGGGGTTGGCTGGCAAGGGCGGCTAGGATGGCATGACATCGATAAAAATCAATGAATTGGCTGCTGGTCTGAGCTGTCTGCGTCAGTAGAGCGATTCGCTGATGAGGGGGATCTTGGCCATGGTCATCTGCTGGGCCAGCAGGGACGAGCCGGTCAGCAGCACATGGCGCTGATTGTTGATCACCACCACATCACCGGGTACGCCACTGTCTGCCGTAATGGCCAGCCAGGCAGGGGAGACGCTGCCGATGCTGATATCCGGATAGATGATGCTGAGCACATATTGCGGCGCCAGCTCCGCCAGCAGGCTGGCCATCAAGAGCGCCTTCTCGTCGCTGTCGGCCTTGTTATCCTGCAGTGCCTGCAGCGGCGGCGCGAAGTGATCCAGCTGCTCCGGCTGGGTGGGGATGGCGTTCAGCCACTCCTGCAGCAGGCTGACGCTGGTGGCGAGATCCTTGGCGGCAAACTGCTGCGCCAGTGGCTTGAGATGCCCCTTGAAGTGGTAGAAGAGCTGGGAGTAATCGGGTCGCACGCAAGGCAGTTTGCGATTGGCCGGATGGACGCAGGGGATCACCCTCATCTGGTAGAAGGCATCCTCCTGATACTGCTGGTAGGCTTGCCAGAACAGCATCGACTCCATGCTGTCGTCCCGCAGGGTGAAGGCCTGCTCCAGATTGCGAAACTTGGTAGCGGTCTCGGGGCTGCTCTGGTTGATCAGGTTGATGCTGTTGTAGAGCCGCGGGCTGATGTAGGCGTAAAGGGTCTCCAGCGGATTGGTGAGAGAGGCCTTCAGCAGGCTCATCTCGTGGCGACTGGCGGCCATCACCTGATCGTCGGTGGTCAGCTGGAAGTGCTTGCGCTGGCCATCGGTGGATTGCCACTGCCAGCTCATGTTGATCTCGCTGGCGTTGCTTGTGGCGCCAAGGGTGGTGCTGAGAGTGAGGCTGAGCAACAGCGCGGGGGTCAGCTTCATGGTGGTGCTTCCTGCCGTGGACGATAATTAACAACTAGGTGAGCCGGCACCACTTTGGTGATGTTTCGTTTTGTGATCTGGATAACAGATTGATGTGACTTTTAATTTAATTGTGAAATTAAGTCACTCTGGAGGGGTTATGAAGCCTTGGATCATAGTGCTGTTTGGGCTGCTCAGCCTGCCAGCCATGGCGGGTCAGGTGATCGTCAACAAGGGGATGTCCATTGCGGATACCTTTGCCCTGCGCGATCAGTTGGCGCGCGAACACGAATGGCAGGAGTGGCTGCGCTACCAGCAGGCTATCAAGTGGCTGGAGGTATTGCCGGTCAACTGCGAGCTGATGAGCCAGCCGGGCGGTGGCTATCGCTGTGGCGGTGATTACTATCGTCCCTACCAGAAAGATGGTCGTGAAATATACATTCAGGGCAATCCTGCCGGAGATGCGGCAGGTCAGCTGCCGCAAACACCGACAAAAAAGGCGCCATAAGGCGCCTTTTTTATTCCGGGTGACGCTTACTTGGCAGCGTAACGCTCGGCAGAGGTCTTGATCTCGGCTTCGGCAGCAGCCTTGTCGCCCCAACCTTCCACCTTGACCCATTTGCCCGCTTCCAGCTCTTTGTAGCGCTCGAAGAAGTGCTGGATCTGGGCTTTCAGCAGTTCCGGCAGATCGTTCACATCCTGGATGTGGTCGTACTGCTTGGTCAGCTTGGAGTGCGGTACGGCAACGATCTTGGCATCTTCGCCAGATTCGTCGGTCATCTTCAGCACGCCAACCGGACGGCAGCGAATGACGGAACCGGCCAGCAGCGGGTAGGGGGTCGGAACCAGTACGTCGACGGGGTCACCATCCAGAGAGAGAGTCGCGTTCACGTAGCCGTAGTTGCACGGATAGAACATCGGGGTAGACATGAAGCGATCGACGAAAATAGCACCGCTGTCCTTGTCGACTTCGTATTTGATCGGGTCGGCATTCTGCGGGATTTCGATGATGACATAGATATCGTCGGGCAGGCTCTTGCCGGCCGGTACCAGGTTCAGGCTCATGATAATTCCTTCGTTGTTAGTATCAGGTTTGCAGGCCGATATTATAGCGATGTGATGTTAAATGACCATATTTCAGCGGGCATCGCTAACAAAGAAGGGGGATGTTTCCGCTTTGCGGCGCGTTGATGTGTGCGGGATGCAACAAAATGGCTGTTTTGATGCCCTGCAGCTGACCTTGGTCACCGGCAGGGCATGTGGAGTTGCGAGCAAAGAGGGTCAGAGCGAGTAGGGGAGTCTCGATTCGTTGACCAGTCGCGACAGGGCTGTCACTACATGAGGGTCAAACTGGGTGCCGGAGCGGGACTGGATATACTCCATGGTCTGTGCCAGCGTCCAGGGCTCCTTGTAGGGGCGTTTGCTGAGCAGGGCATCGAATACATCGACCACCGCCACAATCCTCGCCGACAGGGGGATCTGCTGACCAGCCAGCTGCTGCGGGTATCCTTTGCCATCGAAGTGCTCGTGGTGGCCCCGGGCGATTTCGGCGCCGAGAGAGAGGTAGCTGGTTCCCTCCACCATTTCGCCCGCCTTGTGCAGGATATTGGCGCCGATGCCGGCGTGCTGCTCCATGATGGCCCGCTCTTCCGGGTCGAAACGGCCGGGCTTGTGCAGGATATGGTCCGGGGTGCCCACCTTGCCCACATCGTGCAGGATGGAAGCCATACCGATCATTTCGACAAACTCCGGAGTCAGTTGCTCCGGGTAGACCGCCATCTGCTTCAATTCGGCCACGATGGCATCCGAGAGCTTCTGCACCCGCAAGACATGCTCGCCGGTATCGGAATCACGAAACTCCGCCAGCGCCGCCAGCGCCACCACGGTGGCCTCCTGGGCACGAAGCAGCTGGTTGTAGAGGTAGAGATTGTCGTAGGCTGCCGAGATGCGCTGGCAGAAGACATCCAGCAGATCGCACTCGAGAGGATCCAGAGGCTGGGTCGGGGTGAAGCTCAACACGAACTCGCGGCCATTCTGGGCTGCAATATAGAGAGAGTCCTGCGGGTGTTCAAAGCGGTTGCAGCGCTCGTTTAACGCCTTCATGACCGACTCTTTCAGGGCAGAAAATTCATCAAGGCTCTTCTCCTCCAGCAGCGCCTCGTAGTCTCCGGTTGCCGCCAGGATCTCAAGCCCATGTTCGCCTGGGCGGCGTTCGGCACAGATGGCCCCTTCGGTGCCCACATCGAGAATGGCGCTGATCTGTTTGAGCACGCCGGAAGCAAACTCCTTGAGTGAATGGAGATGGTAGAGATCGCCCGCGCCCTCCAGAATTTTGCCGAGTCCCTGTCGGCTCTTGTCGATGGCGCTGAGGGTTTCGTAGGAGCGAAGGGAGGCGATGACGGTGGTGAAGAGTTTTTGTACCGTCAACTCGGTCTTGGTCTTGTAGTCGTTGATGTCGTAATCGAGGATCACCCTTTGTTCCGGTGCCTGACCGGGCTGGCCGGTACGCAGCACGATCCGCACCAGCGAGTTGCGCATCTCGTTGCGGATCCGGTGCACCAGCCGCAAACCGGCATCTTCGGTCTCCATCACCACATCGAGCAGGATCAGGGCTATCTTGGGATTGGCCTCCAGCATGGTGGCGGCTTCAGCACCGCTGTAGGCGTTGAGCAGCTCGAGCGGGCGAGATTTGTACTGAATATTGGAGAGGGCAAGCCGGGTGGCGTGATGAATATCCGGCTCATCATCCACGATCAGCACTTGCCAGGGATTGAGTGCCTTGGGGACCACGACCTCTTCATCATCGAGTTCGATGATGTCGTCATCCAGCCAGATATCGTCCTTGTCTTGGGCACTGCTCATATCGGTTACGCCTCCGGCGCTCAATGAGTATGTGAACAGTATGCACGATCACCTCTGTCAGGAGCATCAGGATAAGCAGATATCGTGAGCTGGCACCGCCTCTTTCATCTTTACTCGAAAGGCTCAAGATAACTCTGGATCGATTTTTTCAACCAGGCCAATACTTTGCCGTGATAGGCATTTTCTGCCAGATAGACGCCATAGTCTCGCCACTGCAGGCTGAACTTGTGCTTCAGGGTCAGCAGGGTGCCTTGTCGCAGCTGGCTCTGGATCAGTGGCGAGGGGAGAACTGCCCAGCCCAGCCCATCGAGGACCGCATTGCGCATCAACTCGAAGCTGGAGAGACCGATATGCTGGCCTCCCACAGGTAGCAGGCTTTTTACAGAAAATTCATCTACATACGAGAGAGTGACCTGGGTGTGATCGGTCAGATCCTGCTGTTTGACCCGCTTCAGTCCGGCCAGCGGATGGCTGGGCGCCACCACCATCAGGGTGCGGATCGGGTTGAGCAGATCGATGTTGAGGCCGCTGCGCTCCTGATCTTCGGTAATAAGGCCAAATGCGGCATCTACGAATCCCTCTTCAACCAGCGCCGGCAGTTCGGGTGGAGAGGCGAGCACCAGAGAGATACTGGTACCGGGAAACTGGTTGTGCAGGCTGGCCAGCATCTCGCGCCACACTTGCTCGGGGATGGCGTCATCGCGGGCAACCCGCAGCGCCACTTCGGCACCCGAGGCGTAATGTTTGCACTTCTGCTGCAAGCTGTTGGCCGCCTGAAGCAGGCGAGTGCAATCATCAAGTACCAGCTCGCCGATCTCGGTCAGACGACTCTGATTGGCTCCTCGTTCGAAAAGTTCGACGCCAAGCTCAACTTCCAGTGCTGCGATGGCGGTGCTGACGGCGCTGCGGCTTTTGCCGAGACGACGGGCGGTGTTGGCTATAGAGCCGCTATTGGCTGACTCTACAAAGAGTTCTATCTGATATAGCTTCATGTTTTACAGACCATGGCGGAGTTTTTCACCATCACCTTAGCGTGCCGAACCAAGGCAAGGCAAACCTGTGGCGTCGGAATAATCGACGCTGAGCGATTGTCGCGAGTTGCTTCTCCCCGTTTACCATCTCTCCCGTCGAAGCAACAAAGGCATCCTATATGTTATTAAGTCGTATGTTTCTGGCCCGGCTGTTTTTGACCGGCGCCATCTTGACCGAGGTCGCCGGCACCTCCAGCATGACCATGATCCCCGAGCAGGGGGCTGGCTGGATGAATTACATCCCGATGTGGCTGTTGATCGGTTTCTCGTACTGGTTGCTGGCAAAAGCCGCCAAAACAATCTCCATTGGTATTGCGTTTGCGCTCTGGGAGGGGCTCGGGATCACCTTGATCACCATAGTGTCGGTCATGTTCCTTGGTTACGATGTGACCGTTCAGGAGCTGATTGGCTTGGCTCTCGCGATAGTGGGGATTGTTATGGTGACCATGGGGGAGACCCATGATGAGCCCGCAGACAAGTCAGTAGAAGCGGAGGCCACAGCATGAGTCCGTTTGTGATTGTACTGGGGGCAGCACTGATCGATATCGGCGCCAACATGGCCATCAACCGCTCCAAGGGGTTTCGTTACAAGGGGTGGGGGGTCTTCGGCATCATGCTGGTACTCGGCGCCTTTACCCTGCTTTCGGAAGCGGTAAGCGGCGGCAAGATTGACCTTGCCGTGGCCTACGCCACCTGGGGGGCCATCGGCATCGTCGGTACGGCACTGGGCGGTTTGCTCTTCTTCGGTGAGCGGCTCAAGCCCATCGGTTGGGCCGGCATGATGGTGATGGCGCTGGCTGTCGTTATGCTGACGACCGCCTGATAACCTGAAGCAATAAGAAAAGCCGCCCGGTAGCAACCGGGAGGCTTTTGTTTGGCTGATTGCTTGGTCGATGCAGGCTCAGCGCGGCGTTTCGTAGAGCTCCAGCGGCAGACCGTCCGGGTCGGCGAAGAAGGTAAAGCGCTTGCCGGTCAGTTCATCCACCCGCACTGGTTCAACATCGACTCGATGGGCATGCAGATGGGTGATGACCCGGTCAAGGTCGCTGACCCGAAAGGCGAGATGGCGCAGGCCGCACGCCTCGGGGCGGGAGGGACGCTCGGGAGGCGAGGGGAAGCTGAACAGCTCCAGCTGGCTGCCGTCCGGCAGGGCCAGATCCAGTTTCCACGACTGGCGCTCTTCGCGCAGGGTCTCGGCGATGATGGGCAGCCCCAGCACCTCGTGGTAGAAGTGGCGCGAGCGTGGGTAATCGCTGGCGATAATGGCAATGTGGTGAATAGCCTCAAACAACGGCTGGCTCATGATGACTCCTTGTAAGCAGGCTGGGGAGAGGGGCCGCCCGTGCAGCTCCTCTCGCGATGTCAGTTGAAGAATCCACCGAACCACTCATCCAGGGCACTGCGTGGCGTCGTACTGCCGGCGCAGCTGGTCGGGGAGCCCATAGTCGAGGTCTTGGCCGGTACCTGCAGGCTGCCCGGGCAGTCGCTGGTGACGCGGGTGCCACTGGCGCGGGAGAAGTTGGCCCAGGTGACCCCTTCCGGCATCTTCAATCCCAGACTGTTGACGCCGCGCTGGCTCATGTAGCCGCTAAAGAGCTGCAGGGCACCGCTGGCACCGGTCAAGCCCGCCGGGGTGTTGTCGTCGCGACCGACCCAGATACTGACCAGTTCGTTGTTGTCCATCCCGGCAAACCAGGAGTCGCGCAGCTCGTTGGTGGTGCCTGTCTTGGCCGCCATGGTGGCGCCCGGGAACTTGGCACTGAGGGCGCGGGCCGTGCCCTGACTCACCGTCTTGGTCATGGCGAACAGGGTCAGCCAGCTTGCTTGCTGGTCGGTGACCCGCTTGGCGGTCTGATCATGCTGATAGAGCAGGCTGCCATCCCCGTTCACCACGGCGCGAATGGCCGACAGCGGCTGGGTCAGTCCCTGATTGGCGATGGGCAGATACATCTGGTTCACCTCCAGCGGGGAGAGGGCCACCGCCCCCAGCACCAGCGACGGATAGGGCTGGATCTCCTGCTGGACTCCCAGCTTGTGCAGGGTGTCGACTACCTTCTCCAGCCCCACCTGCAGACCCAGATTGACGGTCGGCACGTTGAGGGAGCTGGCCAACGCATCCATCAGCGGCACGCTCTGGCGGAACTTGCGATCGTAGTTCTGCGGCGTCCAGACCTGACCATCCTGACCGCGAATACGGATCGGCTGATCTTTGAGCGGGGTCGCCAGGGTCAGGCCGTTGGAGAGACCGGTGAGGTAGACCGCCGGTTTCACCAGAGAGCCGATCTGGCGGCGGGCATCCAGCGCCCGGTTGAACCCGGCGTAGCGGGGATCGCGGCCACCCACCAGCGCGACGACTTCGCCCTTATGCCAGTCGGAGACCACCATGGCCGCTTCCAGCTTTTTCTTGCCGCGCAGTTTCTCGATATCGGCGAGGCCCGATTCGACCGCCCGCTCGGCCGCGTGCTGGGCGATGGGGTCGAGACTGGTGAAGATCTTGAGGCCGGACTGCTTGAGCAGATCGGCGCCGAAGCGGCTCTGGATCTCTCGCTTGAGCAGTCCCATAAAGGCCGGGGTGCGGCCATAACTCATCTGGCCACGGGCGATGATGCCGAGGGGTTGACGGCTGGCCAGTTCATACTCGGCCTGGGTCAGGCTGCCGTGATCCATCAGCAGCTTCAGCACCAGATCACGGCGGGTCTTGGCCCGCTCCGGGAAGCGCCAGGGATCGTAATAGGAGGGGCCTTTTACCAGACCGACCAGCAGGGCGACCTGATCGATATCCAGCTCGTTGACTGGAATGCCGAAGTAGAAGTAGGAGGCGAGGCCGAAGCCGTAGACCCCTTGCGAGAAGTTCTGCCCCAGATAGACCTCGTTGAGGTAGGACTCGAGGATCTCGTCCTTGCTGTAGCGATAGTCGATCAGCACCGCCATATAGGCTTCCTGCAGTTTTCGCCACAGGCTGCGTTCACGGGTCAGGAAGAAGTTTTTGGCCAGCTGCTGGGTCAGGGTACTGCCCCCCTGCACGGTGCGACCCGCGATCAGGTTGGCGAACATGGCGCGCATGATGGCCACTGGCGAGACGCCGCCATGCTGGTAGAAGTCGCGATCTTCGGTGGTGAGCAGGGTCACCAGCAGGCTGTCGGGCACTTCGGCGATACGCACCAGCAGGCGATCTTCCCGATCTTCGGTATTGAGGCGATCGAGCAGCACCGGGTCCATCTGGGCGTAACCGAGCTGGCGCTGGTTCTCCAGCGACTGGATCCCCTCAAGGCGCGGGCCGTTGAAGGTGAGGCGCAGGCCACGGGCACCGTCGGCGCCATCATAGAACTCGAACGGACGGCGAATCAGCTCGATGCGGTTGCCGTTGATGGTGTATTCACCCGGCGTGTGAGGCTGGCGCACCTGCTTGTAGCTCAGCATATTGAGCTCGCGCAGCATCTGGTCCCGCGACAGGCGCTGGCTGGGGTAGAGCTCCAGCGGGCGGCTGTAGACCATCACCGGCAGCTGCCACTTCTCGCCATCGAAGCGCTCGCGCACCTTGGTATCGAGGTAGATGCCAAACACCACCATAAAGGCTGCCACCACCAGGGAGAGCTTGAAGCCAAGCCAGAACAGCTTGCGCCAGATGGTGCGTTTGGGCGCAGCCTTCTTGGGGGCACGCTTGCGTCGTTGGGTTGCCATAAATCCTCTTTGCTTTCCTTTCTACTTGTTATGTCGCATTCGCGAACGTCCGAGCGGGATTAACCCATCGAACCTAGATGCCCATCTTCTTTTTGGTAACCTTGGTCGGCATCGCCTCCAGCGGATTATCCGGCCAGTAGTGGCGGGGATAGCGCCCCTTCATCTCTTTTTTCACCTGTTCGTAGGAGCCAGCCCAGAAAGCGGCCAGATCAGCAGTGATCTGCAGCGGTCGCTGGGCGGGGGAGAGCAACTCCACCACCAGCGGTACTCGGCCATCGGCCACGCAGGGGGTCGAGCCTTGCCCGAACATCTCCTGAATGCGCACCGGGATTACCGGTGCCTGCCCCGGTTGATAGCGGATCCGCACCCGGCTGCCGGTCGGTGCCGCAAAGTGGCTCGGCAGCGCCTCGTCCAGCCGTTTGGGCAGTGGCCAGGGCAGAGATTGGCGCAGGATGTCGCCGAGGTTGAGCTTTTTCAACTGCTCAAGCCGGGTCATGCCGCTCACCGCTGGCAGCAGCCACTGTTCGAGGGTGGCCAGCAGGCTGTCGTCATCCATGGCTGGCCACCCCTCATCGGGCAGCCAGTCGCGGGCACAGCGTAGACGGGCCAGCAGCCCTTCGCTGCTCTCGTCCCACGGCAGCACATGCAGCCCCTTGCGGCGAATGCCTTGCAGCAGGCAGCGCCCTTTCTGCTCGTCAGAGAGTTCGGTCAGCGGTCGCTGGCTCAGCACCAGCTCGCCGATCACCTGCTGGCGTTCGGCGCGCACCCGCTCTTCACGTTCATCCCAGTCGAACCACTGCCGTTCGCTCACCAGTTCCGGCAGCAGGCGTACCAGCTCGTCCAGATCGACCGGTTCGGCGATAAAGATGCGGCTGCCGCGATCGTTCTGCCCCATCTCAATGGCGATGAGGGCGGCTTGTCCCTGACAGGGATGACCTTCTACCAGATCGCAGCTCACCCCACCACTGAGTTGATAGCGACTGCCGCTACGCAGTTTGCCGATGCGATCCGGCCAGGCGAGGGCACAGATCAGCCCCAGCCACTGACCCTGTGCATTGGCAGGGCGCACGCCAAGCCGTTCAAACCAGCGGAGCGCCCCCTGACGCAGAGCGTTTTGACGGCGGTGGAACAGCACAGAGAGGCGCTCCGATCCTCGCAGATCTTCTTCCTGCAACGCCACCAGATAAGCGGCATCGGCGACAATCCCTGTCAGACCTTCAGCTTCCAGCTCGCGGGCGCGCAGCAGCATGCGGGCGAGCCGAGGGTGGGTACCGAAGGCCGCCATGGCGCGGCCAGCGGCAGTGAGTTGTTGCTCACCCTCCGGCTTCATGGCGCCAAGATCCACCAGCAGCCGCTGGGCGCTGGCCACCGCAGCGGCGGGGGGCATGTCCAGCAGCGGCAGATCTTCCACCTTTGCCCCCCACTGGGCGGCATCCAGCAGCAGGCCGGTCAGCTCCTGAGTGAGGATATCTGGCGGGCTCTGCTCGGCGAGTCGCTCCTGCACCTCGCTGCTCCAGAGCCGGTAGCAGATACCAGGGCCGAGACGACCGGCGCGGCCTGCCCGCTGGGTGGCGGAGGATTTGGCTATCTGGCGGGTCTCCAGTCGGGTGACACCGCTTTTCAGATCATAGGAGGCCCGTCGTTCCAGCCCGCTATCGATCACCACCGAAATCCCCTCAATAGTGAGGGAGGTCTCCGCCACATTGGTGGTGAGCACCAGCTTACGGCGGCCGGCAGGCGCTGGTTCGATGGCTGCCTGCTGCGCCGCCATGTCGAGGCGGCCGTAGAGGGGGGCGAGGGTCACGTCGTCCGGCAGTTTGTCTGCCAACCATTGCGCCAGTCGCTCGATCTCACCCTGTCCCGGCAGAAAGACCAGTAGGCTGCCATCTTGCTCGGCCAGCGCTTCGAGCACCACGGCGCCGACCTGCGGCCCCAGCCACTGCTGGCGATTGGCGGGGCGGTAGTGGTAGTCGATGGGGAAACCGCGCCCCTCGGAGCGAACCACAGGGGCATCCGGCAACAAGGTCTCGAGTGCCATGCCATCCAGGGTTGCGGACATCACCAGTAGCTTGAGATCATCGCGCAATCCCTGCTGGCTCTCGATGGCGAAGGCCAATGCGGTATCGGCGTGCAGACTGCGTTCGTGGAACTCATCGAAGATCACCAGCGAGACGCCAGTCAGCTCAGGGTCTTGTTGCAACATCCGGGTCAGCACCCCTTCGGTGACGATCTCGAGCCGGGTCGCTGAGCTGGTGCGGCTCTCACCGCGTACCCGCAGGCCGATGCGCTCGCCCACCTTCTCCTCGAGCTGGCGCGCCAGAAAAGTAGCGATATTGCGCGCAGCCAGGCGCCGTGGCTCCAGCATGATGATGCGGCCGGGCAGCCGGTTCTGACGCACCAGCTCCAGCGGCAGCAGGGTCGATTTGCCCGCGCCGGGTGGCGCCTGCAGGATCACGCTGGTGTGGCTGTCGAGGGCGGCAAAGAGTTCGGGCAATACCGAAACGATGGGGAGCTGGGACAACGCGATGAGCACCTTCTGTAGCAACCGGTAAAACGGCGCCTATTCTGCCACAGCCACCCGCGCCACCGTGAGTGGATGTGCGCAGATGGCCACTCGGGCGGGAGGCTGGCGAGACATGGCCGGATGGCTGCCATAGAATGGGCTCATCCAATGAGCGTGAAAAAGGCATTATCACCACATGGCCAAACTCTTCTTTGCCCTGCCCGTCAAGGAGCTCGCCCCTGAGCTCATCGCCTGGCGCGATCAGCAGCCCTGGCCCGGTCAGCCGGTGCAGCAAGCCAACCTCCACCTGACCCTGGCATTTCTGGGTGAGGCTGACGAGTTGGCCACCCGCCGCCTGATCGCCGCCGTGGAGCGTCAGCACTGTCCGCCGCTCACCATCAGGCTGGATGAGACCGGCTGGTTCAGCCGGGCCAAGGCGGCCTGGATTGGCCCGAAGGAGTGGCCCAACGAGCTGACCGTGCTGGCGAAGGCGCTGCGCCGCCACGGCGAGAAGCTGCGTCTTGGCAATGGCGAGCAGGGTTATCGCCCCCATGTCACCCTGTCGCGCAAGGCGGGCGAGGCGCCTGCCATCCTGCCAGCCCCAAATTTTCTGCTGCAAGCCGATGAGTTCTGCCTCTATCAATCCATCTCGACTTCGGACGGGGTGCGCTATGAGCCGCTTGCCTGCTGGCCGTTGCGTGCCCGGGTAAAAGAAGATGCGCGGAGGGCTAACCCGTGATTTTTGATCCCCCCCTGGAATCGGGCCAGCTGGTGGCCCGCTACAAGCGCTTTCTGACCGATGTGCAACTCGATAACGGCGAGGTCATCACCATCCACTGCGCCAATACCGGTGCCATGACCGGTTGTGCCGATCCTGGCACCCGGGTCTGGTACTCCACCTCCGATAACCCCAAGCGCAAGCTGCCCAACAGCTGGGAGATCGCCGAGAGCCCGGCGGGCCACTTTATCTGCGTCAACACGGCGCGTGCCAACCAGATCGCCCGGGAGCTGATCGAGCAGGAGGCTATCGCCCCGCTGGCGGGTTACAGCCGGTTGCGCACCGAGGTGAAGTATGGCGAAGAGAACAGTCGCATCGATCTGTTGCTGGAAGATGACGAGAAGGGCAATTGTTACATCGAGGTAAAATCGGTCACCCTGCTCGATGAGCGGGAGGAGGCTGGCATGGGCTGCTTCCCTGATGCGGTCACCGCCCGTGGTGCCAAGCACTTGCGCGAGTTGATGGCGATGAAAGCGGCGGGCCACAGGGCCGTGCTGCTCTTTATGGTGTTGCACTCCGGAATAAGCCGGATGCGCCCTGCAACCCATATAGATCCGCACTATAGTCTGCTAATTGAGCAGGCAATCGCGGCGGGGGTTGAAATTTTATGCTATCGGCCCCATGTTGGGGTGCAAGGCATGGTGGCTCAAGGGTTTATCCCGTTTGAATCTGGTCACCTGTTACCCGAGGGGAGTGCATAAATATTGGAGTGGGTAACATTATTGGTACGGCTCGTTTGCTTACCCGTTACCCTTCTGCTATAGATGTCGCCCTCAATTTATGGATGGCACGGGTAGCGTGCTGAATTAGGAGACAGGGCATGCCAACAGGCGAAAACAGGAAATCTCTGGGCCCCCTGGCCATTGCGGGTGTCGCGCCTTACCAGGAAAAGCCGGGTGAGGAGTACATGAATGACCAACAAAAGGCGCATTTTCGCAAGATCCTGGGTGCCTGGCGCAACCAACTTATGCAGGAAGTTGATCGTACCGTCGACCATATGAAAGACGAGGCAGCCAACTTCCCGGATCCCGTGGATCGTGCCGCGCAAGAAGAAGAGTTCGCTCTTGAACTGCGTACCCGCGACCGTGAACGCAAGCTGATCAAGAAGATCGAGAAGACCTTGCAGCTGCTTGAAGACGATGATTTCGGTTACTGCGAACACTGCGGTATCGAGATCGGTATCCGTCGTCTGGAAGCCCGTCCGACTGCCGACCTCTGTGTCGATTGCAAGACGCTGGCCGAGATCAAGGAAAAACAGATGGCCGGTTGATCCCGACCCTCTGGTATATAAAAAAGGGAGCTCGCGGGCTCCCTTTTTTATTGAGCTTTTGGCGGTCGCGCCCCAGAATGCAGCCTCAATGAATCGCTTACCCGAACAGTCATGCCAGTGAATCCCCCGTCCTCACCCCTTGCGCGCCCCTATGTCGGCCGCTTTGCTCCCTCACCCTCAGGCCCGCTTCATTTCGGTTCGCTGATCGCCGCCCTCGGCAGCTTTTTGCAGGCCAGAGCGCAGCAGGGACGTTGGTTGGTACGCATCGAAGATATCGATCCGCCGCGGGAGATGGCGGGGGCTGCGGCCCTGATCCTCAAGACCCTTGAGGCATATGGCCTCGAGTGGGATGGGGAGGTGATGTTCCAGAGCGCGCGCCACGGCCGTTATGACGAGATCATCGACCAGCTCTATCGGGCGGGGGACCTCTACTGGTGCCGTTGCACCCGGCGCGAAATCATGGCCGCGGGCGGTCTCTACAGCGGCCACTGCCGCACGCTGGGGCTTGCGGCCGAAGGTTGCGCCGCCCGGCTGCGCCAGCACCATCCGGTCTATCACTTCGACGATCGCTTGCAGGGCCATATCGCGGTCCCTGCAGCGCTCGCCGAGGAGGATTTCATTATCCGTCGACGCGACGGGCTCTACGCCTACAACCTGGCAGTAGTGGTGGATGATATGGACAGCGGCATCACCGAGATAGTGCGCGGTGCCGATCTGCTGGAGCCCACGGTGCGCCAGATTGCCCTCTACCAGACCCTGGGTGCACCTGTGCCCGACTGGGTGCATCTACCGCTGGCGGTGCTGGCAGATGGCAACAAGCTCTCCAAGCAGAACCATGCGCCGGCCCTGGCGCTCGATGAGGTGCGACCGGCCCTGTGGCAGGCGCTGCACTTCCTCGGCCAGTGCCCGCCGCCCGAGCTGATGGCAAGCCGGATCGACGAGATCATCGAATGGGGCATCGCCAACTGGCAGCTCGAACGGGTGCCAGCCAGCGAGAAGATCCCGCTGGATCTTGAGTAAAAAGAGCCGGTTTTCGTGTAATAAGGCGTGAGCTGGGCGCTGATAGACCGCTATTTTCGCTGGCAGACGGTTTCATGCGGGATCAATTGTCAGCACGGTTTTTCATTTGGTCAGGCGTGAGCTATGTGCAGATTGACCGCTATTTTCGCTGGCGGACGGTTTCATGCGGGATCAATTGTCAGCACGGTTTTTCATTTGGTTAGGCGTGAGCTATGATAGGCCGCTATTTTTTGGCCTCCCGTCAATTTAGAAGTCATGAAGAGGTGTACCATTTTTTCCCAGATCGCAAACTTTTGCCGCAAGGTGCTCGGCAAGGAAGACGGCGAGCAGTCGGTGGAATCCCCCATTCCAGCCCGTGTCGCCGGTCAACGTCGTACCTTAAGCCGTGATCAGCACCCTATTTCGCGCAAAGAGATCAGCGAGAATGCACTCAAGGTGCTCTATCGCCTGAACAAAGGGGGCTATGAGGCCTACCTAGTCGGCGGCGGAGTCCGGGATCTGCTGCTCGGGAAGACGCCCAAGGATTTCGACATCGCAACCGATGCGACGCCGGAGCAGATCAAGGCGCTGTTCAGCAACTGCCGCCTGATTGGCCGTCGTTTCCGCCTGGCCCACATTGTCTTTGGTCGTGACGTGATCGAAGTGGCCACCTTCCGGGGTCACCACCATCAGGTCAATACCAGCAAACATGTGTCGGCCCAGTCTGATGAAGGCATGCTGCTGCGCGACAACGTCTACGGCACCATCGAAGAGGATGCCGAGCGCCGCGACTTTACCGTCAACGCCCTCTACTACAGCGCCAAAGATTTCACCCTGCACGATTTCGAAGGGGGTCTGGAAGATCTGGCCGAGCGCAAGCTTGAGCTGATCGGCGATCCCGAGACCCGTTATCGTGAAGATCCGGTGCGGATGCTGCGCGCCGTGCGCTTTGCCGCCAAGCTGGATATGACCATCAGTCCGCGTACCGCCGCCCCTATCAAGGAGCTGGCGCCACTGCTGCAAGACATCCCGGCTGCCCGCCTGTTTGAGGAGACCCTCAAGCTGTTCCTGGCTGGCGATGGCCTAGCGACCTACAAATTGCTGCGCGAGTATGGTCTGTTCCAGCAGCTCTTCCCGCAAGTGGCGGCGCTGTTTACCCCGCACGGCAACTCGCCCTACGAGCAGTTTATCGAGCAGGCGCTGATCGATACCGACACCCGCGTTCGTGAAGACAAGCGCGTCACTCCCGCCTTCCTCTACGCCACCCTGCTGTGGGGCTGCGTCGAGGCCCGTGGTCGGGTGCTGGAGAACGAGAGCGGCCTGCCCTGGTATGACGCCTTCATGCTGGCGATCAACGAGGTGCTGGACAATCAGGTGCGGATCATCGCCGTTCCCCGCCGTTTCACCACAGATGTCCGCGACATCTGGGCACTGCAACAGCGTCTGACCCGTCGTCAGGGCAAGCACCCCGAGCGCGCCATGGAGCATCCCAAGTTCCGCGCGGCATTCGACTTCCTGTTGCTGCGCAACCGGGTCGAGCGCGGTCTCGGTGAGCTGGCCAGCTGGTGGGAGCGTTATGTTGCCTCCAATCCGGATGTGCGCCCGCAACTGCAGCGTGAAGCGACCCGTCGCCCGGCCAGCGGTGAGCGCGGCGAGGCCCGTAGCCACGATGGCGAGAAGCGCAGCAACAACAGCCGCAATCGTCGTCGCCCCCGTCGCCGCAAACCGAAAGTGGCCGAGTGACCACAGACGTGATGACCGAGGTCTTCATCGCCATTGGTTCCAACCTGTCTGATCCGCTGGGTCAGGCTCGTCGTGCCGTTGCCGCCCTGGCAAGGTTGCCGGAATCTGTGCTGGTGGAGGCCTCGTCGTTTTACAGCAGCCGCCCCATGGGGCCTGCTGACCAACCGGACTACGTCAATGCCGTGGCCCGGCTCAATACCCGGCTCGCGCCCCTTGCGCTGCTGGATCAATTACAAAAAATCGAGCTGGAACAGGGACGTGTGCGCAAAGATGAGCGGTGGGGGCCGAGAACTCTGGATCTCGACCTGCTGCTCTATGGGGATCAGGTGATCAACCATGAGAGCCTGATCGTACCCCACTACGGCATGAAGGAGCGGGAGTTCGTGCTGCTGCCCCTTGCCGAAATTGCGCCTGCTCTGGTGCTGCCCTGCGGCACCCCGCTCGCCCGACTGGTTGCCCGCTGCCCGCACAATGATTTGGCCATCATTGCCCCGCGTGCAGACGTACAGGAGCCTCTATGAGCAAGATCACCACCGCCAGCCTGTTGAAGATGAAGCAGGATGGTCAAAAGTTCACCGCCATCACCGCCTATGATGCCACCTTTGCCAAGCTGTTCGACGACGAGGGTGCCCACGTGCTGCTCATCGGCGATTCGCTGGGCATGGTGCTGCAAGGGGGTCAGGATACCCTGGCGGTCAACATGGATGAGATGGTCTATCACACCCGCTGTGTGGCGCGCGGTGCCAGCAAGGCACTGGTGGTCGCCGACATGCCGTTCATGAGCTATGCCACCCCCGAGCAGACTTACCAGAACGCTGCCCGCCTGATGGCGGCCGGTGCCCGCATGGTGAAGATGGAAGGGGGCGACTGGCTCTGTGACTCCATCCGCCACCTCACCCGCAACGGGGTGCCGGTGTGTGGTCACCTCGGTCTCACCCCGCAATCCGTTCATGTCTTTGGCGGCTTCAAGGTGCAGGGGCGTGACGAGTTTCAGGCGCAGGAGATCTACCGCCAGGCCCTCGAACTGCAAGCGGCCGGTATCCAGCTGCTGGTGCTCGAGTGTGTGCCCACTGCGCTTGCCGAGCGCATCACCAAGGCGCTTCGCATCCCGGTGATTGGCATTGGTGCCGGCCCCGCGACCGACGGTCAGATTTTGGTGATGCACGATGCCTTTGGCGTCACCTCTGGCTATGTGCCCAAGTTCACCAAGAACTTCCTGGCCGAGACCGGCGATGTGCGTGCCGCCATCCGCCTCTATGTCCAGCAGGTGAGCGAGGGGAGTTTCCCCGGCCCGGAGCACAGCTTCAACTGACCCTGGCAGTTGCATGATGGGGGCTGCGGCCCCCGTCTCTGCTTCTCAGCCTCGCACAGTTAACCCGTATAGCTAATCCGTCTCTTATTGATTCATCTAAAGGTGAACTGCTGATAGCCATTTTCGTGCTTCATCCCGCCCGAGTGCTACCGGTAGATGCAACCCGTCTCTCTTTTTGATTTATCGGAAGGTGAACTGCTGATGTTGGTCGTAAATAATCCCGTCGTTCTGCGTGAGCAGATCAGCCAATGGCGCCGTGAAGGGCGTGCCATCGCATTCGTGCCCACCATGGGCAACCTGCATCAGGGCCACCTGACGCTGGTGAAAGAGGCGCACAGCCACGCCGAGAAGGTGGTGGTCAGCATCTTCGTCAACCCGATGCAGTTCGACAAGGCCGAGGATCTTGCCAACTACCCGCGCACTCTGGAGCAGGATTGCGCTGCGCTGGAAGCGGCCGGGGTCGATATGGTGTTCACCCCGACCCCGGAGATCATGTATCCGCAGGGGCTGGCGAGCCAGACCTTCGTCGAGGTGCCGGGTCTCTCCAATCTGCTGGAGGGGGCGCTGCGTCCGGGTCACTTCCGTGGGGTCAGCACCGTCGTTACCAAGCTGTTCAATCTGGTACAGCCGGATGTGGCCTGCTTTGGCCAGAAGGATTACCAGCAGCTGGCGCTCATTCGCAAGATGGTGGCCGACATGGCGATGCCCATCGAGATCGTCGGTGTGCCGACCGTACGGGCCGAAGACGGGCTGGCACTCTCTTCGCGCAACGGCTACCTGACTGCCGCCGAGCGGGCCATTGCCCCCGAGCTGGCGCGCACCATGAACTGGATCGCCGAGCAGATCGAAGCGGGTGACCACCACCTGCCCTCCCTGGTGGCCCAGGCCAGCCAACGCCTCGACAACGCCGGTTTTCGTACCGATGCCATCGACATCGTCGATGCCGCCACCCTCGAATCCGCCACAGACGAGAGCGCGCAGCTGGTGATCCTGATGGCCGCTTATCTTGGCAAGGCCCGCCTTATCGACAATCAAGTGGTCACGCTGCAGCAAGCCTGAGCCCGCCACAACCAGGAGGACCCCATGTCCAAGAAGGTTTACTGCATTGCCCAATTCCTGCCCAAACCCGGTCAGGAGCAGGCCCTGTTTCAGGTGCTGCAGGCGCTCGAGCCCAACACCCTGCGTGAGGATGGCTGCCTGCAATATCGGGTGACCCGCCACATCGCGAGCCCGTTTGCCGAGGGGGAGAGCTTCCCCATCGTGTTCAACGAGATTTGGCAAGATATGGCAGCCTTTGAAGCCCACTGCCAGCGCGCGGAGATCAAGGCTTTCTTCGAGCGTTACTGTCTGGCGGAAGATGGTTTGGCCGCCAAGTGGAATGTCTGCGTCTATAGCGACGAACCCGAACAGTACGACGCCCCCGTAAAGAAGTAATTCCCCCGATTGCCAGCGGACGCCCCCTCGGGCGTCCGCTGCTTTTTCACGCCAGCACTCTCCTGCATTCCGGCGTTTTGTTCTGCGGCCCAGCCCGCATTTCCCTTCGTTTCTATCCACTTTCGGCCTGATGGCCACTACAGGTACTCATGATGTTTGTCCTGATTGCATCGCTTGTTTTCTGTCTGCTCTGTTTTGCCCTGACCCGGATTCCCTCTACTGTGCCGCTCTCGCGCAAGGTACTTGCGGGTCTGCTGCTTGGCGCCCTGTTCGGGCTGGCGCTGCAATTGGGGTGGGGCGCCGATGATGCCGGCGTCCAGCAGACCCTGGAGTGGGTCAATATCATCGGCGGTGGCTATGTCAGTCTGCTCAAGGTGGTGATGATGCCGCTGGTGTTCACTTCCATCCTCTCCGCCATCAACAAGCTGGAGCAGGCCCAGTCCCTTGGCAAGATCAGCGCCGTGCTGATCGGCTCCATGCTGACGTTGGTGATGATCGCCGGTGTGGTGGGGATGACCATTACCCACCTGAGCGGTCTCACCGCAGCCGGGTTGTTGAGTCACGGTAGCGACAGCGCCACCCTGCAACAGAGCATGAGCACCATCGACAGTGCCCAGACTCTGCCTGCCCTGCTGCTCTCGCTGGTGCCCACCAACTTTGCCGCCGATATGGCGGGTAGCCGTAGCCTCTCGGTGATCGGGGTGGTGATCTTCACCGTGTTGGCCGGGGTTGCTCTGCTCCAGATGAAGGCGGAGCACCCGGAGGCGGGTGCTCGCGCCGCCGTGGCCATCGACACCCTGCAGTTGTGGGTGATGAAGATGGTGCGGGTGGTGATTGCGCTCACCCCTTATGGCGTGATGGCGCTGATCGCCCGGGTGGTGGCCCACTATCCCCTGAGCGAGATCCTCAGCCTGCTCGGCTTTATTCTGGTCTGCTACGTCGCCATTCTGGCGATGTTTGCGGTACACATGGTGATCCTGCTGCTGATCGGCCAGAACCCGCTGCACTATCTGCGGGAAGTGTGGGGTGTGCTCACCTTCGCTTTTGTCTCCCGCAGCAGCGCCGCCTCCATCCCCCTCAGCATCGAGACCCAGCAGCGCCTTGGGGTGCCCGCCAGCATCGCCAACTTTGCCGCCTCGTTCGGTGCCAATTTGGGGCAGAACGGTTGTGCTGGCATCTATCCGGCCATGATGGTGGCGATGATTGCCCCCATGCTCGGCATCAACCCGTTTGATCCCCTGTTCCTGCTCACCCTGCTGCCGGTCATTGCGCTGGGCTCCATCGGGGTGGCCGGCGTCGGCGGTGGCGGCACCTTCGCCGCGCTGATCGTGCTCTCCACCCTCAACTTCCCCATCGCGCTGGTGGGGGTGATGATCGCCATCGAGCCGCTGGTGGATATGGGCCGTACCGCTCTCAACGTCAACGGCTCCATCATGGCGGCGATGATCACCAAGCGGTTGCTGGGCAAGCAGCAGCTGGCCAACGTGGAGACGATGCAGACGCAGGCCGCCAGCTAACCCCGAGAGTTGTCCAATATGAAAGAAGCCCGCAGTTGCGGGCTTCTTTTATGTCGACTGTATTACCTTATGAGCAGACGCGCTTACTCGGCAGAGACGGGGTAACCGGCCCCTTTCCAGGCGAAGATGCCGCCCGGCACCCGATAGACCTGCTGATAGCCCTGAGTCACCGCCCAGGCGGCGGCATTGTGGCTGCGGCCGCACTTGACGAAGCCGCAGTAGATCACCACCGGGCGGGACTTGTCTTCACCCAGCAGTGCCTGGAACTGTTCCGCCGTGCCGCTTCCCTCGACGATCTCGCTCCAGTTGTCACCAGCCTTGGCCTCTTTCACAAAGGCAAAGTTCTTGGCGCCCGGGATGTGCTCCTTCTTGTAGGAGTCCTCATAGGGCATGGTGTCGATGATCACCAGCTCCTCGCCCTTGTCCATCCGGGTTTTCAGCTCGGCCACGGTCAGCAGCTGATAGCCCCCCTGCTGCGCTTCCTGTGCCAGCTGTACAGCCGATTGTTCCAGCTTCACCTCCTGCTCGAACTGGTTGTCGCCACAGCCCGCGAGGGCAAAGCTGGCGGCGATCAGCGAGGCCAGCAGAGTGCGGGATCGCAATGTCATCATGTCACTACTCCTTTGGAACGGGAAAAACGGGGCGGGAAGTTCGCAGCAGGGCGCCCGCAAGCGTCAGTAGCAGCAGATCCCGCACAATGGCCTCCGGCAACGAGCTGAGATCAGCCCTGCCCAGACAGCCGCAAGAGATGTCGAGCCCGATGGCAACGCCATAGCCCAACACCGGAATAAACAGGGCGAGCAGCCCGATCACCAGCCAGAGCCCCCAGCGCCGGTTGGCGATCACCGCGAGGCCTGCGCAGAGCTCAAGGGCAATCAGCCCCCAGGCGGCGAACGGGATCAGCGGTGGCCAGAGCAGGCCAAAGGCGCCGATCTGCTCGATGAACAGGGCGGGGGAGGCCAGCTTGAACCCGGCAGAGGCGAGGAAGAATCCCCCCAGCGCCAGATTGGCCAGCATGCGCAACAACGCAGGCATTTCCTACCTCTTTATAGAGAGGGGTAAATTCTAACAATTCCCGATTGAGCCGCAATGACTAAACCCATGCCAAACAAGATAAATCTCGATTTTGCGAGACAGTGACCAGAATGGGGGCGCTAGACCCTGATGGTGGCGGTTGTGGAGGCGGGTTGTTGTGGCTGTGTCGATTGCTCCCTGTTGTGCTGGTGGGTCAGCAGTTCGGCAGCCAGCTCGATGGCCCGCTCGAGCAGTAGCAGCAGGCTGTCGACCGTCAGATGATCGAGCCACTCGCGGGCCCAGATTAGGGTCTCTCCCTGCTCGGTCTGATCCAGCAGAAACACCGGCTCGTCGCCAAGGTGGTTTAGCAGGGGCGTGTTGGGCATGGCGTGGCCCGGTAGCAGCAGATAGATCACCAGATGGCCCTCATCCTCTGCCAGCGTCAGCACCAGCTCGTCGTTGATGGCGAGGGTGGTGGCTGTCTGTCCGGCCACCGGAAGCGGAAATCCAAGTTGTGTGTACAGGGCGGTAATGAGAGCGTGATACATGGCCAAACCTCGGGCAGGGGGAGAGTGACACCCTATGCGGCTGATCGGTGGCTGCTTATCACTTGTCGTCATTTTTTTAGCGTTTTTGGTCGGCGGGGCGAGTGGTTGTGCCGAAATTGTGAGCTGACAGACATCTTTTACGGGTCAGTCCGAATCCTAAAAAAGCGGGACCATCGCTGACAGGGTGACAAGGGGGGGGGCGTACGCTGAGGATCCTCTCTCTCATCAACGCAGGTTTCTTGTCATGAAAATTGCCTCCCCGGATATCGATGTAAGCCGTCATCAGCAGACAACTCCTGATGCCACACCATCAGCTACTGCCCGCCTTGGCAACGCCAGATTACGGCTGCTGGATGCCGGTAGCCGTGAGTTCGATAGGGCGATCCGCCGTGGTATTGGCCATCGGCAGAGCCCGGAACTTAAGGCGGTCAAGCAGGCCGTGCGGCACTATCAGGCCCAGTCAACGCCTTCACTTGCCGGGTTGGCGAAGATCGAACAGGCGCTGCAGTTCTGGATCGACTCGGGCAAGAACCGCTCCCGTCAGCAGGATCCCGTGTTGCAAAAACTGGTCGATGACATCGCTGTCCGCCGTCAGGCGTTGGCACAGGGTGGCAAGCCTCCCTCATTTCAGCTGGCGTGGGTCTGCAACGAGCAGGGGAGGGTCAATCAGCCTATCGAGAGTAACCAGCAGATCCGCCAGTGGTGCAGCGAGTTGGCTCGCCTGCAACAGGAGGGGGCCAACGACCTGTTCAAGCAGGAGCTGCAAGGGGGACTAGACCTGATGTTCGGGGTGAGTGAGGGGATGATGGCGCGACGGCTGGAGCGGGCGCCGACCCGTGAAGAGGTCGCAGCAAGCCACGAGTGGCAGCTGTTTTGCGGGACCTTGCGTCAGGCTCTGCCCGCACTGGGTGAGCTCAAGCCGCAAGCCACTGCCGAGGAGAATGGTCGCGATATCCTGTTGACCCACAGTCAGTTGCTGGAGCTCGGCCACCTCAAGGAGGTTCTGGATCTCAGCATTCAGCAGCAGGTGAGCAAGCAGGGGGAGATTGGCCTGCTCAGGACCGAGCTGCTGACCGCGCTGGTGGATGGACTGGATGAGCCCTGGCTTGAGCGCGAGGCGCAGGAGAAGGCGCTCTGGCAGGGAGAGGCCGCATCAGGCAAGCACTATCAGAGTGGTGTACGGGCCGAGCTCAAGAGCCCTCTCTCTGCGGCCAGCAAGGAGCTGAAACCGGGTGAGCCCGTGAGCCACAAGGCCTTTGGCGGGCTCGGACTGGTCAGTGCCAGTGCGCTGGTGGAGGCTTTCGCCAAGATCGAAATTGGCAAGTGGGAGGGGCGTCGTGACACGCCGGTAGGAGAGTTTGCCGGCAAGGTGGCTCTGACCCAGGAGAACAAGGCGAGTGCCAAGGCCGAGCTGGTGATTGGCAAGGCGGAGGGCTCATTGGTGTTCAATCCGGTGAACAAGATCGTCAATGATACCGACGGATCGCGTTACACACCGGGGCCCCATGACCTTAGTCTGCTGCGCATCGGGGCCAGTGCCGAGCTGGTGAGCAGGCTGGGGCTGTCGGTGGAGGGGAGCTGGACTATCGGCAACCTGCTTAACGCCAAGCTGGCAGGCTCTGCCGAGGTGGTCGCCAATGCCAAGCTGGAGGCCGGTGCTGCGGCTATCATGACCCCAAATGGGCCAGTGGTCAGCGTGACGGCCAACGCCTCGGCCTTTGCTGGTATGAAAGCTGAGGGGAGTGCCCAGCTCAATCTGCTCAAGAGTCAGTATGCGGATGCCTATAGCCTTTCGGCCAAGGTACGCGCCTCCGCCAATCTGGGTGTCGGTGCATCGGCCGGTGCCACTGCGGCTTTCGGGCCACAGGGAGCCAAGTTTCATACTACCCTTGGCGTGACACTGGGGGGGGGCCGATGTCGGTTGGGAGGGCGGAGTCAACGCCATGGCAACCAAGGCGTATGCACTGGAGCTGGCCGCTCGTGCGGTAAGCAACTTTGATCAGCGCAAAGGGGAGCAACTAGATGGACTGGCGATGGCGGCAGGGAATGAAAACCGTCTCTTCGAACTGGCCCAGCGGGTCGATAACCGGATTGTCACTCTCGCCACCCAGTTGGATGAACTGCAGCTGGCGGCCAGCGAGAACCGGATCCGGATGCAGGAGAGCCTGATCGATCCCGATCTCGCGGCTGGTCGCACCGCCATGGCGCAGGCTATCGACGATGCCTTCGGTCAGGAGCGGGTCGATGAGCAGGGTGGCGTCACGGTTCCCGAGCGGGCCGCCGAGCGCAACGAAAAGCTTGAGCTCACCGCCCGGCTGCTAAAGGATCACGCTATCCGGGTCTAAGTCATCCCGAGGTGGGCCGGACAATGAAAACGGGCACCGCGAGGTGCCCGTTCTGGTCATCAGTGGCGCAGGCCGGTGCCGCGGGAGATGAGCCACCAGGCGATACCGTAGAGGGCCACGATAAAGCCGATGATGATGAGGTAGGCGGTGCCGAGCGGCACGTCGGAGATGCCGAGGAAGCCGTAACGGAACGCGTTCACCATGTAGATGATGGGGTTCACCTGGGAGACTCCCTGCCAGAAGGGGGGCAGCAGGCTGATGGAGTAGAACACCCCGCCCAGATAGGTGAGCGGCGTCAGCACGAAGGTGGGTATGATGCTGATGTCGTCGAAGGTCTTGGCAAACACCGCGTTGATAAGGCCCCCAAGCGAGAAGAGGATGGCGGTCAGCAGCACGGTCACGCAGACGCTGAACAGATGGTGGATCTGCAGCGGCACGAAGAACAGCGACACCAGGGTGACAATGAGGCCGACACAGAGGCCGCGCGCCACGCCACCGCCCACGTAACCGGCGATGATGACGTAGTTGGGCACCGGCGCGACCAGCATCTCCTCGATATTGCGCTGGAACTTGGCGCTGAAGAAGGAGGAGGCGACGTTGGAGTAGGAGTTGGTGATCACCGACATCATGATGAGGCCGGGCACGATGAACTCCATGTAGGTGAAGCCACCCATGTCACCGATGCGCGAACCGATCAGGTTGCCGAAGATGACGAAGTAGAGGCTCATGGTGATGGCCGGTGGTACCAGGGTCTGGATCCAGATCCGGGTAAAGCGGCTCACCTCCTTGGCCAGAATGCTCTTGAAGGCGATGTAATAGATGGCCAGATTCATGCTTTTCTCCCCTCTTCGACCAGATTGACGAACAGCTCTTCCAGCCGGTTGGCTTTGTTTCGCATGCTCACGACCTGCACCTGCTGGTTCGACAACTGCTCGAACAAGCTGTTGAGTGACTGGCTCTTGTCGAGATCCACCTCAAGAGTGCGCTCATCCGGCATACGGCCGTTGAACTCTGGCACCTCGGGTACGGCAGAACCTGGCGCAAGGTCGAGCAGGAAGGTCTCGCGACCCAGCTTGCCCAGCAGATTCTTCATGCTGGTGTTCTCGATCAGACGACCCTTGTCGATGATGCCGATGTTGCGGCAGAGCATCTCCGCCTCTTCCAGATAGTGGGTGGTGAGAATAATAGTGACGCCCTGCTCGTTGAGATCCTTGAGGAAGGTCCACATGGAGCGGCGAATCTCGATATCGACCCCGGCGGTCGGTTCATCGAGGATCAGCAGTTTGGGTTCGTGCATCAGGGCGCGGGCGATCATCAGACGGCGCTTCATGCCGCCTGAGAGGGTGCGGGCAGGCATGTCGCGCTTCTCCCACAGATCGAGCTGGCGCAGGTACTTCTCGGCGCGGATCTTGGCTTCCGCCTTGGGCACGCCGTAGAAACCGGCCTGATGGGTGACAATCTGGATCACCTTCTCGAACTGGCTGAAGTTGAACTCCTGCGGCACCAGTCCGAGCTGGGCCTTGGCCTGTTCGAGATCGCTGTCGATGTCGTAGCCAAACACCTTCACCTTCCCGGCGCTCTTGTTCACCAGCGAGCTGATGACGCCGATGGTGGTGGACTTGCCCGCGCCGTTCGGGCCGAGCAGGGCGAAGAAATCCCCCTGCCTGACGGTAAGATCGATGCCTTTAAGGGCTTCGACGCCCCCCTGATAGGTCTTTTTCAGGCCGCTGATTTCCAGTGCGTTCATTGCAACCTCTGTGATGGTTGAATCCGGCTCGATACAGAAAAGGCGGCCAAGGCCGCCTGCACAGAGTAAAGGGCGCAAGGCCGCTTCACCCGTGATATTCCTGAACCTGGCTTACTCCTGGGGTACCACTTTGCCGATAAACGGCAGGTTGCGGTACTTCTGGGCGTAGTCGATGCCACAGCCGACCACGAATTCGTCCGGAATGGCGAAGCCAATCCAGTCGACCGGCACCTGCACTTCGCGGCGGGAGGGTTTGTCCAGCAGAGTGCAGATGGCCAGGGATTTTGGCTCGCGCAGGGAGAGGATCTCGCGCACCTTGTTGAGGGTGTAACCGGTGTCGATGATGTCTTCCACGATCACCACATCCTTGCCCTTGATGTCGTCGTCCAGGTCTTTGAGGATGCGGACGTCACGGGTGCTGTGCATGCCGGAGCCGTAGCTGGAGGCGGTCATGAAGTCCAGGGTGATGGGCAGCTGGCACTGGCGGCAGAGATCGGCCAGGAAGATGCAGGAACCGCGCAGCAGCGCAATCATCACGACTTCGTCAGAACCCTGATAGCGGGCGGTGATCTCTTCACCCAATTTGGCGATCCGGGCGGCTACTTCAGCCTCGGAGATCATCACCTCGACGGTGTGTTTCATCACTTACTCCCATAAGGCCAAAGGGGATTTGGCCGTTCATGAATATCAAAACCGATGATTCTACCACTCATGTTGAAGGGTGCTAGAGATACGTGGTGCTTTTATCGGCTTATTTTAATTGATAGAGTTAGCAGGCACTCAGGCATGATTAGTTAAAATACTATAAACACCATAATCAATAACTATTAGATGATAAAAACTATGGAACCACGCGCAGAAATAAGACGTCGTACCCGGCTGTCGCCGGAAGCTCGTCGCTCCCAATTGATGGAATGTGCCATCGAGGTGTTCTCCCGTCGCGGCATTGGCCGTGCAGGTCACGCCGAGATAGCCGAACAGGCCAAGGTCTCTGTGGCTACCGTCTTCAACTATTTCAACACCCGCGAGGAGTTGGTAGATGAGGTGCTGGCCGAGATCGAACGCTTTGTGAACCAGATGCTGTCGCAGGCATACGGTGACCAGGGCTCCATTTTCGACAAGATCCAGCGTCATGTACGCCTCTCTGTCGATGCCGCCTACGATCAACCGGATTATGCCGGTATCTGGCTGGAGTGGAGCT
Organism: Aeromonas sp. 603607; assembly: GCF_049171595.1. NCBI lineage: Bacteria > Pseudomonadati > Pseudomonadota > Gammaproteobacteria > Aeromonadales > Aeromonadaceae > Aeromonas > Aeromonas sp. 603607. The sequence goes on from NZ_JAAKOV010000013.1 coordinate 72,340, forward strand.
CATCGGTTCGGGAAGAGGTATGGCCCCGCTATACCCGGCTGCTCGATCACTGCCTTGAGCTGATCGCCAGCGAGCTGCAAACCGCCATGGATGCAGGGGAGATCACCAGCGTGCTGTCAGCACAGGATCTGGCCCGCTCTTTGACCGGTTTTGGCTATGTGATGATGCAGATGATCAATCAACCTCAGCGCCCGGCGCGCCAAGAGGTGACTGATTTCCTGTTCAAGTACGTGACGGCGCCAATTCAGGCTCGCTAACACGACTTAACGAAAAAACGGCGTCACTCATTGAGTGGCGCCGTTTTTTTATGGCCGAATGTGGCGGTCACCTCAATGGTGGCCATAGCCCCAGCGGTGGGTCAGCTCATGCTCGACACCCAGATGATCGAGGATGCGGGCCACCATAAAGTCCACCAGATCCTCGATACTTTTCGGCTCATGATAGAAACCGGGCGCTGCAGGCATGATGGTCACCCCGAGCCGTGCCAGTTTCAGCATGTTCTCCAGATGGATCGCCGAGAAGGGGGTTTCGCGGGGCACCAGGATCAGCTGGCCGCGCTCCTTGATCACCACATCCGCCGCTCGTTCCAGCAGGTTGTCGGAGGTGCCGTTGGCAATGGCCGAGACGGTGCCCATGGAGCAGGGGCAGACCACCATCTGTTTGGGGGCGGCCGAACCGGAGGCGACCGGCGAGAACCACTCCTCCTTGCCGCAGGCGACAATCTGCCCCTCCTTGGCGCCATATTGGCGGCAGAGGTACGCCGACAGTTCTTTCGGCGAGCCGGGCCAATCCTGCTGCTGCTCAGTCTTGAGTACCACACGAGCCGCCGATGAGGCGAGCAGATAGACCCTATAGTCCGCCTGCACCAGACACTGGAGCAGGCGCAGGGCGTAGGGGGCGCCGGAGGCACCGGTCAGCGCCAGGGTGATTGCTTTGTTCATAGTTCGCCGTGGTAATCCTTGAGGCGGGCGATCAGCTTGTCATGAATACCGCCGAAGCCGCCGTTGCTCATGATCAGAATATGGTCGCCATCGCGGCTCTCGGCTACCAACCGGTTGATCAAGGTCTCCAGATCGTTGAATACCTTGGCCGGTCGGGTCATATGGGCCGTCACCTCGCCGAGATCCCAGCCGATGTTGGGGGGCTGGAAGAAGAACACCTCGTCGGCACCATCGAAACAGCCAGCCAGCTCCTCCTTGTGAACCCCCAACTTCATGGTGTTGGAGCGTGGCTCCAGCACCGCCAGAATACGTGAGCCGCCTACCTTGGCGCGCAGGCCGCCGAGGGTGGTCTCGATGGCGGTGGGGTGGTGGGCGAAGTCGTCATAGACGCTGATGCCCGCCACTTCGCCCTTGAGCTCCATCCGCCGTTTGGGGGATTTGAACTGGCAGAGGGCGGCGATGCCATGATCCACCATCACGCCAGCGTGGCGGGCGGCAGCGATGGCCATCAGACCGTTGTTGACGTTGTGCTCGCCGATACACTCCCAGTGCACCTCGCCCTGTTTTTCGCCATCCAGCCACACCTCGAAGGCGGAGCCGTCATCGGCCAGCTTGACCGCCTTCCACTTGGCGTCGTTCTGACCCACCAGCTCCACTTCGCTCCAGCAGCCCATCTTGCGCACGGCGGTGAGGTTGTCATCGGCTTGCGGGAACAGCACCCGGCCGTTGCTCGGTACGGTGCGCATCAGGTGGTGGAACTGGCGCTGGATCGCGGCGAGATCCGGGAAGATATCCGCGTGGTCAAACTCCAGATTGTTCATCACCAGGGTGCGCGGATGGTAGTGGACGAACTTGGAGCGTTTGTCGAAGAAGGCGCAGTCATACTCGTCCGCTTCGATGACAAAGAAGGGGGCGGAGCCGAGACGGGCGGAGACCGGGAAGTTGCCCGGCACGCCGCCAATAAGGAAACCGGGCTCCAGTTTGGCGTACTCCAGCACCCAGGCCAGCATGCTGGCGGTGGTGGTCTTGCCGTGGGTGCCGGCAACGGCCAGCACCCAGCGATCCAGCAGCACGTGCTCCAGCAGCCACTGGGGGCCGGAGATGTAGGGCAAATTGCGGTCCAGCACATATTCAACACAGGGGTTGCCGCGGCTCATGGCGTTGCCGATCACCACCAGATCCGGCGCCGGATCGAGTTGGGAGGGGTCATAGCCTTCGGTCAGTTCGATGCCTTGCTGCTCGAGCTGGGTGCTCATGGGGGGATAGACGTTGGCATCGGAGCCGGTAACGCGATAGCCAAGCTGTTTTGCCAACACCGCCAGACCACCCATAAAGGTGCCGCAGATCCCGAGAATGTGAATATGCATACCGCTTCCTTTCGCAGTAAAGGGAAGTGCGCATTCTAGGGTGTGTTGCGGTGGTGGCACAAGCCGCACTCATGGTGAGAGGCCTACAGATGCAGCACTGGAGGCAGAAATCTTGGCGCTGTTGGGATATGCGAGATTGGAATGGGCTGAAAGGCTTTATTTGAGACTTGATGTTGTGTCGCACTTTCTTACAATTCTTCGGTTTTGTGACGCACGCTACAGTTTTACGATATCGCCCTTTTCCAAAGGAGAGTCCCCATGGGCAAGTTCCTGCTTTGCTATCTGGTCGGTGGTCTGGTGGCCATCAGTTGGGCTGCGCTGCCCGCTCATGGTCCCTGGGATCAGTGGGACCTCACGATTTTTCACACCGTTAACGGCTGGCTCGGGCAGTCGGCTCTGTGGGCCGATCTGGTGGCTATCACCAATAACCGGCTGTTCGATTTGGCGGTGTTGGCCTGTATGGGGCTGATCCTGGCCCGATGTTTCTTTGCACGGGATCTGGCAGGTCGTCGCCAACTGGTGGCGATGGGGATAGTGATGCTGCTGAGTGCACTGGTGATCAACCAGCTTGGCCACCGATTGCCGGTGGAGCGACCCAGCCCGACCCTGATGGTGGCCGATGCGCTGCGGGTGACCCAGATCAGTGCTATTCCGACCAAGGACTCTTCCGGTGACAGCTTCCCCGGGGATCACGCCCTGTTTCTGATGATCTTCGCCGGCTACGCCTTGCGTTATCTGCCGCGCTGGGCGGGAGTCACCGCATTGCTGATGGTGCCGATCTTTTCCACTCCGCGCATTCTGGCTGGCGCCCACTGGTTTACCGATGTCTACGTCGGCGCACTGGGGCTGGCGACCCTCTGTCTGCCCTGGCTGCTGTTGACCCCGCTGGCGGATCGGCTGATAGAGCGCATTTCCCCCCGATTGGCCCGTGTGCCGCTGCTGCGCAGTCAGACCCACTGATTGAACGTCGCAAAATAAAACGCCCCGACATGAAAATGTCGGGGCGTTTGTTATCCACCCGCTAGATCATCAGCCTTGATAACCGTTCGGGTTGTTGCTTTGCCAGCGCCAGGTATCGACCATCATCTGCTCCAGACCGCGTTCTGCCTGCCAGCCCAGCTCGGCACGGGCCAGCGTCGGCTCTGCCCAGCACTCGGCGATGTCGCCCGGGCGACGGGGTTTGATCTGGTAGGGAATGGGTCGGCCGCTGGCAGCTTCAAACGCCTTGACCATCTCCAGTACCGAGTAGCCCTGACCTGTGCCCAGGTTGTAGGTGAAGACACCGGTGTCGCTCTTGATGCGCGCCAGTGCTTTCAGGTGGCCGATGGCGAGATCCACCACATGGATGTAGTCACGTACGCCGGTGCCATCCGGGGTCGGGTAGTCGTTGCCAAATACCCCCAGCTCCTTGAGCTTGCCGACACCCACCTGGCTGATATAGGGCAGCAGGTTGTTGGGGATGCCGTTGGGATCTTCACCAATCAGGCCGCTCTCGTGGGCGCCGACCGGGTTGAAGTAACGCAGCAGTACGATAGCCCAGCGGGGATCGGATTTGGCGAGATCACGGAGGATCTCCTCCACCATCAGCTTGGAGCGACCATAGGGGTTGGTGGCGCTGGTGGGGAAATCTTCCCGCAGCGGTACCGAAGCGGGATCGCCATAGACGGTGGCCGAGGAGCTGAATACCAGCCGGAAAACGCCAGCCCTGGCCATCTCTTCGCACAGCACCAGAGTGCCGCTGATGTTGTTCTGGTAGTAGGTGAGTGGGATCTGGCTCGACTCCCCGACCGCCTTGAGACCGGCGAAGTGGATGACCGATTCGATCTGGTGGTTGGCGAACAGCTGCTGCAGGCAGGCTCTGTCCAGCACATCCCCTTCGACGAAGGTGACCGGCTTGCCGGTGATCTGCTCGACCCGCTTGAGTGACTCCGGTGAGGAGTTGGAGAGGTTGTCGAGTACCACGACCTGCTGCCCCGCGCCCAGCAGCTCAACCAGGGTGTGGGAGCCGATATAGCCAGCGCCGCCTGTGACCAGTATTGTCATTTTTTTATCCCGTGTTCTGGTGAAACTGGGGCAGAGTCTAGCGCCCCTGTCTACTTGGGAAAAGGTTGGGATACCGATGACGCCTTCACCGCACCTCACAAAAGCCTGCACCACGCCTCAATAATCGAGACTGATATCCCCTTTCGCAGTGCAGGAACAGGCCAGAGCAACGCCGCTCTCCAGATCCTGCGCACTCAAGGTCATCACGCTCTGGCGCTCGATGTCACCTGTGGTGGTGCAACGACAGCTGCCACATACCCCGGCGCGACAAGCAGCCATCATGGTTTCGCCCGCCGCTTCCAGCGCCGCCAGCAGGGTCTGACCCGGCAGGATCTTCACCTTTTTGCCGCTCTTTTTCAGGGTCAGCCAGAAGTGGTCGCTGGTGGTGGTGGCAGGCTCTGCTGGAGGAAGGCCAAAAGACTCCTGATGCAGCTGCTCCGGCGGCAGTCCCAGCTCTGTCAGCATGGTTTTGACCGCCGCCATATAGGGGGCTGGGCCGCAGAGATAGACATGGCGTTCGCGCAGATCCGGGGCCAGCTCGGCCAGCATGGCGGGGGTGAGTCGGCCCACCCAGGGATGAGCCGTTGGCGCCTCTTCCAGTATCAGGGCATGCCGTACACCGGGATGGGCTTCGGCCAATGCAGCCAAGTCATCTGCGAAGATCACATCTGCTGGCGAGCGGGCGCTATGGATAAAGCGGATATCGGCATCCGGCCGTTTGGCTAGCTCGTCCCGCAACATGGCCCACATGGGGGTGATGCCGGAACCAGCGCTCAAGAGCAGCGGCCGCTCGCAGGGCAGGGCGGTCAGGTTGAAATCGCCGAACGGGCCATCAGCCCGGATCTTGTCTCCCACTTGCAGGGTCTGGTGCAGATGGTGGGAGACTAGCCCCACATCCTTGATGGTGACCTGCCAGCACGCATCCTGCGGGCTTGAGGAGAGGGTGTAGGCGCGGCACTCCGGCTGGCCGTCGATCTCGGTGTGCAGGGTGATGCACTGGCCAGCCAGTACGGGAGGGAGGCTGCCGGAAAGCGGCACCAGCTGCCAGCTCACTACGTCGTGGGTGTTCTGTTGGCGGCCAATGCAGGTGAGCGTGAGAGAGGTCATCACAAGGCTCCTTAGGTTTGAAACGGTTTGAAAAACGTCTGATGAAAAAGCCGGATCCAGAAAAAAGGCGAGCCGGGCGGCTCGCCAAACGCTTACAACATGAGGTACCGATCAGGCCGCCAGGATCTCGGCCAGGTCAGCCTCGGCCGTGGTGGTCCCTTTCAGGCCAAATTGCTCCTCCAGCACCTTGAGCAGCGCCGGGGTGAGGAAGGCGGGTGCGGTCGGGCCGGTACGAATGTCCTTCACCCCGAGGGAGAGCAGGGTGAGCAGAATAACGATGGCTTTTTGCTCGAACCAGGAGAGCACCAGCGTCAGCGGCAGATCGTTGACACCGCACTCGAACGCCTCGGAGAGTGCCAGCGCCAACTGAATGGCGGAGTAGGCATCGTTGCACTGACCCACGTCCAGCAGACGCGGAATGCCGCCGATGTCGCCAAAGTCGAGCTTGTTGAACTTGTATTTGCCGCAGCCCAGGGTGAGCAGCAGGCTGTCGCGCGGTGCCGCCTTGGCAAACTCGGTGAAGTAGGCGCGCTCGGCCTTGTCGCCGTCACAGCCACCCACCAGGAAGAAGTGGCTGATCTCCCCGGCCTTGACCTTCTCGATCACCGCGGGTGCTGCCTGCATCAGAGCGTTGCGGGCAAAGCCGATGGTGATGAAGTGTTCGAGTTCGGTGTGTTTGAAGCCTTCCAGCGCTTGGGCCTTGGCGATCACGGCGGAGAAATCATCCCCCTCAAGATGGGTTACGCCCGGCCAGCCGACGATGGAGCGGGTGAAGATGCGGTCCGAGTAGTTGCCCACGTTCGGGTCGATGATGCAGTTGGAGGTCATCACCACCGCGCCCGGGAAGTTGGCAAACTCTTTCTGCTGGTTTTGCCAGGCGGAGCCGTAGTTGCCCACCAGATGGGGGTACTGCTTGAAGAAGGGATAGGCCAGCGCGGGCAGCATCTCGCCGTGGGTGTAGACATGAATGCCGGTCCCCTTGGTCTGTTCCAGAATGAGTTTGAGATCCATCATGTCGTGGCCGGAGACCAGAATGCACTTGCCGGGGATCGGCGTGACCCTGACCCGGGTCGGCTCCGGATGGCCGAAGGCGCTGGTTTCACCGAGATCCAGCATCTCCATGATTTTGAAGTTGAGTTGACCGATCTCCATGGCGCAGTTGAACAGCCGACCCATTTCGCTCGGATCTGTGCTGAGCCAGCTCATGATGCGGTGGAATTCGGCGGCCACCTCATCACTCTGCTGATCCAGCACCCGGGCGTGCTCCATGTAGGCGGCGGCGCCCTTGAGGCCGTAGAGGCAGAGCAGACGCAGCCCCATGATGTCTTCGTTCACTTCGTTCTTGCCCCGATTGGGGGCGGCTGGCGCGGCATGGGCAAGTTGTTCCAGCAGCTCGGCACCGGGTTCGAAGTAAGCGGAGTGTGGTAAGTCGTTGACCTGCACCGCCATGGCGGTCAGACGATCGGCCAACTGCTGGCGATAGGCGATGGCCTGATTGACGTACGCCACGATACGGGCGGAATCGAAGTTGACGTTGGTGAGGGTAGCGAAGAAGGCCTTGGGTACGAAGGCATCGATCTCGCGATCTATGATGCCCTGCTCGCGGGCGGCCAGAGCCCAGGCGCTGAGCCCCTGCAGGGTGTAGATCAGCACATCCTGCAGATCCGAGGTTTCAGCCGTCTTGCCGCACATACCTTGTGCGTAGGCACAGCCGTTGCCAGCCGGGGTACGAATTGTCTGTTCACATTGCACACAAAACATCATGCCTCTCCTAATTGGACATTTCAGTTGTCTGTTTTTGGCGATTCTATTCCTCTCGCGAAAAACTTAATAGGCATTCAATTTGCCAATTAAGTTTCCCTTGATGCAGATCAAAAACAAAAAAAGCCGCCCAAACAGGGCGGCAAGCGGGTGGATAAAAGGAGAGACAACTCAGGTTTGCAACAGAACATAACAATCAGACGGATTGGGCCGTGGTCTGGTCAGGAGCTTTCGGCCCGGTACTTACTCAAGCAATCATACGTACGCTGCAGTCAGCTTGGTTCACTATCAGGCCAGATAAGCGCGCAGCATCCAGACCAGTTTTTCTTGTTGCTGCACATAGTCGGAGAGGATGGAGGCAGTGCCCTCATCACCGGCTTCGGCGGCCTGACCCAGAATACGGCGCTGGGCGACCAACAGTTCGCGGAAGCTATCCAGCAAGGATTCGACACAGGCGCGGCCATCGTGCAGCCCTTTTTGCTCCGGGATGGCAGAGACTTTCAGGTAGTCACTGAAGCTGTGCATTGGCACGCCATCCAGGGTCAGGATCCGCTCGGCCAGTGCATCGACTTTCAGCAGCAGGTCGTTGTAAATCTCTTCAAATTTCAGGTGCAGTTCGAAGAACTGGTTGCCACGGATATTCCAGTGGAAGCCGCGTACGTTCATGTAGAGGATCTGGTAGCTGGCCAGCAATTTGTTCAACTCGGCTGCCAGGGCTTGTGATTGAGCAGTATCAAGACCAATCGGGCTTTTCATCATTCACCTCCAGATTTGGAAATCGGTTTTAAATTCTCTTTCGGAACGCAGTCAGAGTAACGCCTTGCAAAATGCAGGGACAATTGCTTGTGCCTAACTGTTTGATAGCTAAAGGCTATCAAACAGTACGCAGCAACAGGGGCAATGGATGAGTATTAGGGGAAGTATTTTTCGAGCAGCGCCATCAGGATGGCCTGACACTCGCGGTCCGGTTTGCTATCGACCCTGCTGGCGCGAAAGTGGAGCTGAAAGGCGCCCATGACGGCGCGGCTCTGCTCATCCCACTGGCCGCTCCGGGGCAGGCCATAGCCATAGCGGGCCAGTTGCTGTTGCCACATGGCTGCATCCCAGTCGGGCAAGGGGCTGGCCAGTAACTCGGCCACCCGACCTTCATCTGGCCAGGCGCCGACTCCGTACGTCAGATAGAGCTGGCGCCAGGGGAAGTGAGGGCCGGGATCCTGCTTGCGCTCGGGGGCGACATCGCTGTGGCCCAGCACCTGGGTCGGTGGAATCTGGTAGCGGGCGGCCAGCTCCCTGCTGAGGGCGCCGACGGCGGCAATCTGCTGCGGGGTATAGGGTTGCCAGCGGCGGGCATCGGGGGCCAGCGGCTCATCTTCTGCTGGATAGCCGAGGTTGACGATCTCGATGCCAAGGGAGCTGGCATTGAGCCCGGCATATTGGTGCCAACGGCTGCGTCCGGCATGCCAGGCGCGCGCGCTGTCCGGCACCAGCTGATGGACCGGTAGCGGGGTCTCGTGGCTGTCGCGGGGGATCAGGTAGTGGGCGCTCACCTTGTGCTCCGGCTCGGTCAGCAGGCGCAAGGAGTTGGCATCGTCTTCATCGGTGTAGTGGAGGATCAGAAAGGCGATCCGCTCGTTCTGGTTGGCGCTCTGATAGCGGGTAGATAGCTGGTACTCGGATGGTGTGCAGGCGCCCAGCAGCAGAACCAGTGGCAGAAAGAAGAGGGGAAGAAGACAGCGCCAGCGCCATCCCCCTGCCACAGCCAGTCTGCTGAACGTGGGAGGAGTGAGTCGCTGGCACATGTCGAAGGCTCTGTCTGGTCAGTCGCGCGGCTGGTTAGCCGCGGTATTTGGCCGTGAGACCGATCAGGAAGTTGCGCAGGATCTGATCCCCGCAATCCTGATAGTGCTTGTGATCCTTGGAGCGGAACAGGGCACTGAGCTCGGACTTGGAGAGGTTGAAGTCGGCGAGCTTGAGGGTGCCGAGCATGTCCTCTTCCTGGAAGTTGAGACCGATACGCAGCTTGCGCAGGATCATGTTGTTGTTGATCCGGTTCGGGATCACCTGGGCCGGTGCATCTTCCCGCACGCCGCGGCGGGCGATAATGAAGCCGTCGAGGAACTGGCTCAGGGCCGAGTCGGGACAGGCGACATAGCCTGCCTCTTGCTCTTCACCTTCCGCAGCCTCTTTCATCAACCAGCTGTGCAGCTGGGCGTGAGTGACCGTCAGGTTGCCCTTGGCAAACATCTCGACCATCTGGTCGTTGCTGATGGTGAGGGCGTAGCGCAGACGGCGCAGAATATCGTTGTTGGTCATGCTGACTCCTGTGTAAACGGCGCAACTTTACCATCTGGCGGCCCTCGCGTCAGAAAAAGCGGGGCCGCTACAGTTCAGATCAAGCTCATCAAGCTTTGCCGAGATAGCGGGGCGCCTCCTGGCGCACCAGTTCCAGCGCATCTTGCAGCTCCAGCAGCTCGGGTTCCAGCTCGCTGACCGGCACGCCGTCACGCAGCTGTTGCTCCAGCTGGGAGAGCAGCCGTTGCAGTCCCGGCACCCCGGAATAGGCACAGCCGCCGTTGAGGCGATGGAGCTGTGCCAGCACCTCGCTATCTTCAATTTCGCCAGCCAGCGCGCTATCCAGCACAGGTTCCACCTCGTCGAAACTGGCCAGCAGCATGGTCAGCATCTCTCTGGCGAGATGCTCTTTCCCCGCCGCCTGCCGCACCGCCAGTGCCCAGTCGATCTGTTGGGCACCATTATTCTGGTGACGGCGATGGGCAAAGTCGGTGATGAGCTGGGCCAGCATGCTCTCGTCGATGGGCTTGGCCAGGTAGTCGTCCATCCCCTGCCGGATCAGCCGCTCCCGTTCGCCGGGGATGGCGTGGGCGGTCACCGCCACGATCGGGGTGGTGGTGTTGAGGGACTGGTTGCGGATCGCCTGGGTGGCGCTGATGCCATCCATGATCGGCATCTGGATATCCATGAAGATGATGTCGAACGGCTGGCTCTGGGCCTGCTTGACCGCTTCCTTGCCGTTTTTGCACACCACCACCTGACTCACCATCTCCTTGAGCATGGCGGCGATCAGCTTGAGGTTGGCGGCGTTGTCATCCACCGCCAGCACCTTGATTGGCTGCAACTGGCGCGGCGCAGGTTGCGCTGGCAGCTTCTGGCGGCTCGATTCCGGCGAGAGCAGGGCGTGCAGCAGCTTGCGGTGGTTGACCGGTTTGGAGAGACAGTGCTGGGCGCCATGGGCCAGCATCGCTTCATAGAGCGCCGGCTCGTGGCTGCTGAGCAGCACTATGGTGTTCTGCTGCTGGCCGTTCAGTTTGTCGAGACGGCCGAGCACCTGCTGCGGCGTATGCAGGGTGCTGCTGCCGATGATCACCATCTCCTGCTCGCTCATCTCGGGCCAGGGGTCATCGCTGGTCAGTGGGTGCACATCGAGGCGCCACTCCGCCAGCAGGGCGAGCAGAGAGGCTTGCGCGAAGGGATCCGGTTCCAGCAGCCAGAGCCGTTTGCCACGGATCCGATCCAGCGGCAATTGATCGGTCTGGGGCAGGGGGGAGACCTCTACATCCAGACTGAACGAGAAGATGGAGCCCTTGCCGAGCTCCGATTCAAAGCGGATCTGGCCGCCCATCTGCTGCACCAGCTTCTGGGTAATGACAAGGCCTAAACCCGTGCCGCCATAACGGCGGGAGATGGAGGAGTCGGCCTGATTGAAGGCCTGGAACAGCTGATGTTGCTGCTCTTGGGAGATACCGATGCCGGTATCGCGGATCTGGACGTTGAGCCTCACCTTGTGGTTGCCACTGCCGGTCTGCTCGATATGGACATCCACGTTGCCCTGTTCGGTGAATTTGATGGCGTTGCCGGTGAGGTTGGTCAGCACCTGTTGCAGACGCATGGGGTCGCCGGTGAGGTAGTCCGGCACATCGGCATCCACCCGCAGGGAGAGCTCCAGTTGTTTGTCGTGGGCGCTGGGGCCGAGCAGGTGCATGGTCTCGTTGAGGGTGTCGCGCAGGCTGAACGGGATATGCTCCAGCTGCAGCTTGCCCGCTTCCAGCTTAGAGAAGTCGAGGATGTCGTTGATGATGCCAAGCAGGTTGCGCGCCGATTTCTCGATGGTCTGCATGTAGTCGGTCTGGCTCGGGGTCAGGCTGGTTTTCAGCAACTGGCGGGTAAAACCGATGACCCCGTTGAGCGGGGTACGCAATTCGTGGGACATGTTGGCCAAAAACTCCGACTTGACCCGCGCCGCCTCCTGCGCCCGTTTCTTGGCCATGTCGAGCTCGACGTTCTGGATCTCGATCTGCTCCAGGGTTTCGCGCAGGTCAGAGGTGGCCTGATCGATATTCTGCTGCATCTCTTCGTGATATTCGGAGAGCGCCTTTGCCATGGCGTTGATGCCGTTTTTCAGCATATCCAGCTCGCCGGTGAGTTGCCCGCTGACCCGGGTATCGAGCCGCCCCTCCCTGATCTTGTGCACCGCCTGCACCATGTTGGTGATGGGCTGGGTCACGCTCTTGACCAAGCGGAAACCAAACAGGGTACTGAAGGCGACCCCGATGAGCACCATGATCACCGCAAAGAAGGTGTCACGGTATTGCAGCAACATGGCCCTGTCGGTCGCCATCTGCATCGAGATGTAGCCGATCATCGGCGGCTCTACATCGCTGGGTAGCGGGAAGCCATCCAGACTGGTTTCAGCCTGGATCGGGGTGCGCAAAATGATGTCATCCCCCTGAAACGTCACGCTGGTCAGATCCGGAATAGGCTCGCCATCGGGCAGTCTGAGTCGGGTGAAATCCCTGTGATAGTTCGAGGTAACGAACAGCTGGTTGTCCTGGGTGAAGACCGCGATGGACTTGATGAAGGGGGAGTTCTTGCGATGGGTCAGACCAATCAGCCGCTTGAGGGACTCTCGGCTGTGCTGGGTCATCCCGTATTCACTGGCGATCGCCAGCGGTTCGATAATGTTGATCCCCTGATCAATAAGGTTGTTTTCCAGCTGCTGGTAGCGGTGGAAGGTGAAGTAACCGGCCATCAGGCCACCGATGATCAGGGTTGGCAGGATGGTGAAGGCGAGAACGCGTGCTCTCAGGCCATATTTGGTCATACGAACAGGCCACCAGTGAACAGGGTTGGCGATAGGGTTGATGGCAATACACGGGCTCTGTGGCCGTATTTGGTCATACTATTATTCTTGTGGGACAATACCCGGCAGCAGATTCCACAATCATGACATAGCCACCTATAGGCACCAAGTTTTATGGCCCAGTTTTTCAAGCCCCAAAAGAAGTCCACCCAGCTCCAACGCATTGAATTTACGATAGACACCCTCGATCACCACTGCGTCGGTATCGGTCGCCATCAGGGCAAGGCGATCTTCGTCGAAGGGGCGCTGCCCGGCGAGACCGTCAAGGCACGCATCACCGAAGAAAAAAAGCAGTATGGTCACGCCGCCTTGCAACAGGTTGTGACCCCGGCGGCCAATCGTATCGCCCCCTTCTGCAGCCACTATCGCGAGTGCGGCGGTTGCAGTGCCCAGCACATGTCGGTTGCCGATCAGCAAGCCGCCAAGGCGGCCGGACTGGTCAGCCTGTTCGAGCGGTTGGGCAACATCAAGGCGCCTGCGCTGGAGCCGGTACTGACCGGTGAAGATCGTGCCTATCGCCGGGTCTGTCGTCTGGCCATCAAATTTGACAAGAACGGTCGCTGCACCCGGGTCGGTTTCCGCCGTCGCAACAGCAACGATCTGGTGGAAATCGAAGGGTGCCCTGTGCTGGCCGAGCCGCTCTCTGCGCTGATTGCCCCGCTGCGTGAGTGCCTCAATCGCCTCAAGAGCCAGCGCGAGCTGGGCCATGCGGAGCTTATCCAGGCCGAGCAGGGGATCATGATGCTGCTGCGTCACACCGGCCGCCCCAATGAGGCGGATCGCGCCCTGCTGGTGGAGTTTGCAAAAGCACAGGGGATCGACCTCTATCTGCAGGCGGCCGATGATCGCATCGAAGCGCTGCAGCAACAATTTTCCCCATCCTACTCGCTGGATGGCCTGTCTCTTGCATTTGCACCCGGTGATTTCATTCAGGTCAACGGCCCCATCAACCAGAGCATGGTTGAGCAGGCGCTGACATGGCTCGGGGCGAGCAAGGATGACAAGGTGCTCGATCTCTTCTGCGGCATCGGCAACTTCACCCTGCCGCTGGCCCGTCAGGCTCGCGAAGTGGTGGGTGTCGAAGGTGAACTGGCCATGGTGCAGCGGGCCGAAGAGAACGCCCGTCGCAACGGCATCACCAATGCCCGTTTCTACAAGGCCGACCTGAGCGATGACATCGTCGGCATGTCCTGGGCGCGGGAAGGGTTCGATCTGGTGCTGCTGGATCCGGCTCGCCCCGGCGCGCTGGAAGTGATGGGACACGTCGTGAAACTTTCACCCAAGCGGGTGGTCTACGTCTCCTGTAACCCGGTCACCCTGGCGCGGGACAGTCAGGTGCTGGTGAAAGGGGGTTACCGTCTGGTGCGCCTCGGCATGCTCGACATGTTCCCTCACACTGGTCATCTGGAGTCCATGGCGCTGTTTGAACGGGAGTAAATGACTCATCAGTACGGCGATGCGGATATGTAATCTGGCATGTCTGCGGCTGTTTGAGCTGATGTGATTGGGGTAATCTAGACCCTCGTTGTTCGGCAGGGCCTGTTGGTGCGCTCTATTGTCTTTCTGGACAATATGCCTTGAAAAGTGCGCTGGATATCCCCATTTGAGGCAATCTCATGAGGGGGGAAAGTGACAGCTTTCGGCCCGATAATTTAAAGGATTGATACCATGGTTGCGGTTCGCGATATTCATTTGAAAGACAACTTCACCCTGGAAGAGTGGGTCAGCTCGCTCTCCTTGAGTGACAGTGAAAAGGATCAGCTGCGAACCGTCTATCAGTATTGTCTGACGCTCGGTGACGAGGCGCTGACCAGCAAGCTGCTGGTGCGCGGCATCGAAATGGTGGGCATCCTGCAGATGCTCAGCATGGATATCGGCACTCTCAAAGCGGCCATCATCTACCCCTTCGTCGAAGCCGGTCTCATCAGCCAGGAGCGGATGGACGAGGACTTTGGCTCCAAGATCGCCAAGCTGGTGGAAGGGGTGCTGGAGATGGAGGCCATCCGCTCCCTGCAAACCCTCCATCGCAGCGAAACCTCGCCGGAGCAGGTCGACAACGTGCGTCGCATGTTGCTTGCCATGGTCGAGGATGTGCGCGCCGTGGTGATCAAGCTGGCAGAGCGGATCGCCTGCCTGCGGGAAGCGAAGACGGCAGATGAAGAGACCCGGGTGCTGATGGCCCAGGAGATCACCAACATCTATGCGCCGCTCGCCAACCGTCTGGGCATCGGCCAGCTCAAGTGGGAGCTGGAAGATCTCGCCTTCCGTTACCTGCACCCGGATACCTACAAACAGATCGCCAAGCAGCTCGACGAGAAGCGGCTCGATCGCGAGCGCTACATCCGCGAGTTTGTGCAATCCCTGCGTAATGGGTTGAAAGAGGCGGGAGTTGACGCCGAGGTGTACGGTCGGCCGAAACACATCTACAGCATCTGGCGCAAGATGCAGAAGAAGCACCTCGAATTCAACGAGTTATTCGACGTGCGCGCGGTGCGGGTAGTGACCAAGCGGTTGCAGGATTGCTATGCGGCGCTCGGTATCGTCCATACCCAGTTCCACCACATTCCCCGCGAGTTTGACGACTATGTCGCCAACCCCAAACCCAACGGCTACCAGTCAATTCACACCGTAGTGGTGGGGCCTGAAGGCAAGACGGTGGAGATCCAGATCCGTACCGACCAGATGCATCAGGACGCCGAGCTCGGCGTCGCGGCGCACTGGCGCTACAAGGAAGGGGCGCAAGCTGGCGGCAAGGCCAACACCTTCGAAGACAAGATCGAGTGGCTGCGCAAGCTGCTCGCCTGGCAGGAAGATCTCTCCGAGAGCGGCTCCCTGCTGGAAGATCTGCGCAGTCAGGTGTTCGAGGACCGGGTCTACGTCTTCACCCCGAAAGGGGATGTCATCGACCTGCCGGCAGGCGCCACCCCGCTCGATTTTGCCTATCACGTCCACAGCATGATCGGCCACCGCTGCATCGGCGCCAAGATTGATGGCCGCATCGTGCCGTTCACCTACGCGCTGCAGACCGGCGATCAGGTGGAGGTGATCACCCAGAAAGAGCCCAACCCGAGCCGCGACTGGATGAACCCCAACGCCGGCTTCCTGCGCTCCAGCCGGGCGCGGGCCAAGGTGGCGACCTGGTTCAGAAAACTGGATCGGGACAAGAATATCGTGGCCGGTCGCGAGCTGTTTGAGAAGGAGCTGGATCGCCACAACCTCAGCATGTCCAAGATCGACAAGGGCAACATGCTGCGCCGCTTCAATCTGGAGAGCTCCGACGATCTGCTGGCCGGTATCGGCAGCGGCGATATCCGCATCAACCAGGTGCTCAACTATCTCGACACCTGTTACAACAAGCCGACGGCGGAAGAGGAAGATCGCCGCCTGCTGGAGAAGCTGGAGCAGAAGGCCAATGCGCCGATGCGCCACAAGCCCAAGGATCACATAGTGGTGGAAGGGGTCGGCAACCTGATGACCCATATTGCCCGCTGCTGCCAACCCATTCCGGGGGACTCCATTCAGGGCTTCATCACCATGGGGCGTGGCGTTTCGATCCACCGGGAAGATTGCGAGCAGTTGAAAGAGTTGTCACGGCGCAACCCTGAGCGGCTGATCGATGCGGTGTGGGGGGAGAACTACTCCGGCGGCTACGGCCTCACCATCCGGATCATCTCCAACGATCGCTCCGGCCTGCTGCGCGATATCACCACAGTGCTGGCCAACGAGAAGATCAATGTGATGGGGGTGCGCTCACGTTCCAACGTGCGCGAGCAGACCGCCGAGATCGATATGGAGCTGGAGATTTACAACATCAACGCCTTCAACCGGGCGTTGGCCAAGCTCAGTCAGCTTAACGACGTGATCAGCGCCAAGCGGCTTTGATATCGAACCGACCGGCCCCAGTGGCCGGTCTGCATTTCCGACCCTTTTTGAACGAATTGAAAGCGAATATCCCATGTCCCAACGTTATGACCTCTCCCAACTGCTCGACTTCATGGCTCGCCTGCGCGATCCGCAAAACGGCTGCCCCTGGGATCTGAAACAGGACTTCCAGAGCATAGTGCCGCACACCCTGGAAGAGGCCTACGAAGTGGCCGATGCCATCGAGACCGAAGATTGGCAGGGGCTGAAAGGGGAGCTGGGTGACCTGCTGTTTCAGGTGGTGTTTTACGCCCAGCTGGGTAAAGAGCGGGGCTTGTTCGACTTCGCCGATATCGTCGATACGGTGAGTGAAAAGCTCATTCGCCGTCACCCCCACGTTTTTTCCGATGCAGACCTTGGCGACGAGAAAGCGGTAAAAGCGAACTGGGAAGCGGAAAAGGCCAAAGAGCGGGCGGCCCTCGACAAAGAGAGCGTGCTGGACGACATCCCGCTCTTGCTGCCTGCCTTGACTCGCGCCGCCAAAATTCAGAAACGCTGCGCCACCGTCGGTTTTGACTGGAAGACGCTGGGGCCTGTGGTGGACAAGATCCACGAAGAGATCGACGAGGTGATGGAAGAGGCGCTGATGGCCGATGTGGACGAGGCGCGGGTGAGCGATGAGCTCGGTGACCTGCTGTTTGCCACCGTCAATCTGGTGCGTCATCTGGGCAAGGATCCGGAGCAGGTGCTGCGAGGCGCCAACGCCAAGTTCGAACGTCGTTTTCGTCAGGTTGAGCAGATAATCGCCGCAGAAGGCTTGAAAATGACCGATTGCACCCTCGAAAAGCTCGATGCTGCCTGGGATAAGGCGAAGGAAACCGAGCAAAGTTGATTTGGCGCAAGATGGGGGGGCGGTGAGCCTGATAGATTTTTGCTCATTGTTTGGGAGAGGGGTTTTTGGTATACTGTTTCCCCGTCCTGCTTCATCCCCGAAGCACCCCTTAAAATTCCCTAAACTTCTTTCAGGTTCAGCATGACGACCAAATATATTTTTGTTACTGGTGGCGTTGTTTCATCCCTCGGCAAAGGCATTGCCGCAGCTTCTCTGGCAGCCATTCTGGAAGCCCGTGGTCTGGATGTGACCATCATGAAACTGGACCCGTACATCAACGTGGATCCGGGCACCATGAGCCCGACCCAGCATGGTGAAGTGTTCGTAACCGAGGACGGGGCCGAAACCGATCTGGATTTGGGCCACTACGAGCGTTTCATCCGCACCAAGATGACCCGTCGCAACAACTTTACCACCGGCCGTATCTACGCCGACGTACTGCGTAAAGAGCGTCGTGGTGACTATCTGGGCGCCACCATTCAGGTTATCCCGCACATCACCAACGCCATCAAGGAGCGGGTGATTGCCGGTGCCGAAGGCCATCAGGTTGCCATCGTCGAAGTGGGCGGTACCGTGGGTGACATCGAGTCCCTGCCGTTCCTCGAAGCCATTCGTCAGCTGGCTGCCGAAGTGGGTCGCAACAACGCCATGTTCATGCACCTGACGCTGGTTCCTTACCTGGCCGCTGCCGGTGAAGTGAAGACCAAGCCGACCCAGCACTCCGTTAAAGAGCTGCTCTCCATCGGTATCCAGCCGGATGTGCTGATCTGCCGCTCTGACCGTGCCATTCCGGCCAACGAGCGCGCCAAAATTGCCCTGTTCTGCAACGTGCCGGAGCGCGCCGTCATCTCCATGAAAGACGTCGACTCCATCTACAAGATCCCGGCACTGCTGAAATCTCAGAATCTGGACTCCTACTTCACCGAGCGTTTCGGTCTGGAGTGCAAAGAAGCTGATTTGTCCGAGTGGGAACAGGTTATTTACGAAGAGGCCAACCCGACTGGTGAAGTGACCATCGGTATGGTCGGCAAGTACGTCTCCCTGCCGGACGCTTACAAGTCCGTCAACGAGGCGCTCAAGCACGGTGGTCTCAAGACCCGTCACTCCGTCAACATCAAGTACATCGACTCTCAGGATATCGAGACCCGTGGCGCCGAGCTGCTGGAAGGTCTGGACGCGATCCTGGTGCCGGGTGGCTTCGGTGAGCGCGGTGTGGAAGGCAAAATTCTGGCTGCCCAGTATGCCCGCGAGAACAAGATCCCCTACCTGGGTATCTGCCTCGGCATGCAGGTTGCCATGATCGAATTCGCTCGCAACGTGGCGGGCATGGAAGGGGCTCACTCCTCCGAATTCAAGAAAGATTGCGCGTATCCGGTCGTCGGCCTCATCACCGAGTGGGTGGATGAAGAGGGCAACGTCGAGACCCGTACCGAGAAGTCCGATCTGGGCGGTACCATGCGTCTGGGTTCCCAGCTCTGCCACCTGGTCGAAGATTCCAAAGTGCGTCAGATGTACGGCAGCCCGACCATTTACGAGCGTCACCGTCACCGTTACGAAGTCAACAACAAGCTGCTGCCGCAGATTGAAGCGGCAGGTCTGAAAGTGACCGGTCTCTCTGCCGACAAGAAGTTGGTGGAAATCATCGAGATCCCGGATCACCCCTGGTTCGTGGCTGCGCAGTTCCACCCGGAGTTCACCTCTACTCCTCGTGATGGCCACGCTCTGTTCGCCGGTTTTGTGAAGGCGGCAGGCGAGTATCAGAAGCGTAATTTGAAGTAATTGAAAATAAATGCGGTTGGGGCACTGTGCCACAGCCGCTTTTTTTGGCATATTTTTGTTGTTTTTTTACGAAACCTGAGGAAATACACATGTCCAAGATCGTTAAAGTGATCGGTCGTGAAATCATCGACTCCCGTGGTAACCCGACCGTTGAGGCCGAAGTTCACCTGGAAGGTGGTTTTGTTGGTATGGCAGCCGCTCCGTCTGGCGCGTCCACCGGTTCCCGCGAAGCGCTGGAACTGCGTGACGGCGACAAGAGCCGTTTCCTGGGTAAAGGCGTGCTGAAAGCCATCGAAGCCGTAAACGGCCCGATCGCTCAAGCTCTGCTGGGTAAAGATGCCAAGGACCAGGCCACCGTTGACCAGATCATGATCGACCTCGACGGTACCGAGAACAAATCCAAGTTCGGCGCCAACGCCATCCTGGCTGTTTCCCTGGCTAACGCCAAAGCTGCCGCTGCTGCCAAAGGCATGCCGCTGTACGCCCACATCGCCGAGCTGAACGGCACCCCGGGTGTTTACTCCATGCCGCTGCCGATGATGAACATCATCAACGGTGGTGAGCACGCCGACAACAACGTCGACATCCAGGAGTTCATGATCCAGCCGGTTGGCGCCAAGACCCTGAAAGAAGCCGTTCGCATGGGCGCAGAAGTGTTCCACAACCTGGCCAAAGTGCTGAAGTCCAAGGGCTACAACACTGCAGTTGGTGACGAAGGTGGTTTCGCTCCGAACCTGAAATCCAACGCCGAAGCGCTGGAAGTTATCGCTGAAGCCGTTGCCGCTGCCGGTTACAAACTGGGCACCGACATCACCCTGGCTATGGACTGCGCTGCTTCCGAGTTCTACGACGCAGAGAAGAAAGAGTACAACCTGAAAGGCGAAGGTCGTGTCTTCACCTCCAACGGTTTCTCCGACTTCCTGGCTGACCTGACCACCAAGTTCCCGATCGTCTCCATCGAAGATGGCCTGGACGAATCTGACTGGGAAGGTTTCGCCTACCAGACTGCTGAACTGGGCAAGAAAATCCAGATCGTGGGTGACGACCTGTTCGTAACCAACACCAAGATCCTGAAGCGCGGTATCGACAACGGCATCGCCAACTCCATCCTGATCAAGTTCAACCAGATCGGTTCCCTGACCGAAACTCTGGCTGCCATCAAGATGGCCAAAGACGCTGGCTACACTGCCGTCATCTCCCACCGCTCCGGTGAGACCGAAGACGCGACCATCGCCGACCTGGCTGTTGGTACCGCTGCTGGCCAGATCAAGACCGGTTCCATGAGCCGTTCTGACCGTGTTGCCAAGTACAACCAGCTGATCCGTATCGAAGAAGCTCTGGGTGCCAAAGCTCCTTTCCGCGGTCTGAAAGAAGTTAAAAACCAGGCTTAATTTGCTGGTTTGCCAGCTTCGACTGGAATGAAAAAAACCGGAACCCTTGGGTTCCGGTTTTTTTTATGCCTGCTCCTTGCTGTAACGCCCTGAGAGGTGAGGGGGTTGTACCTCTGGTGTCGGGTCAGACAAAAGGCAGCATGCGCTGATAGCGCCCTGCATGCGCCTTGAAGCCCAGCTTTTCAAACAGGGCGATAGAGCGGACGTTATCTGTATCGATATCTGCGGTGAGGCAGGTGACCCCCAGTGTGCTGGCGTGGGCGAACAGCAATCCCAGCGCCTCCGACATAAACCCTCTGCGCCAATAGGCCGCATTGAGCAGGCAACCTACCTCACAGCAGCGACCCGCCTCGCTGAAACTGTGCAGGCCGCAGGTGCCGATTACCTTGTTGCCTTCCCGCTCGACAATCGCCCACTCCAGCGACTCCCCCATTTGCTCCAGCCGCACTACGCTCGCCATCATCTGCGCCACCATGGTGGGGGAGGTAAAGCAGGGATCAGAGGCAAACTCCATGGTCAGTGGATTGCCATAAATCTCGAACAGATCGGCAGCATCCTGCGGGCCAATGGTGCGCAGTACAATCCGTGTGCCGGTTAAGTCAGGCTTCATTTATCTCCTTGGTGGGGTTTATGCCAGCAAAGCTAAGGTGAAAAACGAGACTGCGTGAAAGTCGGTCTCTAAAGGCAATTGGTGCTATCACGAAATATTGTGACCGCGAACGTCCGATTACGCTTCGCTAATCGAACCTACGGACTGCAGGGGGGGCGCCTTCAGCAATTGACGCTCCAGCCCATCTGTATTTTATGTATGTTTCTCTGTGCGATATCAAAACTGCTCCTTTCGCCTAACGCCCAGCTAAGGGGGGAAGTACTCAATGACTAAGCTACCGCATAGCACTTCAACACCAAAACCACCGCATACCAAAGATGCCGCGCGTGCTGAATCCCTCTTAAACTGTTTGTTAGCCTTCATCTCTAGTTGCATTATCTGAATTACTAGCAGGCCTTGATGCCAGCACTTCCTTAACTGCATTAATTACATAATTGAGAGATAAACCAATACCCACCATACCCGCAACACCAATATACTCGCGCCAACTCGACGGCAAATTATTAGGATCACCATGGAGAGCTGCCAATATGAGTTCACCGCCTGATGAAATTGCATAAACAGCAAGGAAAACTAAAGCCACGTTATTGACCTTAAAATCTCTGCGTTTATAGAATTCTAAACAGGCAAAGGCAAAACTAAAACACACCGATACCAATATACCAAAAGCCGTACCATCAAAAGACATTAGCCAACCCCTTTTGACTCTTTACCTAGGATTGCTCCTAGTATCCCGCCGACAATTGCACCAACTGGCCCTCCAATGGAAGCTCCTAATGCAGCTCCACCAATAAGGCCAACTGCCGCGGATGTTTCACCAGTCACCTTTTCTGTATCTTTAAACGAATTACTGCAATTTCCGCAACGATAACTCGCTGGAGAACTGCCATCTGGAATTTCCGACACTTGTCCACAATGCTTACATTTGTACTTCATTCTATCTCCTTGCAAGCTAATGCCCTGTTAAAGTGTGAGCAACGCAATACTGAAGCTCCCGCATACAACCTTAAACACTAAACACAACGCATAGTAAAAATGCCACGCGTTGCGAATCACTCTTAAACAGTTTGTTAGGCATATTTAATGTGGTCCAAACGCCCAATTATGTGCAGCCCAGAACTCTCCATTTTTACGGAAAGCACTATATTTAGTTAACGAAGCATGTAACTGAGCAGGTACCACATAGTTGTAATACGTGCTTTTTGGAAGCTCAAGCAAGGAATATTGATAAGGAATTGCGAAAGTCTGAATATCTTCCGCATTGTATTTATCTAACAATTCACTCACAGCTACGCTCGGTAAGTCAGCTATAAATGTCATTGATTTTCCACTAATATTGTCAGAGTAAATATCAAATGCCTTACTATCAATACTTTCACAGTAACTCGGTTTACCACTTTGTGTTGGATGGGAAATTAATACATAGTTGCGCAGCATCTCTGGGAGCTTTGATATTTCTACAGTTAAATAACGTTCCTTGTACAGATATGCCAATATTTTTGTTGCTTCTTCAAGTTGGCGAGCTTTAGCTTCCAAGACGTCTGATTTTGCCTTGTTATATAATTTTACATCTTCGGGTTCAGAGCCATTGTTATATTTTTTATAATACCCTTTAGCATCTAAGCTTATACATTTGAATAAAACCTCCTCCCCAGTACATAGTTTTTTCAGAATATCTAATATCACAATATCACTATCAATGATCTTACCATTCTCAATCCTTAACTTCTTAGAGCGTGAATCTAGATATTTTGCTTTGACCTTCAGTTTAATAGGGCTATCAACCTTCACAACAGCTCCCAGTGAACCAAGGAAAACAATTACTGGCTCCCAATCAGGTTGGAAGCAAAGCCAACCAAAAGATAAAATCAAAACTACTAAACTTAAAATAAACAAGCTTTACTCCTTACTAGATATGCCTAACGTTGGACATAAGCGGACCGCTTTAGCTGGTCCGCTTGATAGATTTGTTAGGCTATATGCTGTGATTGATTGTTCTTCCGCCAACCTCAATCTGCTTAGTTGCAACTTTGGCGTGGCTTTCATGCCAGGCCGCATTCATCTTGGCTTGATTATCGTTCCAGTTCTTTTGGACGTCTGATGTTTGCGAAAAATATGCAATATCAAATTTGGTTTTCTGTTCGATAAGTGCAACGTAGGCTTTTACAAGTTCCGTATTTTCTGGAAGCTCTTGCATTCTCTGTTCGAGAAAAGATTTGCACTGATAAAACGCGTTGTCATTCATGGTGACCTCCATTTGTGTAGCCTAACAGTGCTTAGATGGAAGGCGGCATTAATCCGTTAGCAGAGAATTCCATATAACCCCGTAACATTTTTACCGCCGAAAAGTAAAGATTATCATTAAATCATAACGCTATCAGCTTTCTTCTCATGTTGGGCGTATTCGCTTGACTTCCTCTTTTTGCGCCACCATTACTACTGTGTGAAAAATCAGTGCTCAGCGCAGTCTTGGAAAGCGCCGCCAAAGCACGCCTGTGTGAGCAGGTCAGAAATAAAAATGAGGTCGTCACCATTTTGAGTGGGTCGAAGGTAACTCTCGCTTATCAATTCCATCAGGTAAGGCTACCGCCCCTGAATTTCAGCCTCCAGTCTGCTGCGTTTTACCAACGGGATGGGGTTGGCATGGCTCATGGGAGACTCCGACGAGGCAAGTGTTGCCAAATGGCAATATTAACCATGGCGCTGTGGAGAGAAAGCTCAATATTGAGATTTTCTGTGCAAGATCAATAAATTAATCAAATATCACCCACGATTGATGACGCGCCGAGATAGCGTGAACAACCCTTCTTGAGCTATCACCATAGAATATTCATGGTCATATCTGGCTTGAACCAGCATAAAACTCTTTGTTATTGTCCGCATCCCCCGCCGAAATAGCTTATTTATCTATAAATCAACAAGATAGCATTATGTGGTGGCGTCGCGGGGGCATCTGCTATCGGGAAGGAGAGTTATGAAGTCGCAGTTCAAAGTGGCGCTGGCCATGTTGGCCCTGTTCGTCGTCCAAGGCTGCACAGCCCCGGATTCATCCACCAAGCGCAATACACCCGGCCCTGTGCTGACAGTGCATTACGAAAGTGCCCCCCTGATCCCCGTCACCATCGCCGGTGAGCAGTACCAGTTTTTGCTCGATACCGGGGCCAGTATCACCTTTATCGATCGTCGTCTGGCCAGCCGCTTCAAGGCGCTGACCTTAAGCGAATTGCCCAGGGCCTATCAGGCTGATTTTGCCACTGTGAACAGCGTTTCGAGCCAATTGGGCCGCGAGCAGCTTGGTTTTGTTGAGCCGCAGCCCTTCTCGGTGGGGTCGGTCACCATTGATGACAGCGACCTGTGGGCTACCGTTGATTTCGATCTTTTCTCCCAGTCTCTTGGCAGCCGTATCGATGGCATCCTCGGGATCGACACCATCCGCCGTTTCAACTGGGTGTTTGATCGCGACAGGCATCAGCTCACGGCTTCGCTGACGGCACCGTCGGCAGCCACGTTCGAGCGTTGCATCGGCTATGAAGATAGCTACAACCGCTCCCCGGCCGTGTATCTGACCCACGGCGAGAGCAGCGTGCGCATGTATCTGGATACCGGGGCCGATCAGAGCTATGCCGACCATGCCTTTATCGACTTTATGGCCAGTCAGAAGGCGATCTCTGGCGAAGATGCCACGCCACGCAAAGGGGTGGACGCCAGCGGTATGGTGGAGGGGCGTGACCATATCCTCACCGGCCTGCACTTTGATGAGCGCCAGCTCGGTGAGCTGCGCGTGTCGGAAAACAGCAATGAGCAGTATGGTCTGGGGCTGGATTTTGTTAACCGCTTCAATCGCTTTGCGATCATCCCCGGGCGGATGATGATCTGCTACGACGCCGACAGCCTGGCGCGCAAAGTGCCCCCAATCCTGCGCAATATCGGGGTGCGTTTTGATGGCGAGCATCTGCAGGTCTACTACAGTGACGAACGGGATCTTGCCCCCTATGGTCTGGCCAACGGCGACATTCTGGAACAGATCAACGGGGTGGCTTATCGTCCCCTCGAGATCGACAAGGTGCGTGAGTTGCTCAGCACCAGCAAGCCGGGGTCGCTCAAGTTGCGAATTGTGCGGGAAGGAAAACCGCTGAATATCGCCATCTAGTCAAGGTGGGGGCGGCAAGACGAGCCGCCCCTATGAGCCTCAGCCCTTGGTTGGATTTTCCATACAGGTGAGGGTTGGCTGGCCGTAACGCTCCAGCGTGGCGTCGTCCCCCTTGGTGAAGAAGGTGAGGTTTTGCCCTTCATAACGGGCGCCGCTGGCGCTGGGGGCTTCATAGGCGAGCACTTGTTGCTGCTTGTCACCCTCGCTCAGGTTGATTACCGCTGCGGGCAGCTTGGCATCGTTATAGAAGTAGGTAGAGAGCATTACGTTCTTGCCGCACTTGTAGTTGACCGGTGCCGGCACCATCAGCTGGCCGCCGCTGATCTGCAGTTCGGTGATCCGCAGCAGGTAGTTATCCTCCACACACTGGCGCAGATCCTGCCCCTTCCAGCAGTCGTTGCGACCCTTGATCCAGCCGCGCTGCATGGCGCGCTCAGTCTTGAGCTGTTCGGGAGAGAGTGCAGCAATCGCCTTGGGGTAGAGGGCCGCCAGTTCGTTATCAAGGGTGGCCAGTCCGGCATCCTTGCAGATCAGGGTTTCGACCGACCCGGAGGCTTTGGTGCAGTCAAAGGAGGGGGTTGCGGCACTGGCCAGCAGAGGGGCAAACAGCAGGGTGGCAAGCAAGGTCTTGTTCATCGATAGATTCCAGCAATGAAGAGGGTATATCTGCCTACTACAGCACACTCTACAGGGCAATGCAGCAGGGGAGCCGAGCCCACTTGCACTGCTGAATGGCTGCCAAACGGAAAAACCCGACACTCCTGGCCGGAATGTCGGGTTTTTTGTGGCCGCGATAGAGGGGGAGGCGGGTTGCCGGTTGATCAGGCCAGCGCCAGTTGCTGACTGCGGGCACGCCACAGCCGCTCGTGGAAGAAGAACACCACGGTATTGATGGCCGGTTCGATCATCGCCATCACGCCGCCGGTGAGTAGCTCGCCGCTCAGCAGGAAGGCCACCCCGAAGGCCACCGAGAAG
Source organism: Aeromonas sp. 603607 (assembly GCF_049171595.1). Lineage (NCBI taxonomy): Bacteria > Pseudomonadati > Pseudomonadota > Gammaproteobacteria > Aeromonadales > Aeromonadaceae > Aeromonas > Aeromonas sp. 603607. The sequence goes on from NZ_JAAKOV010000013.1 coordinate 98,375, forward strand.
TGTACCACCGCGAAGCTGCTGGTCTTGGCCTGCAGGCTGTGATTTGGTTTGAGCTTGTGCCAGCCAAGGTCATGAAAGTAGAAAGCGACCGTGTTGACGGCGGGCTCGATCAGGGCGATCAGGCTGGCGGTCAGCAGCTCACCGGTCAGCAGGTAGGCCACGGTAAAGGCAACACCGAAGTGCAGGATGGCAAAGCTGATGGTCTTTTTCATGATGGCGGCTCCCTCTGTTGATGATGAGAGTATCCGCCGAAACGAGATTAAATGAAAACTATTCTCATCTATTGCCAGAATAGAGAGAACCTATCAACGGGCGAGTTGCCGGTGCGGTTCAGCGGTTGCCAATCGCAACCAAGGCGATAAAGTACAGGTTCTTCACACTTGCCCATGAAAAAGGATCTTTCATGAATATCAATGCCACCCTGCTTGGCCAGTTCATTGCGTTGTTGATGGTCATCGTCGGCGTTATCGCCTGGCGACTGGCGCGCCGTAAGAGCGAGCATCCGGCGCTGATCACCCTTATCTGCTCCTTGCTCTGTCTGTTTCCGCCCTTTGGCCTGTTGGCCCTGTTGCTGGTTGCGCTGAAACAGGATCTGCCCGTCCGTTCATAGGGCGCGCTGGTTCAGGCTGCCGCACACACCGGCCGCACCAATAGAAAAAGCCCCGTGATGGGGCTTTTGCGTTTGAACTCGGTGAGCAGAAGACCTTAGACACCCATCTTTTGGGTTCGGGCTCTGCTACGCCTTGCTCAAAAAGGTGGGTGTCCCAGATTTGTTTGAGATTCCCAGAAGTCAGCAGAGACGAAATCGTGAGCTTTAACGGAAGCTTCAAGCCAGATTTCAAGAACTGAATCTAAGTCGATTAAATTGTATTTTCTTATCATTTTTGGACTCTGGATTGTCAAATTTACCGGGGTACATAACGCCGCATTAAGGTGTGAGCAACGCTACCACGAAACTTAACCATACCACCGTAATCACGAAACCCAACGAGGGAATGAAAAATGCCAAGCGTTGGGAATCACTCTTAAATGCTTTGTTAGCAATATTACTGTCGAGGGCCTCTACTTTTATCACTAAGTAGTTCTAGTGTTTGATTGCAATACTTAGCAGCGCCATCTGTCTCCGGGAAAAGCGTAGCTGGATGGATATTCATTAAGCGCAAGTGGCGTAAAATTTTCAAACGTTCAGAGTCTGGGACGTCGATCTTAATTAAATAAGGAGCATCATTTGGCAAATTTTCCTTAGCCCAAGAAATAATATCAAATTGGATAGGTTGCTTTGTAAATAGACCTGTTTGTGTAATAAGCCTAGGATTATTATCTGACAGCGGCTCTAAAAAATTAAACCAATGTTTCTCATTTTTTTTCGCATTGTGAGAAGCCATAGCGTCAACAACCCATCGACTAGAGCTTAAAGCCCATATTGTCCTATACCCAGTGCTAGAAGGGGTATGATCTTCAAACGCAAAAAACAAGGCTACATAAATTGAATGTGTCCAGTCCAACAAAGGGGTAGCTAGCCCGTAATGCTGGCCTAAAGCCCACAACTCTTCGCTGTTGGTTTGAACATCCTTAGCAACACTCGATCTACCCCGTAATGACTTCACAAACTCCTTTAGAACAAAATCATATGTAGAATCTAAGTCAACATTAGGTTTAAGCCTATGAATTAGTCGATCTAATGTAGTTTCCAACTTCCAACTAGAGCATCCATGCCCTCTAAAAACAAAGTCCATCTGATCAGCAAAATAGTAATTATCATTTAAGAAATCTTGCCAACTTTCATATCTATGCTCTACATATGGACCTTTTGCCATATTACCTCCATTTATATTGCTAACGCCCAATTAAGGGGTGAGCCACGCTACCACGACACCAAATTTGGAGGCCGTAAACACTGAACGTGACCAAAACCAAAAATGCCAAGCGTGGGGAATCCCTCTTAAATTGTTTGTTATAAAACTATTTATACCAACCCTAGTGCTCGCAGGACTAACTCCACGTAATCCGCAAAATTCTCAAATTTTTGGAGTAAGTCTAGAGGAATATCAATATCAGTTAACAAATCTTGGATTCCAGCCCAATTCTCTTTGAAGAAATCCTTAACTGCTCTTTTCGCATCGGCTGGTATTTGCTCTATTTTGTCAGCGGTAGTAAGAGCTTGCTCTAAAGTCACCACCACTTGCTCGCCACCCGCCATGACGGGTACACCGCCAGCCATAACACGATGAGTTACTTTTTTGTATTCATTAACTTCTACCTTAATTCCATTTACACACTAAAACCAACAATCATCTTTATGCACATACACACCATCGGATAGATATACATAGTCATCAGGATTTGTTAATTGGTCTCCGCCATCCTTTACGTCCAGTAAGCGTAGATGCTTTTCAACCTCCTCAGAAGACACCCTTTGCCAACGAGTATCATAACCATCAGAAGTTAGCGCTTTATATCCGATTTTTTTGCCATTACTTTCATTGACAACAACAACGATATCGCCGACTTCTGGGTTTGGGCATTCTGAATACATGCGTTCGCGCCAAGCTTTAAGATCTCCGGAAGTAAGGCCACTCGGGTCAGCGACCCACGTACCATTATCTTTTACAATCGTCATATTATTTCTCTTATTATGCCCACATAGCCGATTAGTTTTATAACGCCGCGTTAAGGGGGGCAGGCACGCAATACGAAAGCTACCGCACAGTGCCGTAACCACTGAACCCAACGCAAATTGAAAATGCCACGCGTGCCAAATCCCGCTTAAACACTTTGTTATAAGGCTTACAGTTGCGCCTTATTCTGAGTCTGCAAATCAGCAATTGGCTTAGCTCTCCGATACATTGCCATCAGCATTTTTAGTTCCACTAATTGATCACCTTTTGATATTTTGGAAAGGCTCACTACTTGTTGGGGAGATAAATTTAACTGCTCATGTAACTCAAGAACAGAGTTTCTTACAAAGTTCTTATCTTCCTGATTTTCTAACTCTCGCATTTTCTTTTGCGCTAGTTGTCTCGAACGATACTGAGAATGAATCACATGATAAGTCGTCGCAATCGTACCCACAGTAGAACAAATAGCGAAAACCAGATTTTTTATGTCATCAGCAACTTCAATAAGTACTGATAACTCCATAAATCCCGGAGACGCATATTGTATTTTCTGAACATTGGGCAATAAGTCTGGGTGAATATGATTTTTCATACCAGTGAAAAAATGGACAACACTAGCTCCACCTAGCCAAGGCATGCGCTCAAATTCCATTGTTGAGTCGGTTTCCGACAGCGTTCTCAAAGCAAAGAAGAAACCATAAACCTGAATATATTGATTAGAAAAGACCGAGAAATCCTCAAGACTCCAACGTTCATCTAAATTTATTATTACTGAACCTTTATTCATGACCTCATTCCTGCCTTATAACGCCGCATTAAGGTGTGACCAACGCTACCACGAAACTTGACCATACTACCGTAAACACTGAACCCAATAATAGAGTGAAAAATACCATGCGTTGGGAATCACTCTTAAATGCTTTGTTATGAGCATGTCACCCGCTAGCACATTCCAGCTTTTGACAAAAAGTCAGTGCCAACTAAATATGGGCGATGGTAACCCGTTACATCATCCTCTACCCTTTCAGGGTCTACTATCATCAAACACTGGTGTACTGGGAAGTCGCCTCTTTCAAAAAGTAAGTCCGCATGCGCTTCCGCTGTACAATCTATTATTGTTCCATCAGAAAGAGTTAGCCATACATGTGCTTTTATAGGCTTCGTTATATCTGGATTCATCAGTTCATATCGGATACTGTCGTATGACATCTCACAATAAATATAGTCATTCCAGTACCTATCTCCAACAGTGATATAACTTTCTATACCCAAATTTTCTTTCAAGAAATACTGAGCCATTAGATGGACCGGAGTGCAATGTCCGGCGAGATCTGATGATGTTTTATAACCATGAGCAAATAAAACATCAACACACAACTGCAATGCTTGACGTTTTTCTTCAAAACTCAAAGGTTGCTTAAATGGATATGGTTCTTCTTTCAGCCGTAGACCAATTTCTCTGGTTTTTGTTACTGCTGCCTCAAACCTACTTTTATAACTCAAATGATTGTTCCTTTAATATTGAAAATAGACAGAATGCTCATAACAGTGATTAGATGGAAGGCGGCATTAATCCGTTAGCAGAGCATTCCATATAACTCCGTAACATTTTCACTGCCGCCAAGTAAAAACAATCATTAAATCATAATGTACCCGTTTGCCTCTCGTGTTGGGCGTACTCGCTTGACTTCCTCTTTCTGCGCCACCGTTACTACTATGTAAAAAAACAGTGCTCAGCGCAGTCTTGGAAAGCGCCGCCGGATCACGCCAGCATTAGCAGGTCAGAAATAAAAATGGGGTCGTCACCATGTGGAGTGGGTCGTAGGCAACTCTCGCTTATCCATTCCATCTGGCATGGCTACCGCCCCTGAATTTCAGCCTCCAGTCTGCTGCGTTTAACCAACGGGATGGGGTTGGCATGGCTCATGGGGTGACTCCTACGAGGCTTTGTTGCCAATCGGGTATATTAGCGGCGGGCAGGCGGAGGGAAAGGACCAGATGGCCGATTTCTGAGCTAGATCGACTAATTAGTCAATAACGACTGATCTGGTATGCAGATGGGGCGGGTGCTGCCATTGGTAAGGTAAACAGTTAGTGGGGAAAGAGTGAGTGGCTAAAGCGGTAGCGTATAAAAAACAAGAAGCCCCTGAACGGGGCTTCTCTTTGGCGGCATAGCCACTGTGAACGGCTTGGGTGAGCGACTTGCTGGCGCGTTGACCGGGCGCCAGAGCGGGCTGGTGCGGGCCTACTCTGCGGCCTTGTTGAGCCACTCCACCTTGTACTGGGCACCGGTGCCCTGTGCCAGCTTGGCGCACAGCGGTTTGAGGAAGGCTTCAATCTGCTCGTCCAGCATCCAGGGGGGGCTGATGATCAGCATGCCTGAGCCGTTCATGCCCCAGTCGGCAGTCTGACCGGCCACTTCCAGCTCGGCCACCAGGACGTTACCGAAGTTCTCGCGCTTGATGGCGCGCAGCATGTCGCGGGATTTGTCCGCCTCCTGCCCGAGGATGGGATACCAGAGGGCGTAGATGCCGGTCGCCCAGCGCTTTTGCGCCTTTTTCAGGGTGTCGACCACGGCGAAGTAATCTTCTTTGAGCTCATAGGGCGGATCGATCAGCACCAGCCCGCGGCGCGGAGTCGGCGGCAGCAGGGCGATCAGCCCCTCGAAGCCGTCACGGTGGTGCACGGCGACGCGGGGGTCATAGCCCATGTTGGCGCGCAGATCTTCGACCTCGTTGTTGTGCAGCTCCATCAGCGCCAGCTTGTCCTGCTCGCGGGTGAGGCGGCGGGAGAGCTCCGGCGAGCCGGGGTAGTAGTGCAGCTCGCCGTTCTGATTTATCTCCTCGATAACGCCCAGATAGGTGGCCATGGCAGACCACTGGGTCCGCTCGTCCCACAGGCGGCCGATGCCGTCGGCATACTCGGCCTTCTTCTGGGACCAGTCGCCGCGCAGGTCGTAGAGACCGCCACCGGCATGGGTGTCCAGCACGATGAAGGGTTTCTCCTTCTTCTTGAGGGACTCGATGATCAGGGCCTGAACGGCGTGTTTCAGCACGTCGGCATGGTTGCCGGCGTGAAAGGCGTGGCGATAGCTCAGCATATTAGATCTCTGAGGGGGCCCTGCTGGGCACCCAGTAACGATAGATAGTTCAACAAATTGCGGCTGTTGCCGCGAAACAGGGAGAGGCTGCGCAGGGTCTGCAACAGGACGCCCTGTTGCAGCCGCTCCAGCTCCAGCTCGTGGGCCAGCATCGACTGATACTGCTGCTCGTCGAGTCGCGTCTTGGCGCTCTGGCGCAGGGCGCGCCACGGGGTCAGCACCGCCTCGGTCTGCACCAGCGCCGGTTGCAGGTCGGTCAGATCGACCACGATGCCGAGTTGATCGAGCCGGTGCAGCAGCAGCGCCAGATTGACGTTGCCCCCCTGCTCCTGCACGGTGAGCCAATCCTGGCTGCGCTCACCGTAGACCTTGCCGCTCCAGTGCCAGAAGCCGATCGGCGTCGGCAATTCGTGGACCGCGACCCGCTCGCTGGCCATCAGCTGTTCGTCACGCAAAGAAGGCTTGCTCCATGGTTTCCAGCTCTTCTGAGAGGCTCATCCACTCCAGCTCCACCTCTTCCAGCTGCTCCTTGAGGGGGCCCTGGGATTTGAGCAGCTCGGAGAGCTTGGTTTTAGCGCTCTCTTCGTAGATGGCGGGGTCGGCCAGCTGGCTCTCGATGTCGCCGAGCTTACCTTGCAGCTTCTCCATGCTCGCTTCGAGCTTTTCCAGCTTCTGGCGCAGCGGACGGGTTTGCTGGCGGAACTCCGCCTCGCGCCGCTTCTGATCCTTGCGCGCCACCGCCGAGTTGGCGGAGACAGGGCCATCGGCCGGTTTGGCGTTGGCCTCTTTCTCCTGCTCGCCGAGCCACTTGTGGTAGTCGTCCAGATCGCCGTCGAACGGTTCGACCCGGCCACCGTGCACCAGATAGAAGTCATCTGTGGTGGTACGCAGCAGGTGACGGTCGTGGGAGACCACCACCATGGCCCCTTCGAAGCCTTGCAGCGCCATGGTCAGGGCGTGGCGCATCTCCAGATCCAGGTGGTTGGTCGGTTCATCGAGCAGCAGCAGGTTGGGCTTTTGCCAGGTGATCAGCGCCAGCACCAGCCGCGCTTTTTCGCCGCCAGAGAAGGGGGCCACCTTGTCGAGCGCCTTGTCTCCGTGAAAACCGAAGCTGCCCAGATAGTTGCGCAGCTCCTGCTCGGTCTTGTCCGGCGCGAGGCGGGCCAGATGATCGAGCGGGGAATCATCGAGACGCAGGGTCTCCAGCTGATGCTGGGCGAAGTAACCGATGCTCACCCCGGCGCTCACTTCGAGCTTGCCGGAGAGCGGCGGGTTGGAGCCGGACAGCATCTTGATAAAGGTGGACTTGCCGGCGCCGTTACGACCGAGCAGACCGATGCGCGAACCCGGTACCAGATTGAGTTTGATCTTCTCCAGGATCACCTTGTCGCCGTAACCGGCAGAGAGGTTCTCCATGGCGATGAGCGGGGTCGGCAGGGCCGACGGCTCGCGAAACTCGAAGCTGAACTCCGAGTCGGCGTGGGCGGGCAGGATCTTCTCCATCCGCTCCATCGCTTTCAGGCGGCTCTGGGCCTGGCGGGCCTTGGAGGCCTTGTAGCGGAAGCGGTCCACATACGCCTGCATGTGGGACATTTCCCGCTGCTGCTTCTCGTACATCGACTGCTGCTGGGCCAGATGTTCGGCGCGCTGCAGTTCGAAGTCGGAGTAGCCGCCGGTGTATTCGTTGAGCTTGCCGTTCTCGATATGGATGATGCGGCTGATGACCGAATCAAGGAAATCGCGGTCGTGAGAGATGAGCACCAGCGTGCCCTGATAGCCCTTGAGCCACTTCTCCAGCCAGATCACCGCATCGAGATCCAGGTGGTTGGTCGGTTCATCGAGCAGCAGCAGATCGGAGCGGCAGAGCAGCGCCTGGGCGAGGTTTAAGCGCATGCGCCAGCCACCGGAGAAGCTGCGTACCGGCGAGCTCAGCTGCTCGTCGCTGAAACCGAGGCCGTGCAGCAGCTCGGCTGCGCGGGCGCGAATGCTGTAGGCGCCGATGGTATCGAGGCGACCGTGCAGCTCGGCTACCAGCAGACCGTTGTCATCCTGCTCGGCTTGTACCAGCTGGGCTTCCAGCGAGCGGAACTCCTTGTCGCCGTCGATCACATACTCGAGCGCCGAGCAGTCGAGCGCCGGGGTCTCCTGCGCGACGCCTGCGATCTGCCAGCCAGCGGGCAGGCTGAAGGTGCCGCTGTCGATGGCCAGCTCGCCCCGTACCAGTGCAAAAAAGGTGGACTTGCCACAGCCATTTTTGCCCACCAGACCCACTTTGTGGCCGGGGTGAATGGTGGCGGAGGCGTTGTCCAGCAGCTTGCGGCCGCCGCGGATCAGTTCGATTTGACTGGCAACTATCATGGGTGGGATCTGCTTGCTCAAAATGGAGGAGAAAAACTGGCGCGGATCTTACGTGAAATGACGCTGATTTGCACTGTAGCGAAGGGCTGGCCACTGGCTGGCGCTGCAAAAACATGCCATAACAGAGAAACCAGTTTGGTTACGGGAGGTTAGCATGCATATCAGGGATATTATGACGACCCGGGTCGCCACCGTTTCAATGGATGATCGACTCCGAGTCATCAGGGATATCTTCGAGCAGGCACACTTTCGCCACCTGCTGGTGCTGGAGGAGGAGGAGCTGGTGGGGGTCATCTCGGATCGGGATCTGTTCCGCGCCATCAGCCCCTATCTCGACTCCGAAGCCGAGATGAGCCGCGATACCGAAACCCTCAACAAGCGGGCCCACCAGATCATGAGTCGTCAGCTCGTCACCATCGCTCCCCATCTCACCGTGCGCGACGGCGTCAAGCTGATGCTGGAGAAGGGGGTCTCCTGCCTGCCAGTGCTGGAGAATGGCGCCCTGGTCGGCATCATCAGCTGGAAGGATTTTCTCAAGGCGGCGCTGGAGAGTGATGCACTGGGCTGAGCCCGGGTACATAACAGTCATCTGTCACCGTAGCTGCTTGTGCCCGTCCTTGAGGGCCATAAGGGTACACGAAATGAATAGAGGGGAGCCAAGGCTCCCCTCTCTCTATGTGGTGGCTGGTGGCGCAGGTAAGTGCACCCCCTGCTGCTTCATCATGACTCCGGGGGCCCCTTGGCCAGGCTGGATGGGCCACTGCCGGAGAGGTGCGGCTGCAAGTGGGTGCGGATCTCCTGCAGAGTACGCTGGTACTGCTGGGCATGTTGATCCAGAAACGCAGGGCTGTGCTTGAGGCGCCGCTCCAGGGTATCGACCAGCAGCGCTACCTTGGGGGCAGCCATGCCCGTCGGCCAGCTGTGTTGCAGCAGTTCCAGCAATTGCCAGGCATCGCCGGGCAGGGCAGGGAACTCCTCCAGCAACTGCAAGCCGGCCTGCAGAGCCAGTTGATAATCACCTTTTTGTATCCCCTGATGGCGGGTCTGGCGCAAGCTGGTCAGGCGCTGCTCCCGCGTCGTCAACCGTTGGCCCAGTTCCGTTAGCAGATGGTGAAACAGTTTACGGGTCAGTGGGTGGGGCGCGACACGGTCACGGTAGTGTGCCAGTTGGGCGAGATAACGCTGGGCATGATGGGGCAGGCCACAAAACTGACAGACGGCAAAGCCCAACAACAGGGTGAGATGGTTCTCGCTCGCCTGGTTGGGTTGATGGTGGGCGATCAGGATCAACGCCTCGTCGAAGCAGTAATCCAGTCCCTGCATCAGTGCTTGCAGCAGCTCGTACTCCTGGGGAGGCAGGTTCACTGTTCGCTGCAGGTGGGTCCACTCCTGTTTCAGGGAGCGGATCCGGTTGCTGGACGGTGCATGCCACAGTACCGCCAGCATGGCATTGATCATGAAGTGGTCGATGGCCAACCGGACGCGCAGCTCACTGAAATAGTGAAGATTCAGGGTGCTGGCTTGTTCCAGTACCTTCCTCTCGTCTTGCTGTAGCAGTCCCAGAATCATGGCCAGCTGATGCCAGCGTGGTTGATGAGGGCGGACTTGCTGCAGCTGCACCATGGTCTCCCAGGCTGCCTGCCACTGATGTTGGTGCAGCTGGCTGGCGAGTTGCAGCTCCAGTCGGGTGGCGGTCGGCAATATGGCCTGATGACGCTGCAAGTCAGTTTCGGCACTCTGCAGTTTGCCCAATCCCAACATGGCGTAAAACAGTCCGACCCTTGGCCAGCTTGCCCGATACTCGTTGGCGCAGAGGGCATAATGCTGAGCGGCAGTGAGCTGTTCGCTGGATTGCAGCAGCAGGTAGCCCTTGAACCGATCCAGCCAGGGGGCAAGGGGGCGGTTGTCCCGTTGATAGAGCAGGTCTTCACAGAGTGCGGTCGCCAGTTTCCACTCCCGCAGCAGGGCCGGAGGGGCGAGGGTGTGGGTCATTTTGCTCAGTTGTGCCAACTGCTTGAGCACAGTCGTGAGCTCTCCTGCAATGAAGGGGAGTGGCAGATGGAGGGAGAAGTAGAGGTCCGAGGGGAGAAAATCCTGCTCGTTCTGGTCCGCATCCAGCAACAACAGGACGCAGGCGGGTTGCAGCAGGCCGAGGTAGTGTGCCTCATGCAGCAGGCGGGCGCCGTCATGGCCCAGTTTTCTATTTTGCTGGCAGACAATGGCATCGAATGGCTGTTGTTGCAGCAGGGTGAGCAGACCGCTGCGTTCCTGACCCGGATGGCTGTGGTGGTGGATCCGTTCAGCAGGAATACCCTGTTCGGTCAGTTCTCTGGTGATGGCGCTACGGAGCAGGGGATCCTCTTCGAGCAGCAGTATCGTCATGCACGCGTCCTTTCAATACTCCACGAGTAGATCAGAGTAGACCCAAGAGGAACATAGCGACAACTCTGCGGAGGGAGGAAAAGTGACAGTAGTCAGCGCGGGAAGGGAGAGGGCACTATAGGTGGTTACCGGGAGCCATGTACCCCGGTGAGAAAGACACACTCTGTTTGACGGATCAGGAGTGAACCACTCCCTAGTTTCCCTTGCCAGCTGACTTCGAGCTTGCCGAGGCGGCCCAGATGGCGCAGCTCGAACTCGTAGCGCTGGCAGAGGTTGTCCTGAGGCAGGCTCGCCATCCCCGCTGGCAGTCGGTATTGATAGCGCAGGAGTGGCCCATCTTCCAGCTTGCTGGCCACCGGCACCAGCCCCTCTGGGGTGGGCTGCGGCGCCCCGAGTGCGCGGCGCAAACTGAGCGGCGCATCGATCGCCTTTTGATAGTGCAGGCCGTTCATCGCCGCCAGCTCCTCTTCCAGCCGTTGCAACTCCCCTTCCAGTCCATTGAGCGCGGCCCCCAGCTGCTGGTGGGTCGTTGACGAGGCACAGCCACCCAGCAACAGGGTGGCAAGCAGCAGGGCGGCTCTGATGGGGGGCACGGCATCTCCTTGGCTATGACGATGAAGCGTGAAGGTCAGGTCGGTTGGCCCTGACTATAGCAGGGGATTGCTGGGGGGCGTCCCCTGCAGCAGTTGGGCCAGACGGGCCAGCCCCTCGCCGACCCGGGCGTCGGTGGCGGGTTGGCTCAGGCTCAGGCGCACCCCCTGCGGAGCGGCAAACTGACCGGCGGCGAAGTGTTCCCCACTCGCCACGCCAACGTCAAGGGCATCGGCGGCAGCGGCAAACTGCTGGCTGCGCCAGGGCTCCGGCAGCGGCAGCCAGGCGTGCATGCTGCCCGGCTGCCAGCGGGCGGCGGGCAGCAGGTGGCGCAGCAGTTCGCCACGGCGCTTGAGGATCTCCCGCTGCTGCTCGACCAGCGGCATGATCTGGCGCTGACTGACCATTTTGCAGGCGAGCTCGATCAGCAGCGGGCTCACCATCCAGCTCGACAGCCGCATGGTCTGGGCGAAGGCGCTGCGCAGGGCGGGGGGCGTCAGCACGAAGCCCACCCGCAGGCCGCCGCAGGCGATCTTGGCCAGACTGCCCAGATAGATGACCCGCTCCGGCGCCAGATTGACCAGAGGGATCACAGGTTGCTGGGGCAGCAGACCGTTGACGTCATCCTCGATGATCAGCAGATCGTGGCGACGGGCGATGGCGACGATGGCCTCCCGCCGCGCCAGACTCATGATGGCGGTGGTGGGGTTTTGCAGGGTCGGGGTGAGGTAGAGCAGCTTGGCCCGGCGGGTACGGCAGGCGGCGTCCAGCGCCTCGGGCAGCAGCCCCTCCTCGTCCATCGCCAGTCCCACCACCTGATTCTTCAGTTGGCGAGCGTTGCCCAGCATGCCGGGGTAGCTCAGCCCCTCGCACAGGATGGTCTCCCCCACGCAGCCGGTCGCCAGCAGCGCCAGCATGATGCCGTGCTGGGCGCCGTGGCTGAACAGCAGGCGATCCTCACTGCAGGCCACTCCTTGCTCCGCCAACCAGTTGACGAACTGCTGGCGCTGATCCGGCCGTCCCGCCTCCTTGTCGTAGCCGAGCAGGGCGTTGAGATCCCCGTCCGCCACTTCCCCCAGCATGGGGCGAATGATGGCCGCCCGATCCAGCTGCACCGGCAGGTTCTGCCACAGCTCGATGCGGTGCCCCTCCTCCTGGCGGATCACCCACTCATTGGCGGGATCCGTGTTCGCTCCCTTGACCCAGGTGCCGTGGCCCACCCGGGCGGCCAGCAGGCCGCGCCGCTCCGCCTCGCTGTAGGCGCGGGTGACGGTGCCGACGGTGACACCCAGACGATCCGCCAGGGATCGGTGGGTAGGCAATCGGGTCTGCGTTGGCAGCTCGCCATTCGCGATCCCCTGTTCGATCGCTTTGACCAGCTTGAGGTAGAGGGGGCCATCGAAGGCAGCAAGGTCGGGCGTCCAGATTGTCATGGTGACAATAAATCCATTGATCAAAATTTGTTGTCAATATAGCGTGAATTTCAACCTGATAACAACCAAATAGCACACATTGTATCGATACAATGTGGCGAGCAAGGAGTCACAATATGACGATGGAGTGGTATGTCACCCTGTTCGGTTTTGCCGTACTCACCTGCGGTACGCCGGGGCCCAACAACCTGATGCTGACGGCCTCCGGCGCCAACTTCGGGGTGCGCCGCACCCTGCCACATCTGCTCGGGGTGGGGCTGGGGCAGCCGGTGCTACAACTGGTGCTGGCGCTGGGGCTCTATCCCCTGTTCGAGCGTTGGCCCTTGCTGCGCCTCGGTTTGCAGATCTTCGGCAGCCTCTATCTGCTGTGGCTGGCGTGGCGTATCGCGGTGGCCGGTGCGCCCAGTGATCCGGCCCGACGTGCCCGTCCGCTAACCATGCTGGAGGGGCTGGGCTTTCAGTTTCTCAACCCCAAGGCGTGGATGATGGGGATCTCCGCCATCAGTCTGTTCAGCCTGCCCGGCGCCAGTTACTGGTCGAGTCAGCTGGCGGTGATGGTCATGTTTGTGCTGGTGGCCCTGCCGGTCTGCTTTGTCTGGGTACTGTTCGGCCATCAGCTGAGCAACTGGATCAGCTCGGATCGGGGCTGGCGGCGACTCAACGGCTCCCTCGGTCTGCTGACGGCGCTCTGCGTGGTGATGCTCTGGTATTGAGCCGTGTTGCGCTGGAGGGGGAGGTGGCCTGGAAAGAGGCATTTCTGACTTGTCGCCAAGGGGTTGGCTCTGCATATTAGAAGGCTTTCCCCATAACGGGGGCGTTGCATCGACAAGAGGTTGAGATGGATCTGAACTGGTTACTGCCCCTGGCGGGGTTTGCTCTGGTTACCTGCGGCACGCCGGGGCCCAACAATATGTTGCTCACCAGCGCCGGGGCGGCGCAGGGTTTTCGCCGCACGATTCCCCTGCTGGTGGGGGTGGTCGGGGGGATCAATCTGATGATCCTCGCCACCGCGCTGGGGCTTGGCGTGGTGTTCGAGAAGGTGCCGCTGCTGCACGATGGCCTCAAGCTTATCGGTTCGGCCTATCTGCTCTGGCTGGCGTGGAAGGTGGCTACGGCCAGTGGCCCGGCCGAGGGCAACCGGCCGCTCATTCCCGCCCATCAGGGGGCCATGCTGCAACTGCTCAACCCCAAGGCGTGGATGATGGCGCTCTCCGCCATCAGCGGTTTCACTCTAGCGGGGGAGGCTTACTGGCCCTCTGCGCTCTGGGTGTTGGTGATCTTCTTTATTACCGGCCTCTACACCGGGGCGTTCTGGGTGCTTTTTGGTGCCCAGGTGCGGCAAATCATTCGCACCGCCCGGGGTTGGCGCCGTTTCAATCTCGGCATGGGGCTGGCGACGGCCGCCTGTGTCGGGATGATCTGGATTTAGCCCGGGGTTGACCCGGGCCTTTACCGGCTGTCTTGTTGGCCCTGCGGGGCCTTTTTTATCTCGTCCGCGTGGCCTTGCCTGCAAGGTGGCGTGGTTCTGCCCTCCCTTGGGATGAAAGGAGTTCCTATGAAATGTATCGGTCTGTTAGGTGGCATGAGCTGGGAGTCCACCGTCAGTTACTATCAGGCGCTCAACCGCGGGGTGCGGGCACAGCTCGGTGGTTTGCACTCGGCGCGGGTGCTGCTCAATAGCGTCGACTTTGCCGGTATCGAGCGGCTGCAGCATGCCGGTGACTGGCCCGCTACCGCCCGCCTGCTGGCGGCGGAGGCGCGCAAGTTGCAGGATGGCGGCGCCGATTTCTTGCTGATCGGCACCAACACCATGCACAAGGTCGCCCCCGAGATTGAGGCGGCCATCGATATCCCGCTGCTCCATATCGCCGATGCCACCGCGGCCAAATTGCGGGCGGACGGGATAACCCGGGTCGGCCTGCTCGGCACCCGCTTCACCATGGAGCAGGATTTTTACAAAGGGCGCTTGCAGGAGCGCTTCGGGTTGGCGGTGCTGGTACCCTATGAGGCCGGGCGGGAGCGGGTACACAGGATCATCTATGACGAGCTCTGTCTGGGGGAGATCCGTGCATCGTCGAGGGCCGAGTATCTGGCCATTATCGAGGCGCTGGCGGCCGCGGGTGCCGAGGCGGTGATCCTTGGCTGCACCGAGATTGCCCTGCTGCTGGGGGATGCCCGGGCGGCAGTGCCGCTCTACGACACCACCGCCATCCATGCCGAAGCGGCGGTCGCGCTGGCACTGGCATCCGATTAATAAACTGGTCAGATCTCACTATTCATGCTTGTCTCATACCCCTTGCCATAAAAGCGTGTAAAATTGCGCCCTGAATTTTCCCCGGCCAACGCGGGTTGGCTGCGGTTTCCTAGCATGCAAGGCTGACATTGTGACTGAAGTAGATAGATTCGCGGATATTCGCCCTTACCGCGATGAAGAAGTGCCGGCAGCCATCGAACGGCTGATCCAGGATGATGAATTTATCGGCGCCATCGCCAAGTATCGTTTCGGTTCCCTGATGAGCTGGCTGGGTTGGGCCATCCGCCCGATGATCCGCCTGTTCCTGCGCCGCAAATGGTCAAAAGTGACCACTGTGCATCAGGTCCAGATGGGGGTCACCCGGTACATGTCCCGCATGATCGCCACCTCCACCAAGGGGGTGACCTTCTCCGGGATCGAGCATCTGAAGAAAGAGCAGGGCTATCTGTTTGTCTCCAACCACAGAGACATCGCCATGGACCCGGCGTTCGTCAACTGGGGGCTGCACACCCACGGTTTCGATACCGTGCGCATCGCCATCGGTGACAACCTGCTGCGCAAACCCTGCGCCACCGAGCTGATGAAGCTCAACAAGAGCTTTATCGTCAAGCGCTCCGCCAAGGGGCCGCGGGAGATGATGAAGGCGCTCGGCGAGCTCTCCGCCTACATCGGCCAGTCGGTGCACGAAGGCCACTCCATCTGGATCGCCCAGAAGGAAGGGCGCGCCAAGAATGGCGATGACAAGACAGATCCCGCCATCCTCAAGATGTTCTACGTCGACGGCAAGAAGCAGAAGATCGACTTCGTCGACTACATGCGTAGCCTCAATATCGTACCGGTCAGCATCAGCTACGAGCTGGACCCGACCGACAAGGCGAAGGCGCGCGAGCTCTACGAGAAGTCGGTCAACGGCAGCTACGAGAAGGGCGAGTTCGAGGATATCGAGAGTATCGTCGCCGGTATCGTCGGTATGAAGGGGCGGGTACACGTCTCCTTCGGCGCGCCGATTACCGAGGGCTTCAGCGATCCGGACGAACTGGCCGCGCTGATCGACAAGGCGATCTGGAGCAGCTACCACCTCTTCCCCAGCAACTATCTGGCTGCCGATGTCTCCGGCAAGGCCAATACCATCGAACAGGCGGCCTTCCTGACTCGTCAGTCAGAGGTGCCGGAAGAGCACAAGGCGATCTGGCGTGCCATGTACGCCAAACCGGTGGAAAACGCCAAAAAGGCTTGAATGAAACCGGTTGTTAAACGGTTTTGCGAAAAAAACGGGCGCTGATGCGCCCGTTTTTGCGTCTGGTCAAAGTCGAGGGGGAAAGGGTGGTGAATAATATGGTTTCAGCTGGTACGATCACTATGAAAATGGGATTATGTCTCTTGGCAAGGTGCTGACGAGTGTGTAACAGTGCCCATATAGCTGAACATGAGCAAAAGATCTAAACCGGTTTGCACGGATTGCAGACGGCATTATTGAAGGACCTGTCACAGGTCCTTTTTCATTGGCTGGCAAAGATGCCGCCCAGATATACCTAACAGGAAACAGACGCCATGATCACCGGTAGCCTGAACACCCTGCAGCGGACGCCGCTGCCCGCCCCGCTGGCCCGCATTATGGCCGAGGTGGTGAAGAGCGTGGCTCACTGGGGTGACGCTCCGCTCGGCAAGACCGAGATTGATGGCCTCAACCTGTTCTGTCTGGTGAGCGAGGATCTGACCGAGCCAGCCGCGGATCGCCGTGGCGAATTCCATCAGCAGTATCTCGATATCCAGTTGCTGCTGCGCGGTGAAGAGTGGATAGGTGTGGGCCCCCACGACTACGTGAGCGACGGCGCCGACCATCCCCATCCCGACCTCTGGTTTGTCGATGACGAGCAGACCAGCTATCTGGCGCTGCAACCGGGTGATTTCGCCATCTTCTGGCCGGGCGAGCTGCACCGCCCGCTCTGTACCTTCAACCAGCCCGCCAAGGTGAAGAAGCTGGTGGTCAAGGTACACAAGGATCTGCTGGCTATCGCCTGAGCACTCCCATTGAGGCGAGCCCTGCGCAGCTGATGCGTTGAGACTCGCAAGCATTGAAACCAGTGATACGCACTACAAGTTGCGATGACTCTTTCAAGAGCAAGAATTGAAACCAGTGATACGCACCACAGGTTGCGATGACTCTTTCAAGAGCAAGAATTGAAAAATTGGACGCACCCTCCTGCGACCATAAGCCCCCGGCAGGGGAATCCCATCCTCTTTTGGATGACACGACACTGTCGGCATAAAGCCGAAGCACAGGAAGATGTAGAAAATGAGCAAGTTGGTATTGATCCTTAACTGCGGTAGCTCTTCCCTGAAATTTGCCGTAATGGACGCCGAAACAGGTGAGGACATGCTGTCCGGCCTGGCCGAATGCTTCAATCTGGATGATGCACGTATCAAATGGAAACTCCACGGGGTCAAGGGCGAAGCCATGCTGGGAGCGGGTGCCGCTCACCAGGAGGCCCTCGACCATATCGTGGGTCACATCCTGCCGCAGGATCCGACTCTTGCCGAGCAACTGGTGGCCATCGGTCACCGAATCGTACACGGTGGCGAGCAGTTCTCCCGCTCCGTGCGTATCGATGACGGCGTGATCGCCGGTATCGAAGCCGCCATTCCGTTCGCCCCGCTGCACAACCCGGCCCACCTCATCGGTATTCGCGCCGCGCTGAAAGTGTTCCCGCAGCTGTCCGAGAAGAACGTGGCTGTGTTCGACACCGCCTTCCACCAGACCCTGCCGCAAGAGGCCTACCTCTATGCGCTGCCGCACAAGCTCTACCGCGAACACGGCATCCGTCGTTACGGTGCCCACGGTACTTCTCACCGCTACATCGCGGAAGAAGCCGCGAAAGAGCTGGGCAAGCCGTTGAACGAGCTGAACATCATCAACTGCCACCTGGGTAACGGTGCCTCTGTCTGCGCCATCAAGAACGGCGAATCCGTAGACACCTCCATGGGTCTGACTCCGCTGGAAGGTCTGGCGATGGGTACCCGCTCCGGTGATATCGATCCGGCCGTGGTCTTCTTCATGCACGACCAGCTCGGTTACAGCGTGGAGCAGATCAACCACACCCTGACCCGTGAGTCCGGTCTGTTGGGGATGACCGAAGCGAGCAGCGATTGCCGCTACGTCACCACCAACTACGCCACCGACGCCGGTGCCAAGCGCGCGCTGGATGTCTTCACCTACCGTGTGGCCAAGTATGTCGGTGCCTACGCCGCTGCGATGGACGGTCGTCTGGACGCCGTGGTCTTCACCGGCGGTATCGGTGAGAACGCCGCCATGGTGCGCGAGATGGTGCTGAACCGTCTGGCCCTGTTCGGCTTCAAGGTGGACAAAGAGGCCAACAACGCCGCGGTACTGGGTGGCGAAGGTCGCATCACCACCGCCGACAGCCGTTGCGCCATGGTGATCCCGACCAACGAAGAGCTGGTCATCGCTCGCGATGCCCTGAGCCTGGTCTGCTAAGTCAACCTCGCCTTGAAACAACGCCCGGCCTGTGCCGGGCGTTGTCATTTCTGGCGTACGCCGATTTGACATGGGGGAGGGGAGCGGTACCCTGACCACCACTGTTTTTGCAGCCAGCGGGCTGCCCGGTTCGGGAGAAAGCAATGAAAGAGGCGTTTTTTAACTGGTTGTCGGGCCTTGGGGTGGAAGTGACCAGCCTGATGGCGCTGGTGATCGCGCTGGGCTTTATCGTCATCACCTCGCTGCTGCTGCATATGGCGCTGCACCGGGTGTTGCTGGTCAGGCTGGTGGGGATCCTCGGCAAGGCCAAGCAGGTATGGCTGCCGCCCCAGCTGCAACAGCGCCTCTTCAACCGGCTCGCCTTCGTGCTGCAGGGGGCCGTGCTGCTCGGTCAGGCGGAGATCTGGCTGCCCCGTCAATCGGATAGCCTCAAACTTATCGAGATGGTGGCCCAGCTCTGGATCTTGCTGTTCCTGCTGCTGGCCTTCTTCGCGCTGCTCGACTGCCTGTTGTCGGTGAGCCGTTACACCCGCCTTGGTCGGGATTTGCCCCTGCGTGGCATCTTCCAGGGGGCCAAGCTGGTAGGCAGCATTCTGGTGGGGATCCTGATGATCGCCCTGCTGCTTGGCAAGTCGCCGCTGTTCCTGTTCAGCGGTCTGGGTGCCATGACCGCAGTGCTGATGCTGGTGTTCAAGGACCCTATCCTCGGGCTGGTGGCGGGGATCCAGCTCTCCGCCAACCGGATGCTGAGCGTCGGTGACTGGCTGCAGATGGACAAGTACGGCGCCGATGGTGAGGTGACCGACATCGGCCTCACCACGGTCAAGGTGTCGAACTGGGACAAGACCATCACCACCATTCCCACCTATGCCCTGATCTCCGATTCTTTCAAGAACTGGCAGGGGATGACCGAGTCGGGGGGCCGCCGCATCAAGCGTAGCGTCAATATCGACATGACCAGTGTGCGCTTTCTGACGGCCGAGGAGCAGTTGCAGCTCAAGCAGGCGCAGCTGCTGGCACCCTATCTGAGCCGCAAGGAGCAGGAGCTGAGCGCTTACAACCAGCAGCTGAGCGATGCCCTGAGCTGCCCCATCAACGGTCGTCACCTCACCAACCTCGGCACCCTGCGCGCCTATCTGGATGCCTACCTGCGCGCCCACCCCGGCATTCGCAAGGATATGACCCTGATGGTGCGCCAGCTGGCACCCACGTCAGACGGTCTGCCGCTGGAAATTTACTGCTTTACCGCGACCACCGCATGGGCCGATTACGAAGGGATCCAGGCCGATATTTTCGACCATATCTTCGCCATCATTGAGCAATTTCATCTGCGGTTGCACCAATCTCCCACAGGTTACGATATGCGTGCCTGGCAACGGGGATAAACAGGGAAACCGGGCGGGTCGGGGACGCGGAAAAAACCGCATATTAATCATCGACCCGTCGCCACTTGTCAGTTGAAATTTGCCGTGCAGAGGAGAAAAATGGCGGCCTTCTCTTCGCGCCCCTGATCCCCTCTTGATCAGCTGCCAGCCCAGAGACGTCACTTCAAGTCATCATCATGGGAAAGTTATGAAGCTCCTTCGCAATAGTGTGGCAACACTCTGCTACAGCCTGCTGCTGACCGCTGCGCCGGTTTTCGCTGTTGAATATGCTCTGCCTGCGGCCAACAGCCGTCTGGTAGGGGAGAATCTGGAATATGTGGTTCCGGCCGAAGAGAACGGCCAGCCGCTGGAGGCCATTGCGGCCAAATTCCAGCTGGGGCTCACCAACATGACCGAAGCCAACCCCGATGCGGATCCCCTGCTGGTACAGACCGGCGAGAAGCTGGTGATCCCCCAGCAACTGATCCTGCCGGATGCACCCCGTGAAGGGATCGTGCTGAACGTGGCCGAGATGCGCCTCTACTACTACCCCAAGGGTAAAAAAGTGGTGGAAGTGCTGCCCATTGGCATCGGCCAGCTCGGCACCGATACTCCGGAAAACTGGGTGACCAGCGTGCAGCGCAAGAAAGCGGGCCCGACCTGGACCCCGACCGCCAAGATGCATGCCGAATACGCCGCCCGTGGCGAGAGCCTGCCTGCGGTATGGCCGGCCGGCCCAGACAACCCCATGGGTCTGTTTGCCCTCTACATCGGCAAGATGTACGCCATCCACGGCACCAACGCTAACTTCGGCATCGGCCTGCGGGTGAGCCACGGTTGCGTGCGTCTGCGCAACGACGACATCGCCTACCTGTTCAAGCAGGTACCGGTCGGTACCCGCGTCCAGTTCGTCAACCAGCCGATCAAGGCCTCTCTCGAGCCCAACGGCGTCCGCTATCTGGAAGTGCACCAGCCGCTGTCGCGCAGCGAAGAGGAGTTCAACTCCAAGCTGCCGGCACCGCTGCCGATGACCCCGGCGGTGACCCGCTTCATTGCCCACGCCGACAGCGACTCCCAACTGGTGAAGCAGGCGCTGGAGCAGCGCAACGGCATGCCGATGGCGATCAACCGCTAAGGACAAATCCCCGTCATGACAAAGGGCGAACAGCATGCTGTTCGCCCTTTTTGTTTCTGCTGTGCTGACTCAGCTTCGTAGCAGATTTGCCTGCAGCTCGCTGCCGAGCTGATCGAGCAGCTGGTAGCGCGCCTTGTAGCTGGCCCGCTTGCGGGAGGGGATCTCCTCCAGCGTCTTGCGGGGCACCTCCAGCGGCAGGCTCATCCAGAGTTCATCCTGCACGCTGCCCTGATGCTCCTGCCACAAGCCGTCGAGATCGAACTTGACCCGATCGGCGGTGCGCTTGCTGCTCTGATAGACGTGGCTTTGGGTGCGGATCCCGAGCAGGCTCTTGCACGCCAGCCCCCGGGCCAGCTCGGCGGCCATATAGACCAGCAGGGACATGGGGCGCAGCCCGCCGCACGCCTTGGTGACCAGCTTGATCTCCTCGCTCTGCCCCTTGCCGCCCTGCAGCGAACAGATCTCGAGGGTCGGGTTCGGCGCGGGGCGCAGATTGAGGGCCATGTAATAGAGCGCCGCGTCACCCAGCTTGAGGGTCAGGCTCATCTCCCCCTCTTTGCCCATGTGGGTTTGGTAATCCAGTTGCAGGGTGAGGGGGGCCGTCAGCTTGTCGCTCTGCCACTGGGCCAGCAGCAGGCCGCGCCCGCTGTAGATTGCCAGCTGTTGCGCCTTGGGCAGCTGACGTGCCAGCTGCTGGTAGTGGCCGCTGATAAGCCCGGCTCGCAGGCGCTTGCGGAGCCCCTTGTGGCGATAGGGGTGGATCGGCTTTTCCAGAATATCGGGGAAGCGGCTGATCGCCTGCGCCAGCAGCGGTTGCTCCTGCTGCTGGCGATAGAGGGCGCGGGCGCCGGAATTGAGCCAGAGACGCCCCACATACTTGGCCCGTCGGATGAGATGACCCGACTCCTCCACCGGATGAAGGCGGCGGGCGAGGGTTCGCAGGTGTGACAGATGAGATGACATGGTGCCGACCTCTGACTGGTGTGATGAGACAGGGCGGGGAGTGTAGGAGCGGGGCGCCGGCTTGTAAAAAATGGATAGTAACAAAATGTGAAAACATAACGCTCAATAGCCGCCGTTGCGGCGATATGGCTGCCACGGCCACGGCAGGAAATCTTGCGCCATCCTCTTGATGCGGCAGATGATTTGATGCGCAAAGGTTTTTATTGTGTTTTGTGTTTGTTAAAAGTGGTTGAGCTGGCGCGAACGGCTGATTAAGCTAGGCCGGTTTTTTAGGGATGAGCCCGTCACCAGAGCGGGCAGAAAATGACACAAAACGGAGTTTTGCATGACAGCTAGCACACCCATGTTAATCACCTTCCTGGTGTATATCCTCGGAATGGTGTTGATCGGCTTCGTCGCCTATCGCGCCACCCGCAACTTTGATGACTACATTCTGGGCGGTCGCCGGATGGGGAGCTGGGTTACCGCTCTCTCTGCCGGCGCCTCCGACATGAGCGGCTGGTTACTGATGGGGCTGCCCGGCGCCGTCTTCGTCAGCGGCATCTCCGAGAGCTGGATCGCCATCGGTCTGGTCATCGGTGCCTACCTCAACTGGCGCTGGGTAGCGGGCCGCCTGCGGGTACATACCGAGAAGAACCGCAACGCACTGACCCTGCCGGACTACTTCACTTATCGCTTTGAAGATCACAGCAAGGTGCTGCGCATTCTCTCGGCGCTGGTGATCCTGCTGTTCTTCACCATCTATTGCGCCTCCGGCGTGGTGGCCGGTGCTCGTCTGTTCGAGAGCACCTTCGGCATGGATTACAACACCGCCCTCTGGGTCGGTGCCGCCGCCACCATCACCTACACCTTCTTCGGCGGCTTCCTCGCGGTGAGCTGGACCGATACGGTGCAGGCGACCCTGATGATCTTCGCCCTGATCCTGACCCCGGTCTTCGTCATCATCGCCGTCGGCGGGGTGGACAGCGCCATGATCGAGGTGGCCGCCAAGAGCGCCACCAACCTCGACATGTTCAAGAATCTGGATGTGATCGCCATTGTCTCGCTGATGGCCTGGGGCCTTGGTTACTTCGGCCAGCCCCACATTCTGGCCCGCTTCATGGCGGCGGATTCCCACCACTCCATGGCCAATGCCCGTCGCATCAGCATGACCTGGATGGTGTTCTGCCTCGCAGGCGCGGTGGCCATCGGCTTCTTCGGGCTGGCCTACTTCGCCCGCTTCCCAGAAGTGGCGGCTGGGGTGACCGGCAACCCGGAGCGGGTCTTTATCGAGCTCTCCAAGATCCTGTTCAACCCCTGGATCGCCGGTGTACTGCTCTCCGCCATTCTGGCGGCGGTGATGAGCACTCTAAGTTGTCAATTACTGGTCTGCTCCAGCGCCATCACCGAGGATCTCTACAAGCCCTTCCTGCGCAAGAACGCCTCTCAGCGTGAGCTGGTGTGGGTGGGTCGCCTGATGGTGCTGCTGATCGCGGTGATTGCCATCGCCGTCGCCATGAATCCGGAAAACCGGGTGCTGGGGCTGGTGAGCTACGCCTGGGCCGGTTTCGGTGCCGCCTTTGGCCCCGTGGTGCTGCTCTCCGTGCTGTGGCCGCGGATGACCCGCAACGGCGCGCTGGCCGGCATGCTGGTCGGTGCCATCACCGTCATCGTCTGGAAGCAGTTCGGCTGGCTGGGGCTGTATGAGATCATCCCGGGCTTCCTGTTTGCACTGCTGGCCATCGTGGTGGGCAGTCTGCTGGGCGAAGCGCCCTCAAAAGCGATGCTGGAGCGTTTCCGCGATGCCGAGGAGGAGTACAACACTCCGGCCGAGAGCGCGGGAGAGCCGGTCGCGGTGAACTGATCCCCCTTACCGCTTTCTGATTGAGAGCCCCGCCCCCGGACAAGGAGCGCCCTGGTTGGCCATCCTTGCACCGGTTTGGCGGGGCTTTGTGCTATCTGATTCACTCTTGGGCACTTTTTTATGTTCGGCCGGTGGCTCCCGGGTGCTCGCTTTCTTTTGTCTTGGCACCGAATATGGGACACTAGGCCGCCTGAAGGAGACCTAGTGCATGCGGCTATTCACCCTGATCCTTATCCTCCTGCTGGGGGGACTGCAATATGACCTCTGGCTGGGGAAGAACGGGCTATCCGATTATCAGAACCTGTCGGAGGCCATCTCGCAGCAACAGCGGGACAACCAGACTCTCAAGGATCGTAACGACCTCATTTACCGCGAGATAGATGATCTCACCTCTGGCCTTGAGGCCATCGAGGAGTTGTCACGCAACGATCTGGGTTACATCAAGCAGGGGGAGACCTTCTACCGGATCATCCCCAAAGAGAAAGACAAAGAGACAGCGCCGGACGATGAGCCCTACGATGACTGATGCCAGCCGGGTATCCGGCCTGACGGCGATCGTCCCTGCCGCCGGTATCGGCAGCCGAATGGGGGCTGATTGCCCCAAGCAGTACCTGCAACTGGCGGGTAAAACCATTCTCGAACATACCCTGGAGCGGCTGCTCTCCCACCCGGCCATCGCCCAGGTGATCGTGGCGCTGGCGCCCCACGACCGCTGGTTCGAGGCCCTGCCCGTGGCGGCCGACCCGCGGATTGTGCGGGTCGAGGGAGGCGCCGAGCGCGCCTTCTCCGTCCTCAATGGCCTCCATGTGGCACAAGGGGAGTGGGTGCTGGTGCACGATGCGGCCCGCCCCTGCCTGACTCACGGCGATCTCGATGCGCTGATTGTCGCGGCCATGGGCTGTGGCGGCGCCATTCTCGGCAGTCGGGTGCGCGATACCATGAAACGCTCCGATGGGGAGGGCAATATCATCGCTACCGTCGAGCGCGAGCAGCTCTGGCATGCCCTGACGCCGCAGATGTTCCCGACCCGTGCCCTGAAACGGGCGCTCGAAGAGGGGTTGCTGCTGGGCGCCACCATCACCGACGAGGCCTCCGCCATGGAGCGGGCCGGATTCACGGTGCGGATGGTGGAGGGGCGCGCCGACAATATCAAAGTGACCCGGCCGGAAGATTTGTCGCTGGCGGGGCTGTTTTTAAGCCAGCAGGCATAAGCCCCTCAGTCAGAACAGACCGTTCAGAGCAGAGTGTCTCGAACAAACAGGCCCGAACAAGGAGTTAGCATGATCCGGATTGGACATGGTGTGGACGTACACAAAATTGATGGGGTTGGTTTCAGCATGTTGGGAGGTTGCCGCTGATGATGCGCATTGGTCATGGTTTTGATGTCCATAAATTTGGTGGTGTTGGCCCCTGCATGCTGGGTGGCGTGCCGGTTCCCTACGAGCAGGGGCTGGTTGCCCACTCTGACGGCGATGTGGTGCTGCACGCGGTGAGCGATGCCCTGCTGGGGGCCATCGGTGCCGGTGACATCGGTCGCCACTTCCCCGATACCGCTGCCGAGTTCAAGGGGATCGACAGTCGCATCCTGCTGCGGGATGTCTTTGCCCGGGTACAGAAGGCGGGTTATGCCATCGGCAACCTGGATGTGACCATCATCGCCCAGGCCCCCAAAATGGCGCCCCATATCGACGCCATGTGCGCCGTGCTGGCCGCCGATCTGCAATGTGATTTGAACCGGGTGAACGTCAAGGCGACCACCACCGAACAGCTTGGGTTTACGGGGCGCAAGGAAGGGATCGCCACCGAAGCCGTCGTCCTACTGGTGAAACAATAATGCTGGAACAACTTGCCTATCTGCACGGGGCGCCCACTGCCCGCGGTATCCTCAAGGCCGAGGCCGCCGACTTCGTGGTCAATGAAGATCTCGGGTTTGAGCCTTGCGGTGAAGGGGAACACATCTTCGTCCGGGTGCGCAAAACCGGCGAGAACACCGCCTGGGTGGCGGGTCTGCTGGCCGATGCGGCCGGGGTCAACCGCAATGCGGTGACCTGGGCGGGCCTGAAAGATCGTCACGCGGTGACCGAGCAGTGGTTTGGTATTCACCTGCCAGGCAAGGCCGAACCGGACTTGTCGGTTATCGAGAGCGACAGCATCCAGATCCTGCAAGCCAGGCGTCACAACCGCAAATTGCGGGTTGGCTACCTCAAGGGCAACCACTTCACCCTGCGTCTCACCGGTCTGGAACAGGCCGACGGGCTGGAAGCGCGCCTGCAGGCCATCGCCACTCAGGGCGTACCCAATTACTATGGTGAACAGCGTTTTGGCCGCGATGGCAACAACCTGGAAGCTGCCAAGGCGATGTTTGCCGGCAAGCGGATCAAGGATCGCAACAAACGTTCCCTCTACCTCTCTGCCGCCCGCAGCATGCTGTTCAACGCCATTGTCAGCGCCCGTATCGAGCAGGGGCTGGCTCATCAGCTGCTGGCCGGTGATTGCGTGATGCTCAAGGGCAGCCACTCCATCTTCAGCGAAGAGAGCGTGACCCCCGAGCTGGAAGCGCGTCTTGCCTCCGGCGACGTGCAGCTCACCGCCCCCCAGTGGGGCCGTGGCCGTCTGGCCAGTCAGGGCGCCGCTGCCGAGTTCGAACAGGGCGTGCTGGCCCCTTACAGCGATTGGTGTGACGGGCTGGAGAAAGCCGGGCTGGATCAGGACAGGCGCCCCCTGCTGCTCAAGCCGGAGCAGATGAGCTGGCAGCTGGACGGCGAGGCGCTGACCCTCTCCTTCTTCCTGCCGGCGGGCGCGTTTGCCACCAGCGTGGTGCGCGAGTTAATGCAGGCCGAAGAGGCCGATCACGGTTTCAGGAATCAGACCGATGCGAATTCTGGTCAGTAATGATGATGGTGTGCATGCCGAGGGCATTCGTGCCCTCAGCGAGGCGCTGCGTGCCTGCGGCGAGGTCATTGTGGTGGCGCCGGATCGCAACCGCAGCGGCGCGAGTCACTCCCTGACGCTGGAAGTACCGCTGCGGGTTACCCGCATTGCAGAAAACGGCTTTAATGGGTGCGAGAGCTATGCGGTGAAGGGGACGCCTACCGACTGCGTGCATCTGGCGGTCAATGAGCTGGTGCGCCCTGAACCCGACATGGTGGTGGCCGGCATCAACCACGGCGCCAACCTGGGGGATGATGTCATCTACTCGGGCACGGTCGCCGCGGCCACTGAGGGGCGCCATCTTGGCTACCCCTCCATCGCCATCTCGCTGGTAGGCAAGACCCACTTCGCCACGGCGGCCCACTATGCGGCCCTGCTGGTGAAGGGGCTGATGAAACACCCCCTGCCTGCCGATCAGATCCTCAACGTCAACGTGCCGGACTTGCCCCTCGAGCAGATCAAGGGGATCAAGACCACCCGCCTTGGCAACCGCCACCGGGCGGAGTCGGTGATCTGCACCGAGGATCCCCGTGGCCAGCCCATCTACTGGATCGGCCCCCCCGGTAGCCAGCAGGATGCCGGTGACGGTACCGATTTTGCTGCCATCGAGCAGGGCTATGTCTCGATTACCCCTCTGACCATCGATATGACTGCCTATGACAGTCTCGCCGGTCTGGGGGCCTGGTTAGATCTGCAGGGATGAGGGTGGTGTGATAGTACAGCGCCTGTTAAATCAGCTCATTGCGCAGGATATTCGCGATTTTCGCGTGCTGGCGACCATCGCGAAAGTGCCGCGCCAGCTGTTCGTGGACGAGGCCATGGCGCACAAGGCGTGGGACAACACCGCCCTGCCCATCGGCCACGGCCAGACCATTTCGCAGCCCTATATGGTGGCGCGAATGACCGAGTTGCTGATGCAAAACAATCCGGCCCATGTGCTGGAGATTGGCACTGGCTCGGGCTACCAGACGGCGATCCTCGCCCATCTGGTGGAGCATGTGTATACCGTTGAGCGGATCAAGTCGCTGCAGTTCCAGGCCCGGCGCCGACTGCGCCAGCTCGATCTGCACAATGTCTCGGCCAAGCACGGCAACGGCTGGCTGGGGTGGCCCAACAAGGGGCCTTATGACGCCATTCTGGTGACGGCCGCGGCGAGCGAGATCCCGACGGCACTCACCGATCAGCTGGCCGAAGGGGGCCGACTGGTGTTGCCCGTGGGTGACAGCCAGCAGACCCTGCAGCTGATCGAACGATCCGGATCCCAGCTGACCAGCCGTATTCTGGAGCCGGTACGTTTTGTTCCCCTGATTGACGGAGATGTTGAGTGAAGTTGTTTTCCCGTTTGTACGTACTGGTTATGCAGTGGGCTCGCCACAAGCATGCCCCCTGGTATCTCTCCATCACCGCTTTCATCGAGTCGGTATTCTGGCCGATCCCGGTGGACGTGATGCTGGCGCCGATGGCGCTCGCCAAGCCCCACAAGGCGTGGCACTACGCCACGCTGGCTACCGTCTTCTCTGTGCTGGGCGCCCTGTTTGGCTATGCCCTTGGCTATGCGCTGTGGGATCCGGTCGTGCTGCCACTGGTGGAGTCTGTGGGCTATCAGGACAAGATCGAGATTGCTCGCAACTGGTTTGAGCAGTGGGGGATCTGGGTCATTTTCATTGCCAGCTTCACCCCTATCCCCTACAAGGTGTTTACCGTGACGGCAGGGTTGTTGCAAATGGCTCTGCTGCCCTTCATCATCACCTCCCTCATCGGTCGTGGCATGCGCTTTTTCCTGGTTGCGGGCCTGATGCGCTGGGGTGGCGAGAAGATGGAACGCAAACTGATGCACTACGTAGATGTGCTCGGTTGGCTCTGTATTGGTCTGGCCGTGGTGGCCTATTTCTGGTTTAGTCGTTAAGGATCCATTATGCGTTCGCGTATTTGGCAAGGAAGCAGTGTCGTGGTGTTGTCATGGCTGCTGCTTGCCTGCTCCTCCAGTAAAAATGCAGCTCCGGTAGATGGTGTTGATGAGGGGCAGTTTGTCTCGACCATTCCGGCTCGCCAAAGCGGTGCCCAGGTCAGCGCCCCCATTCAGGGCGGCAGCTATGTGGTGAAACGGGGCGATACCCTCTACTCCATCGCCTTCAACTCCGGCAACGATGTGCCGTCGCTGGCCAGCCTCAACAACATCAGCCCGCCCTACAACATCTATCCGGGGCAGCGACTGCGACTCGATGGTTCCAGCGCCAGTGTTGGCAGCCGCCGCAGTGCCGGTACCTATGAGGTGCGCCGCGGCGATACCCTGAGCAGCATCGGCCGCCAGTTCGGCATGACACCGCAGGCGCTGGCCCAGAGCAACAACCTGAGCGCCCCCTATGCGCTGCAACCGGGTCAGGTGCTCAATGTCCAGACCGCAGGCGGCGGTTCGACCCAGATGGTGGCTGCGACTCGTCCGGCAACCGTGACCCCGGTGGCCGTGAGCCGTCCGAGCAGCGGTCCGCGTCCGTTGGCCGAGCCGAGTGGATCTGGTCAGACCACGCCGTTCATCTCTCAGAAATCCGTTGCTCCGGCAGCACCGAAGGAATACGCTCAGTCCAAAGAACAAAAAATAAACAACCCCCAGTCGAGACTTGCTTGGCACTGGCCCGCAAAAGGCCGGATTGTCGAGGGGTTCTCTGTTGCAGAACAGGGTAACAAGGGGATCGACATAGCCGGCCAGAAGGGGCAACCCGTCTACGCCGCCAGCAGCGGTAAAGTGGTATACGCTGGCAGTGCTTTAAGGGGGTACGGCAAGCTGATTATCCTCAAGCATGATGATGACTATCTCTCCGCTTACGCACACAACGACGAGTTGCGGGTGAAGGAAGGGGACAGCGTCAAGGGGGGCTCGGTCATTGCCAACATGGGTAGCACGGACGCGCCGGATGTGCGATTGCATTTCGAGATCCGGTACAGAGGCAAGTCGATCAATCCGATGAGCTATTTGCCAAAGCGTTAACCCCAGAGAGACCGTCTTACTCTGGTAACGTCAGGGAGACACACCATGAGCCAAGAACAACTGGTAATGCAGGATGCAGAGTTAGAGTTTGACGCTGAACCCGAATCTCACGAGGTAGAAGAGTTGCAGGAGGTAGCCGCCGAGGCGGACGAGACTATCTCCGATGAGTTGCTGGCACCTGAGCTGAACAAGGTGATGGATGCCACGCAACTCTATCTGGGGGAGATAGGTTTCTCCCCGCTGCTCACTGCCGAAGAGGAAGTCTACTACGCCCGTCGTGCCTTGCGGGGTGACAAAGCCGCCCGCAAGCGCATGATCGAGTCCAACCTGCGACTGGTGGTGAAAATCGCCCGTCGTTACAACAACCGCGGCCTGGTGCTGCTGGATCTTATCGAAGAGGGCAACCTCGGTCTTATCCGCGCGGTCGAGAAGTTCGACCCCGAGCGGGGCTTCCGTTTCTCTACCTATGCCACCTGGTGGATCCGCCAGACCATAGAGCGGGCCATCATGAACCAGACCCGCACTATCCGTCTGCCCATTCATGTGGTCAAAGAGTTAAACGTTTACCTGCGCACCGCGCGCGAACTCTCTCACCGTCTCGATCACGAGCCGACCGCCGAGGATATCGCCTTCGCGCTGGATCGTTCGGTGGATGATGTGAACCGCATGCTCAAACTCAACGAGAAGATCACCTCGGTGGACACCCCCATAGGCGGCGATCGCGACAAGGCGCTGCTGGATGTGCTCTCCGACGAGCGCGGCATGGGGCCTGAGCTGGAGTCACAGGAAGATGATATGCGCAGCAGCATTGTCCACTGGCTGGAGGAGCTCAATCCCAAGCAGCGGGAAGTGCTGGCCCGTCGTTTTGGTCTGCTGGGCTACGAGCCGGCCACCCTCGAGGATGTGGGAGCCGAGATTGGCCTGACCCGCGAGCGGGTACGCCAGATCCAGGTGGAGGGGCTGCGCCGTCTGCGGGAGATCCTGCTGAGCCAGGGGCTCTCCATCGAGGCGCTATTTCGTACCAATTAAGCATCCGTACCAATTAAGCCCGCACCAGCTGATCAGCGCATCAGCCAGATAGCACGAGGGGAGCAATAGCTCCCCTCGTTTTTTATTGCCTGTCGTCTGGCGATGGCTTGTGGTTATACCAGCTCAGCCAGCATGGTGTCGGCGTAGGGCTCCAGCGCTTCACCCTTCTTCACCTTGGCGAGATAGTCCGGGTTGGCGATAAGTGGACGACCGATGGCCACCAGATCGAAGCGGTTAGCCTCGATGGCCGCAGCGGCGCGCTCGGCGTCGTAGTTACCCACCCCGACCAGATTGCCCTTGTAGTGGGCACGCAGATAGTCGGAGGCACGGCCACCCAGATAATCGAAGGTTAGGTTGTCATCGAAGATGCCGAGGTGGATATAGGCCAGCGGGCGATCGTTCAGCTTGCCCAGCAGATAGTCGAACACGGCGCGATCTTCCGGGCTGCCCGCCAGATGGACATAGGCACCCGGGGAGAGGCGAATACCAACCCGATCACCGCCGATGCGGGCGCTGATGGCATCGACCACTTCCAGCGCGAAGCGGCTCATCTTTTCCGGGCTGCCACCATAGTTGTCGGTGCGCAGGTTGGTGGAGTGGTGCAGGAACTGGTCGATCAGGTAGCCGTTGGCACCGTGAATTTCCACCCCGTCAAAGCCCGCCTCGATGGCGTTGGCTGCGGCTTGGGCGTAATCCTGTACCAGTTGGGCGATTTCGGCCTCGGTCAGGGCGCGCGGCACCTGATAGGTCAGCTCGCGCATGCGGGGCACAGTGCCCTCGTGCGCCACGGCAGAGGGGGCCAACACTTCAGCCTGATGGAAGAAGGGGTGGGAGAGGCGGCCGACGTGCCACAGCTGGGCGAAGATCTTGCCGCCCTTGGCGTGTACGGCACTGGTCACTTTCTTCCAGCCATCGATCTGCGCCTGGGTGAAGAGGCCCGGTGTATTGGGGTAGCCCTGCGCATCGGGGCGGATGATGACGGCTTCGGAGACAATCAGGCCGATGTCGGCGCGGCGGCCGTAATAGGCAGCCATCTGCTCGGTCGGCACCAGACCTGGGCCTGCCATGCAGCGGGTGAGCGGGGCCATCATGAAACGGTTGGCCAGGGTCAGAGTGTCATTGAGTCGATACGGCTGAAACAGGGTATTCATGATAGGTTGTCCTGAACGGGTTATTCTTGAACGTGCATTCAAGACGTTTTTTGCGTCGGGCGCAAGCTTTTTTTGAATGCGCATTCAAGAAGGTTGGCCCGAGCGGGCGGCTGGGGTAAACTTGCCGCCCTTTCCAGCCACTCTTTATCGGCGGGCTCTGTTGCCCCTTGCCGGTGAACCATTTCCCACGGGAGGAACCATGCGCATAGCCGAGTTTGATCGGGACGAGGTACTGCGAAATGCCATGGAAGCGTTTCGCGCCAAGGGATATGCCAAGACCACCATGCAGGAGCTGGTGGCTGCCACCGGCCTGCACCCGGGCAGCATCTACGGCGCCTTTGGTAACAAGCGAGGCCTGCTGCTGGCGGCGGTGGATCATTATGTCGAGGGCAAACGCACCCTGCGCCGCTCCCTGCTCGACAACCCGAGCCCGCTGGCGGGCCTTGCTGCCTATCTCGACCGGATTGTGGGGGAGGCGCTCTGCGGCTCCTGTCTGGTGACCCGCGCCATGATGGAGCTGAGCGAGCAGGATGAGGAGCTGACCCAGCGGGTCAAGGGGATCTATGGCGAGCTGGAGCAGGATCTGGCCGAGTTGCTGACACAGGCGCAGGCCAAGGGTGAACTGGCCCCGGATAGCAATATCCACACCCTCACCGCCATGCTGCTGATCAACCTGCAAGGGCTGGTCACCTTCGCCCAGTGCCGCCCCGATCGTCCCCTGCTCGACGACGTAGTCGCCCAGCTGATGCGGGCCCTGCGGGCGTAAAAATAGTCAGTGGATAGGGTGTCCCCTTCTCCGTTTTTGCTTTTTGAATTGAGGAGAAGGGGTCAATCGGATTGGTGTAATGAGAGCAGGATAAAATCCAGCGCGGAGTTGAGCCTGCCCAGTACATCGTTATTCCACACTCGTATCACCCGAAATCCCTGCTGATTGAGATAGGCTGTCCGAGCCTCATCATGCATCTGGTTCGCTAGTGTTCCATGTTGCGAACCATCCACTTCGATGACCAATCCCTGTTCAAGGCAGATGAAGTCCACCACATAGGGGCCGATGGGCATTTGGCGGCGAAATTTCAGCCCCGCCAGACGGCGATTGCGCAACTGTTGCCACAGTTTCTGCTCTGCCTGTGTGGCATCTCGTCTCAGTCGCTTGGCAACACGGTTGCTCTCCATTAATTGCTCCCACTCTGTATCGTCTTATAGATATAGCTAGCTTCCCATCTGTTTACCGGTTGGGTATTGCGTCCCCCCACCCTAGCCCTCTCCCAATGGGAGAGGGAACAGATCGAGTTGTGGTTGGGATTGGGCTGATCATCACTGTGTTCATTGCCGGATTCGAGCAGGGGAAGCTGGATTGGGTAATAGGAAGATAAATTTAAGTTTTTGAATTTATTGAGAGTGTTATGGCTAACTGGTTGTCTGCGATGCTGCAAGTGGTAGCGTAACTGCTCCCTTCTCCCCTTGCGGGAGAAGGGTTGGGGATGAGGGGGAGGGAGCAGAAGCAGCCCTCACCCTAACCCTCTCCCGGAGGGAGAGGGAATTGATCGCGGTTCGGTTTGGGCATCGTGGTCGGCCAACAAGCTCCTTCATCAAATCCTTGAGCCACACCTGCGCCGGTTGTTGCGTATGCGTCGATGGGGTATGCCAGACGCCGCGGTCTTACCTCGGCCCCACTATCTCTTTCATCAAATCTTTTAGCCATACCAGCGCCGGTTGCTGCGCGTGCACAGGATGCCAGACGCAGTTGAGGTGGTAGTCGGGTACGTCCTCGGGCAGCGGCAGGCTTTTCAGCGGCCAGTGGGTGGCGAGCAGCTCGGCTACCATGCTGGGCAGCACCAGCAGGTGATCGCTCTGGCTGACGATGGCGGCGGCGGACATATAACTCTGGCTGTTGACCGAGATGGTGCGGCTAAAGCCCTGACTCTTCAGATAGCGGTCGAGGCTCGCCTCCGAGGTGCCCAGCGGCGAGTGGAACACATGGGGCATGGCGATGAGCTGCTGCAGGGTGATGCGTTCCATCCACTGGGAGGGATCATCCTCGGCGCCGGCGGGGGCCGATTTGGCAATCGGCAGATCGGCGCGCACCAGTCCGGCCAGCGGTTCGGTGAGCCAGGTCTCTTTGCCGAGATACCCCGGCACCTGCATGTACTCGTCAAAGCCCAGCACCAGATCGATCTCGCCGCTCGCCAGCTCGGCTTCGGGCAGGGTGTCGCGCAGGATGCGGATCTCGATGGTGACCCCCGGCGCTAGCCGTCTGAGCCGCTGAATAAGCGGCGGGATCAGCACGCACTCCACGTAATCTGTGGTGCAGAGCACGAAGCGCCGCTTCGACTGGCTCGGCTCGAACTCTTCTTCCTCGGTGAGCTGCTGCTCCAGCAGCCGCAGCGCCTGCTGCACCCCGAGATGCAGCCGCTGGGCGCGCGGGGTCGGCAGCATCCCCTGCGGGGTGCGCACCAGCAGCGGGTCGCCGAGAAAGGTGCGCAGCCGGTTAAGGGAGTGGCTCATGGCGGGCTGGCTGATAAAGAGCGCTTCGGCGGCGCGGGTGACGCTGCCCTGCGTCATCAGGGCGTCAAACGCGAGCAGCAGATTGAGGTCGAGCTGGTGCAGTTTCATGGGGGGGATTATTCGCCGTGTTTATGGGACAATCCATCCTATTCATTTGATGGATGGGGGCGCAACGTCTTAATCTGCGACCCACTGTTATTTTTCCGGGTTCCCGCGCCGCATCGGGCGTAAACGGGGGCCTCAATCCATGCAAGGAGCCTTGCGATGAGCATCAAGACCATTAACTCCACGCCGGCCGCCGACGGCTTCACCATGCCCGCCGAGTGGGCGCACCAGCAGGCCGTCTGGATGATCTGGCCGTTTCGCCCGGACAACTGGCGCGTAGCCGGTCGCTTCGCGCAAGAGACCTTCGCCAAGGTGGCCGATGCCATTGGGCAAGCCACCCCGGTCTTTATGGGAGTTCCGGCCCAGTTTATGGAGCAGGCTCGCGCCATCATGCCCGCCCACGTCACCCTGGTCGAAATGAACAGCGATGACTGCTGGGCCCGCGATACCGGCCCGACCATCGTTACCAACGCCGCAGGCGAGTGCCGTGGCGTGGATTGGGGCTTCAACGCCTGGGGCGGTCACAAGGGCGGTCTCTACTACCCGTGGAATCAGGATGAAGAGGTCGCTGCCCAGATGCTGGCCCAGCACGGCATGGCTCGTTACGACGCGCCGCTGATTCTGGAAGGGGGCTCCATCCACGTCGATGGCGAAGGCACCTGCCTGACCACCGCCGAGTGCCTGCTCAACGAAAACCGCAACCCGCACCTGACCAAAGAGCAGATCGAAGCGCACCTGCGCGACTATCTGGGCGTCACCAGCTTTATCTGGCTGGACGAAGGCGTCTACATGGACGAAACCGATGGCCACATCGACAACATGTGCTGCTTCGTGCGTCCGGGTGAAGTGGCCCTGCACTGGACTGACGATCAGAACGATCCCCAGTACGCCCGCTCCGTGGCCGCCCTCAAGGTGCTGGAAGCGGCGGTCGATGCCAAGGGTCGCAAGCTGAAAGTGTGGAAGCTGCCCCAGCCGGGCCCGCTGTTCTGCACTGAAGAGGAGTCTGCCGGTGTCGAGAGCGGTACCGGTGTGCCGCGCGAGGCAGAAGGCCGTCTGGCCGGTTCCTATGTGAACTTCCTTATCACCAACGATCGCATCGTCTATCCGCTGCTGGATGCCGCCACCGATGGTGAAGCCCAGCGCATTCTGGAAGAGATCTTCCCGGAGCACACCGTGGTCGGCGTGCCGGCCCGCGAGATCCTGCTGGGCGGTGGCAATATTCACTGCATTACCCAGCAGATCCCTTCCGGCAAATAAGAACCGGTTCCGGTGAGTATTCCAAACCCCACTCAGTGGGGTTTTATCTCTTGATGGTGTGATGGTCGCAGGCGCTGATGCGGCGATCATCATGACAAACAGTCACCCTTTTACAGGAGATCCCCATGATCGAAGTGACCGAGGTTTCCATTGCCGAGCTGCGTGCAGCGCTCGAATCAGGCCGCACCACAGCGGTCGAACTGGTCAAGGCCTATCTGGCCCGGATCGAGGCCTACAACGGCCCCGAGACTGCCACCAAACTCAACGCCGTGGTGGTCGCCAATCCCGATGCGCTGAAAGAGGCCGAGGCTTCTGATGCCCGCCGCGCCCGTGGCGAGACCCTGAGCCCGCTCGA
Source organism: Aeromonas sp. 603607 (assembly GCF_049171595.1). Taxonomy (NCBI): domain Bacteria; kingdom Pseudomonadati; phylum Pseudomonadota; class Gammaproteobacteria; order Aeromonadales; family Aeromonadaceae; genus Aeromonas; species Aeromonas sp. 603607. The sequence continues at coordinate 134,231 of NZ_JAAKOV010000013.1, forward strand.
CGGCATCCCCTACACCGCCAAAGACAGCTATCTGGTCAAGGGGCTGACCGCCGCCTCCGGCAGCCCGGCCTTCAAGGATCTGGTGGCCCAGCGCGATGCCTTTACCGTTGAGCGCCTGCGCGCCGCCGGTGCCATCTGCCTTGGCAAAACCAATATGCCGCCGATGGCCAATGGTGGCATGCAGCGCGGCGTCTATGGCCGTGCCGAGAGCCCCTACAACGCCGACTACCTGACTGCGCCGTTTGCCTCCGGCTCCTCCAACGGCGCCGGTACCGCCACCGCTGCCAGCTTCTCCGCCTTTGGTCTGGCCGAAGAGACCTGGTCGAGCGGCCGTGGCCCGGCCTCCAATAACGGCCTGTGCGCCTACACCCCGTCCCGTGGGGTCATCTCGGTACGCGGCAACTGGCCGCTGACTCCGACCATGGATGTGGTGGTGCCTTATGCCCGCACCATGAACGATCTGCTGGAAGTGCTCGACGTAGTGGTCGCCGACGATGCCGACACCCGTGGCGATCTGTGGCGCATGCAGCCCTGGGTGCAACTGCCCAAGGCCTCCGAAGTGCGTCCGGCTTCCTATCTGGATCTGGCTGCCAAGGCCGATGCCCTCAAGGGCAAGCGCCTCGGCGTGCCGCGCATGTTTATCAACAAGGATGAACTGGCCGGCACCAGCGAAAACCCCGGCATCGGCGGCCCGACCGGTCAGCGCATCCATACCCGTGAGACCGTGATCGCCCTCTGGGAAGATGCGCGCAAGACGCTGGAAGCCGCTGGCGCCGAAGTCATCGAAGTGGACTTCCCGCTGGTATCCAACTGCGAAGGGGACCGACCCGGCGCGCCGACTGTGTTCAATCGCGGCATCGTGAGCCCGGAGTTTCTCAACGACGAGCTGTGGGAGCTCTCCGGCTGGGCGTTCGACGACTTCCTGCGCGCCAACGGCGATCCCAAGTTGAACAAGCTGGCCGATGTCGATGGGCCGAAGATCTTCCCCCACGATCCGGGCACCCTGCCGAACCGCGAGGGCGATCTGGCGGCGGGCATGGACGAGTACGTCAATATGGCCAAGCGCGGTATCAAGCGCTTTGACGAGATCCCCACAGTGCCGGACGGCCTGCGCGCTCTGGAGAAGACCCGCAAGCTGGATCTCGAGGAGTGGATGGACGGGCTCAAGCTCGACGCCGTGCTGTTCCCCACCGTCGCCGACGTCGCCCCGGCTGATGCGGATGTGAATCCGGCCTCCGCCGATATCGCCTGGAGCAACGGCATCTGGGTTGCCAACGGCAACCTCGCCATTCGCCACCTCGGCGTGCCGACCGTCACCGTCCCCATGGGGGTGATGGCTGATATCGGTATGCCGGTGGGCCTGACCTTCGCCGGTCGCGCCTATGACGACAACAACCTGCTGCGCTTTGCCTCGGCCTTCGAGTCCACCGGCAGCAAGCGGATGGTGCCGCCGCGGACGCCGTCGTTGGGGTGATTGGTAGTTGGGGCTAAATAGCCCGTGTTCGTCTGGGGATAATGAAAATATAACCACCCATCACTATGTGGGTGGTTTTTTTATTTTCCATTCTCAACCCAATAAGTAAATATAAGCAAGTGATTGGAATTAATTTTCATAGTTAGATGGATGTGTGGAAAGTGTTATTTTTGATGCCAACCTTCTGATGGCTTAAATAAATGTTCATATGTTTTCATGTCTTTATCTAACAAAAGTACAGAGTCTTCTGCTGTGAAGAAATACCTCTGAGCAGTTCCCGCTATTTTTGTGTTTAATAGCGAAACAAATTTTTCATCTGCTTTAAATGTTGACTGTTTACAAGGTTCATTTCTCGCTATCACTGCCATGTTTTTATTAATAGGAAAACAGATTTCATTTTCAGGTGTATCGAGACCTAAATATATTCCTTTCATCATATATCGATGGCTGATATAACATGGGTTATCAGATGTAATGAACTTTTGTGAAGGCTCAGATATGAAGAGTTGAAAGTGTTTATTACTAAAGGAGTTAATAGCTATTTTTAACGATGTTAGCTCCGCTGATATGATATTACCTTTTGTTGCCATGAGTTTATGTCTGTTAGTTACTTTGATTCCATCACTTAAGCCATCATCAATGAAGTTCTCTATATAAAGTAAATTTTCAGTTAGTAAGTTTCTTCTCTTTGGGTTTCTTAACCACAAAGTGGCACCTAATAAAAATAGGCCAGTCAAATCTTCTTTAGATGGTATAGCTTTATTATTTTCCATAAAATCTAAAGTAAGTTTTATTTTTGGTTCAATATCTGTGGCATAGAATTTTTCAATTGATAAGCTGTCTGCCAATCCAGGCAGGGAGTAATAATCTCTTGATTTACAAACATTGGTAGGGCTAGTTTTATAAGTTTTTTTCCATCGACGGGAACTACACAAAATTGTGCACTTTTATTATTGTCCATGGTAAATCCAGCTAAATAGCTAGCCGGAATATAATGGTGCCCAGCTTGCCTTCCCATCTATATCTCCAAGTGAAGCTGTTGAAGGTGATTTTCCTGCTCATTGTAACTTGGGATATTCAGGGATTCCCAGCATTTCGGCTCATGTACATTTCGTATGTTGTGCGCCATATGCTCATCTCGTAGAGCCGTAGAAACTGAATAGCGCAGCGTATTCGGACGATCGCGAAAGGTGGCCGAGAAGCCGCTGGTATCCAGAGTTTCCTGTCGGTCTTGCCGTAACTCGGTGCGCGGCGGTATGCGGACGATTACGCTGCGCTAATCGTCCCTACGTGGTTTGGGGTGGCCTGCTATGTCGTGTCTTGCGGGATTGGCGACGACGTCCCCCCGACTTCACCTTCTCTTCACACAGCCTCATTTTCCCCTCACAAATCCCCCGTATCTTCTGCCCACTGCTTAAAAGGCCTGGCTTGCCACAGGGGTGGCGAGGGGCGGTTGGTTCGAGGGAGCAAGATGATGAAAGGTTGGATGAAGTGTGGATTGGCCGGGGCCGTGGTGCTGATGGCGAGTTTTTGGGGCGGCAGCGTGCGGGCGGCGGGGATCGAGCTCAAGCAGGTGAGCGGCCCTGTCTATGTGGTGGAGGATAACTACTACGTCAAAGAGAACTCCATGGTCTATTTCGGGGCCAAGGGGGTGACGGTAGTGGGGGCGACCTGGACGCCGGATACCGCTCGCGAGCTGCATAAGCTCATTAAACGGGTCAGCAGCAAGCCGGTGCTGGAGGTGATCAACACCAACTACCACACCGACCGGGCGGGTGGTAATGCCTACTGGAAGTCCATCGGGGCCAAGGTGGTGGCGACGCGCCAGACCCGGGATCTGATGAAGAGCGACTGGGCCGAGATTGTCGCCTTTACCCGCAAGGGGCTGCCGGAGTATCCGGATCTGCCGCTGGTACTGCCCAACGTGGTGCACGATGGCGACTTCACCCTGCAAGATGGCAAGGTGCGCGCCTTCTACGCGGGCCCGGCCCATACGCCGGACGGCATCTTTGTCTACTTCCCCGACGAGCAGGTGCTCTATGGCAACTGTATCCTCAAGGAGAAGCTGGGCAACCTGAGCTTTGCCAATGTGAAGGCCTATCCGCAGACCATCGAGCGGCTCAAGGCGATGAAGCTGCCGATCAAGACGGTGATTGGCGGTCACGACTCGCCGCTGCACGGCCCTGAGCTGATTGATCACTACGAGGCGCTGATCAAGGCGGTGCCGCAGTCATAAGGGTTGCGCGACAGACTGGCAGCAAGCCGAGCCATCGCTGCAATCAGCAGCCATAACGGCACACCACAAAACGCCCGCTTTCAGGAAATAAGGGGGGTTTTGCTGTTGCGGCTTTTTTGGTGGCTGTGAGTGCGTGGTATTAACGCTGTTCAAGGGAGGTGGGCTTTCATAAGATAGCCCTCTCTCTTTTCCCTGAAAGTTATCCATTTTCGTTATGCAATACGCCTCTCTCGCGCGCCTCAAGCAGGCCTTTATCACCGGGATGTGGGCCTCGCTGGTCAGCATCGTTATCGGCTTCGCCTTCAAGGTGTGGCTGGCGCAGTGGGTCGCCAAGGGGGAGCTGGCGCTGTTCAACAGCGTGGTCGATTTGATCTCCCTCTCCTTTATCCTGATGACAGGTTTTCGCTCCTCCATGGTGGTGAGCTACTCCCAGACCAAAAATGATCGGGACATCATCAATATCTTTCGCTACTTCCTCATCGGCATTGTGCTGCTCACCTGGGGGGCGGTGATCCCCTATATCAAGCACGGGCTCCATATCCGGGTGGAGTATCTGCAACTGGTGGGGGTTATCTTCGGGCTGGGGCTCAAGGTCTACTTCACCAATCTGGTGGCCATGTACCGGATGTATGAGCTCTCCAATCGGGTCACCTGGCTGGAGCCGCTGGCCAACGGCCTGCTGTTTATGGCCTGCTACTTTGGGCTCGGGATGGATGCGCTCGCTTCGCTCTTCTATGGGCTGACCTTCTCCTCGCTCGCTATCGCCAGCTATATGTATGTTTCGCGGCGCCGGGCCATCGCCACCAGGCCGCTCGCCAAGGTGGCGCTCGGCCCCGAGATGGTGAGCTATGTGAAGAAGAGCTTTACCGCCTCTCTGGAGGCGGGGGCCAGCATCCTGATGATTTACATCACAGTGCTGCTCACCATCCGCCACTTCAGCCTCGACGAGCTGGGGGATTTTCAGGTGGTGGTGCGCCCCATCTTCACCTATATGACCACCTTGTTTGTCTTCCCCATCTACCGCTTTGTGCTGCCTGAGCTGGCGGTCAATCTGCGCAATGGCGATCACCGCCAGATCAGGATGATCCGGCGCTGGATCTTCCGTCTCTCCGCCATCGTCAGTCTGGCCTTCTTTGGCTTGATGTTGCTGGCGGGCAAGCCGCTGGTGCTGCTGTTCTTCCCCGCCGACTACGTGGGGGCGGTGCCGGTGCTGTTCCACTTCTCCATCTTCTTCATCTTTATGATGCTGAATGGCTATCAGCTCGCCTACATCAAGGCCCACGGTTATTTTACCCAGAGTTTGCTGATCCGGCTGGCGGGCATAGTGGCGCTGGTCGCCGCCTACTATCTGGTGGCCGAGTTTACCGCCAACGTGGTGGCGATTATCGTGGCGCTGGGCCTCGGCTATATGGTGATGTTTATCCTCTCGACCCTGGCGGAGCGACAGATCTTGCGATCCCTGCCACTGGTGCTGGCGACCCGTTAGGGTGTGACTCGCCAAGAGCTGGCTTTGGTCAGATAACAAAAAACGCCCGTGCGGGCGTTTTTTTATTGGCGGCGCAGGAGCGGTTTAACGCTTGCCCTTGCCACCCTTGTTGCCAGCGAGGGCCTGCTTTCTGGCGCGCTGCTTCTGGGCCGCCTTGCTATTGCGGCGCGGCTCGGGCTCGAAGCGGGTGAGATCCGGCTCAAAGCCCGGAAACCACTGCTGGGGCAAGCGGGTGTCGAGTACCGCTTCCACCTTCTCCAGCAGGGGCGCATCTTCCGGGCTGAACAGGGTAATGGCGAGCCCCTTGTTGCCGGCGCGACCGGTGCGACCGATACGGTGGACGTAATCCTCCGCCACAAACGGGAACTCGAGGTTAATCACATAGTTGAGATCGCTGATATCGAGGCCGCGGGCTGCCACATCGGTGGCAACCAGCGCCTGCAGGGTGCCGGCGCGAAACTCCAGCAGCACTTTTTCTCGCGCGCTTTGCGACAGATCGCCGTGGAAGGCCAGCGCATTGATGCCCGCCTTGCCAAGCTGCTGGGCCAGTTTGTCGGCCCCCTGACGGGTGCGGCTGAAGATCAGCGCCGGTGCCCACCCTTTCACTTTCAGCATGTGTTCGACCAGCGCCAGCTTGCGATCGCTGTCCACCGTGTAGACCCGCTGTTCCACCTCGGCCGCCGTGGTGTTGCGCGGCGCTACTTCAATCAGCTCGGGGTCGCGCAGCAGCACCTTGCAGAGGGCAAACAGGTTGTCGTCGCAGGTGGCGGAGAAGAGCAGGGTTTGGCGATCCACCGGGATCTGTTTGAGCAGCGCCTTGATCTCGTCCATAAAGCCCATGTCGAGCATGCGATCGGCCTCGTCAAACACCAGATGGCGCAGGCTATCAAGGCTCAATGCCCCCTGCCGCAGATGGTCGAGCAGACGGCCCGGGGTGGCGATCAGCAGATCCACCCCGGCTTGAAGCGCCTCGACCTGCGCCGCGATGCTCACCCCGCCGTAGACCAGCGTGCTGGTGAGACCGGTGCCCTGACCGTAGTGCGCCACACTCTCGGCAACCTGCACCGCCAGCTCGCGGGTCGGCACCAGCACCAGCGCGCGGATTGGGCGCGGGGATTCTGCTTGCGGCTGCGCCAGCAACTGCTCCAGCAGCGGCAGCACAAAGGCGGCGGTTTTGCCGGTGCCGGTCTGGGCCCCCGCCATCAGATCCCGCCCTGCCAGAATGACGGGGATGGCACGAGCCTGAATGGGGGTGGGGGCGGCATAGCCGAGCTCGGTCAGGGTCTGCTGCAGACGGGGGGAGAGGGCCAGTTCGGCAAAGGAGGCTGTGGACATAGGGGCACCAGTCGGGGTTATCGCGGCCAGCGGCCGCGATGCAATGAGTGATCGTGGCCGCGATGGTAACAGAAGCTGGGGGCGCGGCAGAAGGCGATGATGAGCAAGGGCGCATAGCTCCCGGTTTTGCATGTCGCGCATGGCGGTGGCGCAGGACCTCGTCGCCGCGCTTCTGTTTTACCGCGAGTCGGCAGTGCAAGGGGCATCAGCCATGACACTACTCCACGATCAGCACGCTCTCGCTGGCCAGATGGTGCAGCCACTCCCTGACGATCAGCAGCACGGCGGCAAAGTGCTCGTCGCGTGGCAGCAAGCTGGCGGCGAGGGGATCCCCTTCCGCCATCGCGGCCAGCTGGCCAAAGGCTTGCTCCACCAGATCCCGGCTGAGTTCATTGTCCCCCAGCGCTTCGGCCAGCGAGGGTTCGCTGTGCAGAGTGAGGGGCAGACCGGGCGGTATTTCGGGAGCGATGCGCATCAACTCATCTTCCACCACCATGATGGCGCGCTCCAGTTCGAGCGGGGTGGGCGGCGCGTGGCGAAATGGCCCGGGCTGGATGGCGCGGGTGCCGAAGGCGAGCGTCCAGCTGGCGAGGGGAGCATCGGCATGGCCAAGCCAGACCTGACTGCGCTGCTCACCAATCTCCAGTAACAGTGTGCTATCGGGGGCGGGATTCATGGTGCGGGACTCCTGTCGGGGGCGAGTGTGACAACCCTCTTTTGATAATGCCATCAACCGGCTTTGGCGAGCACAATTTCTGCCATAGCCCCTCTGTTTTGCGAGTGGCGGCTCACTTTGGTGTTAACACCTTGCAATAAATCCTCGTTGTGGCAGTCTGGATGGCCAAATGAAGGTTTTTGACCACTCATTGCCACCGTTTCAGGAGTTCAGATATGGATATTCGTACCGCTCCCCGCGCCATTGCGCTCGCCCTGCTGCTGGCCAGCTGTGTTGCCACCGCCAACGAGGCGCTGGTGATCCAGACCGACTTTGGCCTCAAAGATGGCGCCGTCTCGGCCATGAAGGGGGTCGCCTTCGGGGTGGATCGCACCCTGCCGCTCTATGACCTGACCCACGAGATCCCGGCCTACAACATCTGGGAAGCCTCCTACCGCCTCTATCAGACCCTGCAGTACTGGCCCAAGGGCACTGTGTTCGTCAGCGTGGTGGATCCGGGTGTCGGCACCGATCGCAAGTCGGTGGTGCTCAAGACCAAGAGCGGCCACTACATCGTCAGCCCGGATAACGGCACCCTGACTCTGGTAGCCGAACACTTCGGCATCGACACCGTGCGCCAGATCGACGAGAAGACCAACCGCCTCATGGGCTCCGAAAAGTCCTACACCTTCCATGGTCGCGATGTGTATGCCTACACCGGCGCCCGGCTCGCGTCCGGTGCCATCAGCTACGAGCAGGTGGGCCCGAAACTGCCTGCCGAGGTGGTGAAGATCCCCTATCAGGCTGCGGTAGCCGAGAAGGATGGCACCCTCAAAGGCACCATCCCGATCCTCGATGTGCAGTACGGCAACGTCTGGACCAACATCGACGATACCCTGCTGACCAAGACCGGGATCAACAAGGGGGATACCGCCTGCATCAAGATCAGCGAAGGCTCTGCACTGAAATATGACGGCAAGGCCCCCTATGTCAGCAGCTTTGGCGATGTGCCGGAAGGGCAGCCGCTGGTCTACCTCAACAGCCTGCTGCAGGTGTCGGTGGCGCTGAACATGGACAGCTTCGCTGCCAAGCATCAGGTGCAATCCGGTGCCAACTGGCATATCAGCCTGAAGAAGTGCTCCTGATCCGCACATATATAAGTCGCGATAGAAACAGCAACGGGCGCCTCGGCGCCCGTTTCGTTCTCTGGTAATAAAGAAAGGGATCAGAACTCGTTGGAGAGCGCCTTGTATCCTTTGACCAGATCGATATTGGTGTGAGCCACATCCTCGGAGAACTCGGCGGCATCCACTGAAACCCGCGGGATATGGGTCAGATCGCTCTGCTGGTTGATGCGGGTGGTGGAGGGGACGTAGAACTCCGGCGGCAGATCGCAGCCATCGATCACCGAGTTGTGACGCACCACGGCACCATCGCCGATATGGCAGTTGAACAGCACGCTGTTGAAACCGATAAAGACCCGGTTCCCCACTTCGCACGGCCCGTGGACGATGGAGCGGTGGGCGATGGAGGTGTATTCGCCGATGGTGACGGCGGCGCCGGATTTGGAGTGGATCACCACCCCGTCCTGAATGTTGGAGTTGGCGCCGATGACGATGGGCTCCATCTCGCCGTTGGCATCCACCTCGTCGGCGCGGATCACCGCGTAGGGGCCGACGAAGACATTCTCTTTGATGATCACCTTGCCGCAGATGATGGCAGTTTTGTCGATATAGGCGGATTCATCGATGACCGGCAGGTGGCCGGAGGGATTTTTGCGGATCATGTTACATCCTGTGGTTGCCAAGAGGAGTGCTTGGGTGGTGGACGAGGCGTCCACCGGTCGGTCAGCTTACCCCTCGTCGCTCCTCGGTGAAAGCCCTGACTGGTCTGACCCTTGTCGCAAGCAGTGCCGCGATCACTGTTTCCGCTCGCCGGAATATGGGAGCATGGCTGCCATCCCGAGAGTCGGTTTGGATGGATATAAAGATGAAGAAGATGATGGCCCTGTTGGCTGGTGGTTTGCTGCTCTCCTCTGCGGTGCAGGCGAAAGGGGTGGCGGGTGACTTTGATTACTATGCCCTGGCGCTCTCCTGGTCGCCCGAGCACTGCGCCGTCAAACCTGCGGACAAGGATCAATGTTCCCGCAAGCTGGGCTTTGTGTTGCACGGTCTCTGGCCCCAGTACGATCGCGGTTACCCCGGCAACTGCACCCGCGAACGGCTCGACGCCAACATGGAGCAGGAGTTTGCCGGCCTCTACCCCAGCCGTTTTCTCTATCGCCATGAGTGGGAGAAGCACGGCACCTGCTCCGGCCTGAGTCAGCCCCAATTCCATCAGCTGGCAAGCGACCTGCGCCAGAAGGTGAAGATCCCGGCGGCTTATCAATCCCCGGAAGAGCCGCTGCGCAAGAGCACCTTCCAGCTCAAGGCTGATCTGGCGAGCGCCAACGAGTGGCTGGCTCCCGACAACATCACGGTAGCGTGCGCCGATGGTGGCCGCTTCCTGCGGGAGATCTACATCTGCGTCAATAAAGAGGGGACGGATGCGGTCACCTGTTCCGCCGAGATGCAAAAGCGCGAGCGCCGCTCCTGCGGTCAGCCGGATTTCCTGCTGCGCAGCGTGCGTTGATGTGTCACTAGCGTGAGCGGGCCCATGATGGGCCCGCTCTGTTCCCGCCATTTGCAGAAAGGAGTCTGGATCATGGATGCCCCTTCCCGTTTTGCTCGTCGTCTCGGCCTGCGTTACCCGCTGATCCAGGCCCCCATGGCAGGTGTGCAGGATCACCGGCTGGCCATCGCCGCCTGTCAGGCAGGCCTGCTGGGCTCCTTGCCGGCGGCCATGCTCGGCAGCGAGCAGTTATCCACCCAGCTGCAGGCGATGCGAGCTGCGACCGATGGCCCCTTCAACGTCAACTTCTTCTGCCATCGGCAGGAGGAGCCAGATCCTGATCAACAGATGCGCTGGCAACAGGCGCTCTCTCCCTACTATGCCGAGTTTGACATCAGCATGGCGGCAGCAACGGCTGCCGCAGCCAGGGCGCCCACCCGAGCACCGTTCAACGCACAACATGCCGAGCTGCTGACCGGGTTCAGGTCGGCGGTTGTCAGCTTCCATTTTGGATTGCCAGCCCCCGAGCTGCTTGCCAGCGTGAAGGCGAGCGGCGCCTATGTGCTGGCCAGCGCCACCACGGTGGCCGAGGCACAGTGGCTTGCTCACCATGGTGCAGATGCGGTGATTGCGCAGGGGTTGGAAGCGGGCGGTCATCGCGGCCATTTCCTCTCTGATGATCTCGCGCTGCAGCAGAGCACCTTTACCTTGCTGCCACAGATCCTTGCCGCGATCGACCTGCCGGTGATCGCCGCCGGTGGCATCGTCGATGGCAAGGGGATTGCCAACGCGCTGGCGCTGGGGGCGAGCGCCGTGCAGATGGGTACCGCCTTTCTCTGTTGCCATGAGGCGACTACCTCGCCGCTGCATCGTGCGGCGCTTCACTCATCTCGAGGCGAGCATACGGCGCTGACCAATCTGTTCAGCGGCCGCCCCGCCCGCGGCATCCGCAACCGGTTGATGCGGGAGCTGGGCCCGCTCTCGGATCTGGCGCCTTGCTTCCCTTATGCCAGTGGCGCCCTGGCTTTGCTGCGCTCAGTGGCGGAGTCCCGGGGCGATAGCGGGTTCTCTCCGCTCTGGGCGGGGCAGGATCTCTCCGGTTGTCGTGAGCTGCCCCTCCGCGAGCTGGTGGCGGAGTGGATAAAGGAGGCCGGGCTGGCGTGATTGCCTCTATATAAAAGGCAAAGATAGCTGACTGGTGAGGGGATGGCTGGCGAACTGCGTGCACAACCACCTGATAAGCGCTGTGTTATGGCCGCAAACAATCCGGATTTTACGCCTTTCTGTGGATAAGTCTGTGCAAAGCTTGTTGGTTGATATGAATAACCAATAAAGTGCAGTTTTTTGCGATTTTATTGCATTTTGGCCCTTGCCAATGTGATCAATCTCTCTATAATGCGCCCCATCGACACGGCAAGCGGCAACGCAAACGACCGGGTCGATAACCTCGAGAAAGCCTTTGCAAATAAGGCTTGACTCGAGAAGGCGGTTGAGTAGAATGCCACTCCCGCAGCAGCAAAAGCTGCGTC